>CALVBV010000028.1 GCA_944325815.1 Candidatus Gastranaerophilales bacterium
GGGGTTGATAAATTAGGGTATTATGAAGTTTATGCAAATATTAATTCTGCAATAGCTCGTGAAAAACAACTTAAAGGTGGCAACAGAAAATCAAAACTTGAATTAATCGAATTGAATAACCCCGATTGGCAGGATTTGTATTTCTGTATTTTAGATTAAAATATAGTAGTTATTAATTGGCTGGATTGCTTCGGACTAATCGTCCTCGCAATGACAGGAAAGTTATTTGTAAGGTTTCACCAAACCTACTCTCTGAATGGTGAGGTGTGAGTTGTATGAGTTAAACCTAACAAATACAAAATTAAATATTTACTAATACTTTATTTTCTCCGATAACCTTACCGTTATAAACTTTTTTGTAATTTTTGTTTTCAACGTTTATATAATCTCCGCACATCCCGTCTGCCATCGCAGTTCCATCTATAGAAATCATTACCGCGTCATTTGACACAAAAAATATCCTGACTTCACCGTTTCTTATAACATCGGGACGCATTTTTACGAATCTTTTATCAATAATCTCGCCTTTTTGGAAAGCTTTTTTTGCGCTCATTTCTTTATTCAGAGCCTGCTCTCCCAGAACATAGTCCATCTTCATCGAAACGTCCATTTTTTTTACGCTTACACAATCCTTGGTCAGCGCCTGTTCGCGGTTTATGAAATCATTTGCAACAAGAACGTTTTTATAAATGACTGTCTGCACCGGAAGATTCAGGGATTTTATAAACGCATTGTTTACATAAACATCGACCCTTTTAATATCTCTCGGCACAATTTTATCAGCGCCCGAGACAATCTTATATGAGACTTTGCCGTCCGGAAGCTGAAGCTGTGCAAAAGGTGTTGCCGAGACTTTAACCTCGACATCTCCCATTTTTTTGTAGTTTTCTTCAAGAATTTTAGCAACAGAAGCTTTAACCTCAGATGATGAAACCATCTGGGCATTTACGCTCAGAGAGCCAGTCAACAATATTAAAACCGCTGTTAAAATTTTTTTCAAAATACTCCCCTGTTCCTTTTTTGTTCTATCGGACAGAAAGCCCAACCTGCTGCTTTACCGGGTGAAGCGTGAGGCGTGAAGCGTGAAGAGTTCGTTATAACTACTTTTCAACTATTCAACTTTCACTAAGCCATATTGTTTGTCAATTGCAGAATGTTGCTTGAAGAGTTAATTATTTTAGAGTTAGATTCAAACGCGCGTTCTGCCTTAATCAGGCCGACAAGCTCGTCAACAATCTGCACATTAGATCCTTCAAGCATTCCCTGCTGAATTAAACCCAAACCGTTCTGCCCCGGTGTATCCTGAACAGGGTTTCCGGAAGCCTGGGTTTCTTTGTAAAGGTTATGTCCGATTGATAATAAGCCGGAAGGGTTTTGGAATTTAACCAATTGAAGAGAACCCACGATTGACTGCTGCGTCTGTCCCGGAAGTGTTACGGAAATATTACCGTCCTGAGTAATGGTGATTTCTGTAGCGTCACGCGGGATTGAAACAGACGGCTGAATCAAAAGACCGTCATTTGTACACAACTGCCCCAGAGAATCCACCTGCAGGCAGCCATCTCTTGTGTACGCAAGAGAGCCGTCCTCTTTCATAACCTGTAAAAAGCCTTCGCCTTCAATTTCTATATCAAGCTGTCTGCCTGTAGAAATTGCAATCCCCTGTGTAAAAACTCTTGTTGTAGCGGCAGTTTTTACACCAAGCCCGATTTCAATACCAACCGGCTGGTAAGTTCCCTGATTCATTAAGGCGCCCGGAGTTCTGGCGGCTTGTGATAGCAAATCCTGAAACTCTATTCTTGATTTTTTAAATCCGGTTGTATTAACGTTTGCTACGTTGTTTGCAATAACATCGAGATAGTTTTGCTGTGCTATCATGCCTGTTGCTGCTGTTGTTAATGCTCTTAACATGGTTTATTATCCTCGTCTTTTTTATTTTCGTGAAGGGTGATGGGTGAAGGGTGAAGGGTTCGTTTTAAAATATTTTATTGTTATTTAATTTCATATTGTATGCTTCACGCCTCACGCCTCACGCTTCACGCTTCACCTATGTCCTTATCCTTCCTACTGATACTGCTGTTGTAAGCATATCGCTGTTTGTGCTTACTACTTTTGTCAAACTCTCGTAATTTCTTGATGTTTGTATTGTATTAATCATCTCTTTGATTACGTTTGAATTTGAAAGTTCCAGCATGCCTTGCTGTATAGAAAATTTTTCCGACCGGAGTTCCGGATTATTTATAGGATCTCTCGGTACGAATTTTGTATCACCGATTTCAAATAAATCGTCTTTGTCTGAAAAATCCCAGATTCCGATTGTTTGAAGCGGAATCTTCTGGTTATAAGAATTTATTTCAATATTGCCGTTTTCTGCTATAACAATATCTTTTCTGTCTCTAAAGGCGGTCTCATCGTCCATATCCTCAGGAAGCATTCTTATTCTTCTGTTGTTAACATCAAGAACAAACTCTCCTTCTTTTGTTTTCAGCCAGTACCCTCTGTCTACTACAAAAGAACCGTTTCTTGTGTATGAGATATTACCGTCTACATCCTGAATCTTAAAAAATCCGTCACCTTCGATTGCAACATCATAAGGATTGGCTGTTTTTGTCAGTGCGCCCTGCGAAAAATCGTGAGTGTATTGCATTGATTCACTGCCGCAGCTTATTGTACCAAGATACCTGTTAGAATCATTTCTTAAGATTGAGTCTTTTTGAGAATATACTGCTGATTGCATTACGTCTTTGAACCTTAGAGAACCTTTTTTATAGCCGTATGTATTAACGTTTGCAAGGTTGTTTGCAGTATTGTCATTCATATCCATAAGAGCAAGCATACCGTTTGCAGCGGATTCAAAACTTCTTACAATCATTCGTTTCTACCTCCATATACACCGGCATTTACCCCTTCATTTACCCCTACCCCCGAGGCTTTCATTTTGTCGTAATTGCTTAGAACGCTTTTTACATAGTTTTGGGTTTCCATATAAGGAGGAATTCCGCCGTATTTCTTAACCGCATTCGGCCCCGCGTTGTAAGCCGCAAGCGCAAGCGACTTGTTATTATCAAACCTGTCCATCAAACCTTTTAAATATTTTGTTCCGCCTTCAATGTTCTGCTCTGCATCATAAGCATTTGTAACTCCCAAGCCCTGAGCCGTCGACGGCATAAGCTGCATAAGTCCCATAGCACCGCATTTTGATGTAGCGTTCGGATTAAAACCGGATTCCTGCTTGATTACTGCTTTTACAAAATCTGAATCCAAGCCGTTTTTGTCTGCGTATTTTTCAATAAGCTCATTAATTTCACTTCTGGAGGTTGTGTCTTTTTTATTGGAGATTGAAGAGTCGAGGATTTTCTGGAAATCACTATCCGGCTGTACGCCGTACGACATTAAGGATTGAAACCTGTTTTCAATCGCATTAATACGCTGTAAAGTTATATCCAAGCCCGTAAGATTCATCTTACGCTACCTCTCTCCGATTATATTTCTACCTACCAAGTCTACACTAGTAGTTTATTATATATTTAAGCGGGTAACATCAATCTAAGGATTAAATTTTTTTTCATCCCTTAGACCAAGTGGTCTATAATTGTATTTTATATAATTTTGTCCGACCCTCTTGCATAATTTTTAAAAAGTTGTATAATAAAATTTCCAGGGATTAAACATAAACAAACAGGAAGTGTATATGGTTAGTATCTCGTCAATAATGAACCAACAAAAACAGGCATTGATTCGTAAGAATTATGCAGAGATTTATGCGCATGAACTTGCTCATAAAAACGCGGGCGGCTCGCTTGCAGGCCCGATTGTTATCGAGAAAAATGCGGAAGGTATTCCAATTGGCGGACATGTTTCAATAAAAATGCCGTCTTTGAATCCTAAAAATCCGCAGAGAACAATCGATAATGCTAATACTGTCATAAGTTCAGCGATGGCACCTTCTGACCCGTCACCGCAGGATTACAGAGTCGCATCACAGGCTAAAGCAATTAAAGCAGAGGCCGAAAGGTTACAAAGCAAAAAGAGGATAGATTACTATGCTTAATTTCATTAATTTTTTATATAATTTATTAACTCGCAAACTTTGTTATGTAAAAGTCGAAAACAGGATTTCAGAATAATTTTATACTACACGATTATTCGTGCTAATATAGATTTATGAATTGTTTTTTCAGAGATCAGCACGAGGCTTTATATAAGGCAACAAAACCGTATCAGTACGTAGGCGGGGAGTTTTTGTCGTACAACAAAGATTTTGATACGGCATCAGTAAGGTTTGCGTTTGTTTTTCCGGACAAATACGAAATCGGGATAAGCAACCTCGGCGTAAGAATTATCTATGATAGGGTTAATGCTCAAAAAAATATGATGGCAGACAGAGCCTACGCGCCTGAGCCGGATTTTAAGCCTGAATTTCTTTACGGTGTTGAATCAAAACGCGCACTTAAGGATTTTGACGGTGTCGGATTTTCTTTGCAATATGAGCTTTCTTATCCAACGGTATTAAAAATGCTTGAGATGTCCGGAATTACTGTCAGAAATGATGAGAGAAAAGACGAAGAGCCGATTGTTCTGGCAGGCGGCCCCTGTGCTTTTAATCCTCTGCCTCTTGCCGAATTTATTGATGTTTTCTGTATCGGAGACGGCGAGGATATGATGGTTGAAGTCTGCGAAGTTTTGGAAAAAACAAAAGGTTTACCACGCAGAGAACGTATAGCAGAGCTTTGCAAGATTAAAGGGTGCTGGAGTGATTCAATAAATAATCCTGTTGAAAAAAGAGTTGCACAATTGACCTTAGAAAATGCCGCGACTTCTTATCCAATACCGTTTTCAAGCTCTGTGCATGACAGAGCCATTGTAGAAATAAGGCGCGGATGCGGAAGAATGTGCCGTTTCTGCCAGCCCGGGCACGTTACTCTGCCGGTCAGAGAACGTTCTGCAGAGGATATTATTAAGATCACAAAAGAGCTTGTGAATAATACAGGATATGACGAGTATTCACTGCTTTCTTTGTCATCTAACGATTATTCAAATATTAACGAGGTTATAAAAGAGCTCGCGGTTGATTTTAACAAACGCAAGATTTCTGTCTCTCTTCCCAGCCAGAGAATTGACGGATTCAATCTTGAGCTTGCAAATTTAATGCAGTCCGTAAGAAAGTCTACAATGACGCTCGCGCCTGAAGCAGGAAGCCAGAGACTAAGGAATTTGATTAAGAAAAATATCTCTGAAGAGCAAATTCTTAATGCAGCGCTTACTCTGTACGAAAACGGCTGGTCAAAGGTCAAGTTTTACTTTATAGCAGGGCTTCCGACAGAAACTCTTGAAGATATGGATGAGATGGCAGAGCTTCTGAATAAAATCAAATACCGCTCAAAGCTGATAAAAAAAGAAAAGGGGCTTAATCACGGATTTGAGATTACATGCACGCTTTCAATATTTGTTCCGAAGCCTTTTACACCTCTTCAATGGTGTCCCCAGATGGATTTAGAGGAAGTTACGGCGCATATAAGCTATCTTAAGGAAAAAACAAAACATATTAAGGGTTTAAAAATAAATTACCACGACAAATTTGTCTCCCAAATAGAAGCTGTTCTAACACGCGGCAGCAGGGATTTGTGCAAATATATTGAGGCTTTGTATAAAAAAGGATGTTATCTTGACGCGTGGGGCGAACATTTTGATAAAAATGTCTGGGCTCAAACTGCGGAAGAATGCGGATTCTCGCTGGAAGAGCCGGCGCAAAAAGCTTACGGGCTGGATGAACCCCTTCCGTGGGATTTTATAAATGTCGGATTATCCAAAGAATGGCTGCAAAATGAATACAAAGACGCTTTCAGCCGCACAGAAGGCGCACAGCCGTTTATATTCACCCCCACCTGTGAGCATAAGTGCGTAAATTGCGGTGTTTGTCCGTCTTTAAAGACACATAAGGTTTTAGCAAAACCTTATACGGCATCCGCCGAAGCTCAGGAGATTGTTAACATAAAACCGGAAGACCCGTCAAGAGCACATCCGGATCCGAATATCCCGATTTACAGATATCGGCTTAAAATAACTAAAAAAGGACTTTTAAGGTATTTTTCGCACCTTGACTGGCAGAATACTTTCCATAAAGTTCTTGCAAGAACAGGGCTAAATATGGCTTATACGCTCGGGTTTAACCCTACAATGAAAGTGTCTATGGGGATTGCACTCCCGCTGTTTGCCCAGAGCGAGGGTGAACTCGTTGATATAGAAATCTACGATAATTTGTCTCCGGACGAGGTAAAAAATATTATTAACCCGAATCTCCCAAAAGGCGCAGAAATTACCCGTGTCGAGCAGGTGGACAGACACTGCACTCCTGTAGATATAGCAGCTCAATGGGCTGAATATAAGATTACACCATATTTTAAGTCAAATGAGAGCTCTCTTTACAATTTTGAAAAATTCCGGTATGATGTAAATAAGGTTTTGTCTTTGAGTGAAATTTTACTCACAAAGAAAAACAAGAAAGGTTTTGAAAAAACAACAGATATTAAAAAATCTATAGGTTCATATAGATTTGGAAGCGACAGTCTGTTTATAATCTTAAAAACCGGTCAAGGTTCTGACATCCCTGCTTTGAGAGCGGATGATTTAATGAAGCTTGTAAATTCAGAGCAAATATTTGAAATAACAAGAATGAGATTCCTTGACGAAAACCTCAACGAGATGTAGCAATGGGGATTTGCCCCAAAAAGAAAAGGATTTGAACAATATGAAAGATGCAGTAGCTAATAAAATAGTCATAGCTGAGCGCGATAATATTGCTGCGGTTATGGAAAACGGCAAAGTTGCCGAATTTTATGTTCACAGAGGGGAAATTATTTTAGGAGATGTTTACCTCGCGCAGGTTGAAAACATTCTCCCGTCAATTGAAGCAGCCTTTGTTAATGTAGGCTCGGACAAAATGGGCTTTTTACACGCGCAGGATGTAACCGGAAAAGGCGCTTTGCAGGACAAATTAAAGCCGAAACAGAAGCTTGTTGTACAGGTTGTTAAAGAACCTACAGGCCATAAAGGGCCTAGAGTTACAACAGAGATTTCTCTTCCCGGAAGATTTTTGGTACTTATGCCAAATGAGGCAGGGATTAATGTAAGTAAAAAAATCACCTCTGCAAAAGAAAGAGCAAGACTTAAGTCTGTTGTAAACCTTCTTAAGCCGGTGGGCGTAGGTATTATCGTAAGAACAGAAGCGGAAGGTCAGACAGAGGCTGACATTCAAGAGGATTTGGAAATCCTTCTTGAAAAATGGAATAACATTGTAACTTCCGCTGAAAGTCTTACTCCGCCAAGCCTTCTGTACAGAGACCAGGACTTGCTTTACAGGGTTATAAGAGAAGCCTGCAACGAAGAAACTCAGGAAATCATTGTTGATACAGCTTTTGCTCTCAACAGGGTTCAAAATATCCTCCAAAACTGGCACATGAATAAAAATATCAATGTAACCCTTTATAAAGGCTCTGAACCTCTGCTCGTTGCAATGGATATTCACAAAGAAATCAAAGCTGCATTACAGATGAAAGTCAATCTGCCGTCAGGCGGTTATTTGTTCATCCAGACAACAGAAGCCCTGACCGTAATCGACGTTAACAGCGGAAAGTTTACAAATTCTGCAACGCAGGATGAAACAATTCTCAAAACCAATATCGAAGCAGTACACGAAATTGCACGCCAATTAAGACTTAGAAACATCGGCGGTATGATTATCATTGACTTTATTGATATGAACTCCCGCGTTGATAAGCTTACGATGATGGAAGAACTTGAAATGGCGATGGAAGCTGATAAAGCTAAGCCGCAAGTCGGTCAGTTATCTGATTTAGGACTTGTAGAAATGACAAGACACCGTCAAGGCCAAGCTTTGAGCGAAATTTTTGCAAAACGCTGCCCGCACTGTCAGGGTAACGGATATATTATGGAAGATATTAAGTTCGCATCAGCTACTTCTGAAGGCGAATACAGAGCAAAAGCCGCTAAACTTAAGCTTCCTATGGGCGGAAAGAAAAAGTTCAATAACAACAATAAATTCAACAATAAGCCTGAAAACAATAAACCGGAAGAAGTTAAAGAAATAGTTGTTCAGGAAGAAAAACTTGAGCAGACTGAAAATCCGTCTGTTGCAGCTCAGGAAGCCGTGACCGAAATTAAGGAAGAAAAGAAAGCTAGAAACACAAGAAGCCGCGGCAAACGCAAGGTAAAAGAATCCGATGTAAGCGCGGAGAATCTTGCACAAACAGTAATTACGGAAGGCGCGGAAATTGCACCCGTAATTGCACCTGATGCAGCTCAAACAGAGGCCACTGTTGTTTCTGAAACGGCAGAGCCCTTAGAAAAAACAGAAGAAAAAGAAGTTAAACCAAAGAAAACAAGAAGACCAAACAGAAACTCACAAAAACGAACAAGAAAGAAAAAAGATGTTGAAGAATAGAATTATTACAATAATTCTCGCAATGATACTAATCTCTCCGGTTTTTGCTGAAAATCCGGAGAGTGCAGTTAATCAGGAGACACCGGCAGAACAAACTGTTCAAACACCGGAAAGCTTTACATACAAACAGCCTGTAAGCAAACGAAAAATTGCGAAAAAATTCCTTCTTGCAATGGCAGGAGTCGGAATATCCTCCGTACTTTTGTTTGTACTGTTGAGCCTTTATAACAGAATCAGAACAGGTATTTTGCCTGATAAGCATGAGTCTCCTACGGGCGAAACCTCCCTGGTTACACCGGATAATCTGCAGGATGCTGTTAGAACTTTTCTTGAAAAAACAAAGTGGGATTAATATGTCACGCAAGTTTGATTTCTACGTTGTTCCGACACCTATCGGAAATATCAGAGATATAACCCTTCGAGCGCTTGAAATCCTCAAAGAGGTTGATTTTATTGCGTGTGAAGATACAAGAACTACTCAAAAGCTGCTCAATCATTATGATATAAAAACAAAATGCGTCTCATATCATAAATACAACGAGCGTGAACGGGTTGACTTTTTTTTGAAAGAATTAAGAGCCGGAAAATCCATTGCGCTTGTGTCCGACGCCGGCACGCCTATGATTTGCGACCCGGGCGGAGTCATTATTGATGAGCTTATAAAGGCCGGATTTACAGTAACTTCACTCCCCGGTGCCTGCGCTGTGACAACTTTTTTATCCCAAATTCCGAGAAACGGCGAAGAATTTACTTTTATCGGCTTTATTCCGCGAAGCGAAAAACAGATTGAAGATATGGTCAAAAAGCACTCAGGAGACAATCTGGTTTTCTATGATTCTCCGGAGAGGATTTTAAAAACTCTAAATGTTATTCAAAAAGTCCGGAAAACCGCGAAGATAGCGCTTGGGCGCGAACTATCCAAGCTTTTTGAAGAAATCAAAACCGGCTTTGCAGAAGAAATCATTGAATATTTTAAAGAAGGTATAAAAGGCGAAATTGTCTGCATGGTTTACGCTGATGAGAATATAGAAGATACAGAGCTTGAATTAAAAATACAAGCGCTAAAATCCAAGGGCTTTAAGGACAAAGAAACTGCCATCATACTTTCAACCTTGTTTAATCTGAATAAAAACGAAGTTTATCAAAAAATATTATCATTGTAACGAATTGTAAAAAAAACAGAAAAAATCCTAAAGTTTTTTCCTAAAATGCCGATAAGTATATTACAAGACTCAAGAATATACAGGAAAGGACAACAGGATATGTTAAAAAAGCTAACAACCCCAACAAACAACACATTTAGCGGAGTTGAATTTATATTAAGAGGGGCTAAAAAACGCAGGGCGATGGCAGTATCAAATGCAGTAACAATTAATACCGAATCAGGTGTTCAGGTAAAATTGCAGGCTGTAAAATAACCAAGGCTGCCCCTTGGATAAGATGGCTGAGAGTATAAAAAATCCTGATATTAATATCAGGATTTTTTTTGAAAAATAAAATTTTTATGTTATGATAGACATATCCATAGGGAGACGTGGCCGAGTAGGCTGAAGGCGGCACCCTGCTAAGGTGTTATATGGGGCAACCTGTATCGTGGGTTCGAATCCCACCGTCTCCGGATTTTAAGACCCCCAGGGGGTCTTTTTTATGCCGAGAGTGTGGAGACTTTATAGTATCATTTTTCCCATTATATTAACACATAACAATCCAAATCAGACATCTTGACAGTCTGCCGAAGTAAATTGCAATCATAGAGAAAAATATATCGTACAGTATTTGAACCCCGCTCTGTGACGTAATCCAGCTTGTAATCAAATACATCGGCGCATGGCGCAATGTTGCCACAAAAAGCATATATAATATACCGAGTATGTGGATGGTAATTACACCCATAATAGCGATTAAAAATATTCTCAAAAAGTCTGTTCTGCCTTTAAGAAGTGTTCCTGCAAAAAATATAGCAGGGATAAAGGCCAATATATACCCGAATCCGTACTCAAACATGTAGCTTATTCCGCCACCAAGCGCAAATATAGGGAAGAATAAGCCTAAAATTATGTACATTATTATGGAAAGTATGCCGAACTTTCTGCCCAAAAGCGCGACTATAAAAAATACCACCGGAATCTGAGGAATGTATTTGTACGTTTTAATAAAATGATGAAGAATATCATACTCACTTACATCTCCGGATAAAAACGCAAGAGTGTCAAATGGAATGTAAGGATGTACAATCGTAACCTGGGTGAAAGTTGCAACAATAATAAACAGAACACTTAGACAGGTTAAAATAAGCGTGCCTAAAGTAATTTTAATAGGTTCGCCTTTGTATTTAAAACTGTCTATTTCTTTTGCTACACGTTTACTCATTTTATCTCAATTAATTTTTTTAATTTTTCTATATTTTCCTGATATTTAATCTTAAATTTGTCGTAAAAAATATTTTCAGTCCACATAATAAGCGCATCTTCATTATTGTCCTGATAATATCCCTTTCTTGTCCCCAGAGACTGGAATCCGTATTTTTCATAAAGCTTTATTGCCGGAGTATTAGAAGTTCGCACCTCAAGGGTCAGGTATTTAACCCCGTCTTTGTAACAGTCCTCAATTATTTTATGAATTATTGCTTCGCCAATATGGTTTCTTAAAAATTTTTTCTTCACAGCAATTGTAGTTATATGCCCCTCATCAATAATATGCCAGGTTCCGGCGTATCCGGCAAGCTCTCCCTGTGATGTTTTAGCAGTATAATACTTTGCAAGGTTATTCGACATCTCATCATAAAAAGACGACTTTGCCCAATGGTGTCTGCCGTAAGCTTCTTCTTCTATTTCAACAACACCTTCTATATCTTCTCTTGTCATTCTGTTTATATGTATTTCTAAGGACATAAACTTTCCCAATCAATATCATCTTCGGTTTCTTCGCCCGGCTCAACTATATGGTCGCCGTCTTCGAGCATTAACATCAAAGAAAGACGAAGCTGCTTTTTATAATTTTCAAGAGCTTTTTCTCTTGTTTTAGCGCAAAATGCAAAACTCGGAATTTCTTTTATTTCAATATAATGATAAGGATTACCGTTAAAATCCAAATCTGTTCCTTCGATTAATGTCCAGTCAAGATTCATATAATAATCCAAATCTTTTTTAGTCATCAAGCGACCTCTCATTCAAAGGCTGTTTAATCATAATACCTTCCCCGCCGATTACATTAGCCTGTTTGCCTTCTATATATAAATAAACCGGCTGTTTTGTGTTGGCTTTTGCTGTTTTAATAAGTTGTTCAAGCCTTATGTAAAGACTTTCCGTACCTCCGCCGCCTTCAAATGCGGATGACAAGTCTACAAGTACACTTGCCTCACCTTCACGGACAGAAAGGATTTTTGTGCCTGCAGGAATTTCTGAGGTAAAACCTTTTGATTTTTCCCAATTTGAAGGCCCTTTTATAAGCTCTTTTATTGCATAAGTAAAACAAGATTTTTCTATTGCAGTATCACAGTCTCTGTTTACGGAACGCATTTTGCCGTTAGAATCAGAGACAAAAATCCGTATTGTCTTAACTTCGTGTCTTTCATCATCCTCTGCAGGCCGCGGCTCTTCTACCAGAGGCGGAAGTTCTTTTATCTCCGAATCAGGCGCCTTATTGTTAAAATCAAAATGAAACCCTTCTTTATTGAAGAATGAAAAATAAACATAGGCTGTCGATATTACGATAAGAATAAACAAACCTAGCTTTTGGGAAAAATTCATAGTTTAGTCTCCTTCTACAAATATTTTACCATTAATTTCCACTTTGTTATCAACAATATTTACATTCTCAAGTTTTGCGTTACATTTTTTTGTATCCAAAAGTTTCATAGTAAACTCAAGAGGATTAAGCAGGTTAATCAAATTTGAAACCTTATCGGTAGAAATATTTCCGTAAGCACTGTCAACCTTTACACCGGCAGCCTTAATCTGACCCTCTTGCACCTTAAAATCGGATGATGAAACAAACACACGGTTTTTAGAAGACGGTGCTATCGGGAAATTGTATTCTGTCAGGATATAAATCCTGTTGTTTCTGATTTTTGTGCTGACACCTTTAATCTGGAACAGCGGATATGCGATGTCATTAACCTTATTCAAGACTTTTTGATAATCGCTGTGTTTAAGCGCCGTATTCATAGCATCTTCGCCGAATTTTAAAGAAAAGGCATAAGTCATATCAGCCTTAAATACCGGAGGTTCCTGCATATAGTCAATGTAATTATAGTCGCTCAGCGTTTTCAGCTGAATATAATCAAGCGGAATATCTTCTATCACAACATCTTCTCCCCTTATTTCTAAATGCTTAAAAATACCTTTCTTCATACTGGAGAGAGTGTAGCCTGTAAATTTTACATCAAAATTTGAACCTGTATCTTTTTTGAGCGATTTTTTAATTGCATGTTCCGCAATAGTCTCTGCAAAAGGATTCATAATTGCAAAATGCTTATGATTTTTCAAATATTCCTGTGAATATTTATCCTGAGCAAATACCAAGCCTGATGACATAACTCCGAATGTAAGGAGTAACAATAAAATCTTTTTCATACTCTAAATCCTTTTAATTTGTATTTTCCATAACTCCCTTAAAAAATTCGTCTGTAATAATCTGGGAGTATTTTTTCTTTTCACCGATTGACAATGCAAGCTTTTCAGCCCCGTCGGAAGTTGTTACGGAGGAGACAACTCCTGATATATCAGAAAACGGGAGTTTTGTAACTTGTGCTTCAAATTTAGCATAAGGAACATTTCTGCCATATACCTCCATGGTTCCTCTGTCGGTAATTTTTATATCTTGTACGGTTATTGCCTGATATTTAAACTTATCCGCTAAATCTTTAAGCTTTTTATCCACCTCGCTGCTTTTTATATCATTTTGTGTAAGCAGAGGTTTATTACCGGAATCAACAATAATCATTTTCTGCCCCGAAGCTTTATGTTCAGCGAGTACTGCCTTGTATCCCGCAAGATTTACGGCGTTATCAATCTGAAATTCTTCATTAAGATTAGAAAAGTTTCCGATTTTTTTTGCACTTTCAAACGCATGTTCCTGAATAAAATTTGTAACACTTACTTTTACAGCCTCAACGTATTTTTGTCCGCCTATTGCATTAAACCCTATAAATGCAAGAACAAGAAGGAAAGCGTTAAAAATCATCTTTATTAATCTAAACATTACTTGCACCCATTTTAAATATTATGTACAATTATAACTATGACAAAACCTGAAATCAATCTGGTTAATACATCAGATGTAACAATTGAAGACGCAACACCTGCAATGCAGAAGTTTTTAGAGACTAAAAGGGAGAATCCGGACTGTCTTTTATTATACAGAATGGGCGATTTTTACGAGACCTTTTTTGGAGATGCCGTGGTATTGTCCCGTGAGCTGGAAATAACTTTAACCGGCAGAGACTGCGGCGCCAAGCTCGGGAGGATTCCTCTTGCGGGGATTCCTGTGAAAGCACTTGACGGGTATCTGGAAAAACTTGTTGCAAAAGATATAAAAGTCGCAATATGTGAACAGCTTGAAGACCCAAAATTTGCCAAAGGAATTGTAAAGCGCGGGGTGGTAAGGATTATTACTGCAGGGACGATTCTGGAGAGTAACTTTTTAAACCAAAACAGTAATAATTATATGTGCGCATTGTTTAAGAACGGTGATAAATGGGGATTTGCATATACGGATATTTCTACCGGCGAATTTAAGACATCCGAACTTGATTACGAAACTGTATTGACAGAGCTTGCACGGATTCAGCCTGCAGAAATTATTGCCCAGGCAAAAAAAATGAAACTCCAGCCCTTTCAGATTGTGCCTGAGGAAACCGTTGACCTGCCTGATGAAATATTGAACAATTACAACTGTTCAAAAGTTCCGGCAAGGGTTTTTGAAGAAAATTTTGCACAGAATAATTTAAAACAGGTTTTTAAAATAAATGATTTGGACGCAATCGGATACAAAACCTGCAAATTAGGATTCCAAGCCTCGGCAGGGCTTCTTGCATACATTTGGGAAAATTTGAAGGAAGGATTCCCCAAGTTTGAACGGATAGAAGTTTACGAGCTTTCCAAATACGTATCAATAGATGCAAATACACGCAAGAATCTTGAGCTTACAGAAACATTAAGAGAAAAAAATAAATATGGGTCTCTTTTATGGGCAATAGACAGAACAACAACGAATATGGGCGCACGGCTCTTAAAAAACTGGATATGCCAACCATTAAAGGATTTAAACGAAATTCTGAAACGTCAGAGTGTAGTCAAAAAACTTGTTGAAAACACCTCTGCACGTTTTGAGCTGGAAAAACAGCTGAGAGGAATTTATGATATTCAGCGTTTGTCAGCAAGGCTCAGCAACGGTTCCGCTGTTCCGAGAGACTTTTTGAGTTTAAAAGTATCACTTCAGGCTCTTCCTGAGCTGGTCGAAATCTCAAAAAAAGCCGGGCTTTCTATTTTTTCCGGAATAGAGGATTCTATGGAAAGTATTGCGGATTATGCTGAACTTATAGAGCGTACAATCCGCGAAGATGCCGTAAATACGATAAAAGAAGGCGGGATTATAAAACCTAAAGTAAGTTCTGAGCTCGATTATTTAAGAGATTTGATGTATAATGGCGAGGCTTGGCTTAAAGATTTTGAGCAGAGAGAAAAAGACCGAACCGGCATTAATTTCCTAAAGGTCGGGTACAATAAAGTCTTCGGGTATTATATTGAAATTTCAAACTCAAATCTGGATAAAGTTCCCAAAGATTATATCCGGAAACAAACTTTGACTACTGGCGAGCGTTTTATTACAGATGAACTTAAGAAACATGAAGATGAGGTTTTAAACGCTCAGGTCAAAGCTTTTGAGCTGGAGTATAAACTTTACTGCGATTTTAGAAATTATTCCAGGGAATTTGTAGAAATAATCCGTAAAACAGCGGAATGTATCGCCCGGCTGGATGTATTCACATCATTTGCCATTATTGCATCAGAGCAAAACTACGTTTGTCCGGTGCTGAACGAAAGCGGTGATTTTGTTGTACAAAACGGGCGGCATCCAGTATTGGAGAAAATACTTCCTCTGGGGACTTATGTTCCTAATGATATAGAGCTTTCGAGTTCGGATAAGACAAAAACGCAATTTATGATTTTAACAGGGCCTAATATGGCGGGAAAATCGACGTATATGCGCCAGAACGCATTAATAGCAATTCTTGCTCAAACGGGTTCTTTTGTTCCTGCTGATTATGCTCAAATAGGACTGATAGACAAAATTTTTACCCGTGTAGGTGCAAGTGATGATTTAACACTGGGTAAATCTACATTTATGGTAGAGATGACAGAGACGGCATATATTCTAAACAGCGCAACAGAGAGAAGCCTTATTTTGATAGACGAGATAGGACGCGGAACCAGCACTTATGACGGTGTTGCAATTGCCTGGTCGGTAGCAGAGTATATTGCCGGAAAGATTGGCGCAAGGTGTATTTTTGCGACACACTATCATGAGCTCAATGTAATGACAAAGACATTCCCGCAGATAAAGAATTACCGGATTACCGTAAGCGAGGAAAACGGAGAAATAGAATTTTTGCGTAAAATCGTTCCCGGAGGTGCCAGCAAGAGTTACGGGATACAGGTAGCAAAAATGGCAGGGCTTCCGATTTCTGTAGTAAAGCGTTCAGAAGAACTAATGAGCCGGATGCAGAGGGATTTTTCGAAAAACTTATCCGGGCGCAAAAAGAGTTCAGAGCCGGAGATAGAGGTCCCGCAGTTGAATTTGTTTTAATACGGTTATTAAAGCTGTTGAACAGTTGAAAAGTGGATGAGTTGAAAAGTTGAAAAGAAGTTATAAATTCTTAATCACTTAGTCACTTAGTCACTTCATTAACGCACCTTTCACCCTTCACGCCTCACGCTTCACGCCATCATCACCCATCCCCGGCCCTTCCCTCATTTAGGGAAGGGGGTTTTTCAATCACTTAGTTACCTAGTCACTTAATCACTTCATTAACGCACTCTTCACGCCTCACGCTTCACGCTTCACCCGTTATGGTTGAAAAGAAGTTATAAATTCTTAATCACTTAGTCACTTAGTCACTTCATTAACGCACGCTTCACCAAGATTACCGAAATATTATTTTTTTGATAAATCGTAGATTTACTAAATCCGACAGTTGGACATCAAGGGTAAATTTTATCTATGATATTTGTTACGAATGCCTTTTATATTTTCTCCATTCTTCCATATTGGCGAGCGGATATTCATTATATTTATTGTAAAAATAATTTATCAATGCATTTTCCGCATCTTTAGCTGTATCAAAAATTTTGTCCCATTTTCTGTTAATTTCATCCAGCGTTTCCCAACACACAACCAACTGTTCATTATTCCGAATTTGCCATATTGCCTTTCCGCCACGATGATTGTTCGCTTCACCATAGCCAAATCGTATCAGTTCTTTAATTCGTCTATTTAAAGCGCCGCCTTTTATTCTCATATCTGCTTTTGCAATATTTAGTATTTTATTATTTAAAGTTCTGTTATATTTATCATTCAGTTCAGCTGCATAATAATATTTATTGATTTTTATTTTTCTTGTGGGGTAATCACTGAAAACAACTTTAAAATTTTTAGGACATTCTACAAGATATATACCGCTTTCTTTAGGGATAATATCATAATTTCTATATAATTCTTTTATAGAATATCTTTTACAGGTGTTAAAAATTTTTTCAAAAATATCTTCTGTCATATACTTTTTTTCCTAGAAATAATCACAACTTTAGTTAATCATACCACAACCATCACTAAATCACTTAGTCACCTAATCACTTCAAAAACGCATCCTTAACGCCGTCGCCATAAAAAAGGAAAGTCTTGCAGTGTGTGCAAGACTCAAAAATATACATTTACCCCACTAACTTTATACCATACTACACCATGCTTGTCAAGTATTATTTTGAAATACAGCAATGACGGCTTTTAGCGGGAATTTAATATTTGAGTCTGACGAAAAAATTATATTTTTCGCATCCCCACTCCTCTCCCCAAATTTAAAACATTAACTATTGTTCGCAAGTTTCTCTCTAACCAGAGTTTCAACCTGACTTAAAATATCCGGATTTGCACCCAAAAATTCTTTTGCTTTGTCTCTGCCCTGACCGAGTTTTTCATCGTTAAAACTGAACCAGGAACCTGCTTTTTTTACAATATCCAAATCAACAGCTACATCAAGGATATTGCCGATTTTGCAAATACCTTTTCCGAATATAATATCAAATTCTGCTGTTCTAAAAGGAGGCGCAACTTTGTTCTTTAAAATACGCACTCTGACATGGTTTCCGATATCTTCACCATCACCTTTAAGCCCCTCGACCCGCTTAATTTCCAGACGTACGGAAGCATAGTACTTCAGAGCATTACCGCCCGTTGTAGTTTCCGGATTACCGTACATTACACCGATTTTCTGTCTAAGCTGGTTGATAAATATTACCGTGGTATTTGTTTTCCCTATAATACCCGTTAATTTTCTCAAAGCCTTTGACATTAATCTTGCCTGCAGTCCCATTTGCTGGTCCTCCATCGAACCTTCTATTTCAGCTTTAGGTACCAGTGCTGCAACAGAGTCTACGACAATTACGTCAACTGCGCCTGAACGAACTAATTCTTCAGTAATATCAAGGGCTTGTTCTCCTGTATCCGGCTGGGAAATAAGAAGCTCATCAACATTAACACCCAAATTTCTTGCATATTCAGGGTCAAGAGCGTGCTCTGCATCAACAAAAGCAGCAATACCGCCTTTTTTTTGGCACTCTGCAACAATATGCTGGGCAAGAGTCGTTTTACCGGATGATTCAGGACCGTATATTTCTATAATACGTCCGCGCGGAATACCTCCCACGCCAAGCGCAACATCAAGAGCCAGGGCACCTGTTGGGATAGTCTCTACACTTACGGCAGGCTTGTCGCCAAGCTTCATTATCGCACCCTTTCCGAAATCTTTCTCTATTTTTTCGATTGCAAGCTTAAGCGCTTTGCTTCTTTCGTCTGTAACTGTTGCTGTTGTTTCTTCTTTTGCCATTTTTCCCCAAGCCTTTTATAAAACTATAATAAAATATTATTTTCTTCTTCTTTTTTAATATAAAATCCGCAAATTAACGGTTTAAAACTGTTTAAGACATTTTTTAATTTAAAGTTTTCTTTATTCAGTTCATTAACTTTATTCTTTAAATTTTCATTTTCAGTCTTACATCTTACAAGTTCTAAAACAACATCGTCCATGCCTTCAAGCTTTTCGTCAATAAGCTTGGTCATAGATGTTGTAATGTTATTTTCCATTTTATTGAGGGTTTCCAGCAAACCGTTAACAACGGCTTGTGAATTTGGTTTTGTCATCATTGTTGACGGTACTTTGTTCATATTTTCAGCAGGGTTCATAGATTCCAATATTCTACCTTTCTCTTTCATCTCTGTAATTACGGCAGTTTTGGCACTGCGCAGTTTTTTTACTTCATCCACTGAAAAATAAATCTGGCCTTTCGAGTCTTTTTTCGGGGTAACTGAAGTTTTTTTACATAATTCAACTATCTCTTTATTATCTGCATTTAATAATTTTCTAACGTCGTTAGGTAAAAGTATTTTACTTGGATTAGCGTTCATTTTAATAAATTCCCCTCTTTCTATACCCAATAGATATTCTAATCAATAAAAAAAATTATTTCTACCAATTGTAACAATTTTTTAAACTATCGTTACAGAATGAGGAAGCGGAAAATCCAAGTTGTGCGGAAACAATGCCGTCTGCGAAACTGCTCGCGCTCATGTTTGCCTCCCGGATTATTATCTTTATTTAATCTTAATATAAAATAATATTGACCAATTGAAAAAAATAATATAAAGTGTACTTTGTACACATAAGGAGGGATATGTCATGAATTTTCAACATCAGCCGTTAAATGGTGCGAGCTACACAGATGCGGATATTAAGAGACTTATAACAGAATATAACGTTCAATTTATAAAATTACAGTTTGTAGATATAAACGGTCAGGTAAAAAATATGGCTGTACCTTCGGAACACATTGACAGAGTTCTTAATAATGAAATTATGCTGGACGGTTCCTCCATTAAAGGATTTAGAAATATTGAGACTTCTGATATGTATTTTTATCCGGATAAAAATACATTCCAGATACTGCCGTGGCAGGAACACGAGGGGCGAAATTCCGCAAGATTAATATGTGACATTCATAATGCTGACGGAACTCCGTTTGAAGGTTGCCCGAGATGTAATTTAAAACGAATTATGGCAGAGGCGCAGAAATTAGGATTTTCAATGAACGTCGGGCCGGAAGCGGAATTTTTCCTGTTTGAAAAAGATGAAGAAGATAAAATTACAACAAAAACACATGACAGAGCCGGCTATTATGATGTCGGGCCGGACGATTTAGGAGAGGCTGTTCGTTCTGATATTGTAAGCACTTTACAGGAAATGGACTTTGATATAGAAGCTTCGCACCACGAGGTTGCTGACGGACAGCACGAGGTAGATTTCAAATATTCTGATATTCTTACGACAGCAGATAATGTCGTAACATTCAGAGTTGCGGTAAAAGCTGTTGCTGCGCAGTATGGCTTGCACGCTACATTTATGCCCAAACCGGTTTACGGAATCAATGGTTCAGGTATGCACTGCAATATTTCACTCTTCAAAGACGGTAAAAATGCTTTTTATGATGAAAAGGCCGAATACCAGCTTTCAGATACTGCAAAATACGCTATCGGCGGTTTGTTGAAGCATATCAAGAGCATAACAGCTATTCTTAACCCGACGGTAAACAGTTACAAAAGACTTGTTCCGGGTTATGAGGCGCCTGTATACATGGCTTGGTCTCTGGCTAACAGAAGCGCACTTTTAAGAGTTCCGGCAAAACGCGGAATGTCAACAAGAGTAGAGCTGCGCTCTCCTGACCCGAGCTGTAATCCTTATCTTGCATTTGCCACAATTCTTGAGGCGTGCCTTGACGGTGTGAGAAACAAGATAGAACCTCCAAAACCGGTTGAGGCTAATATATATAAACTTTCTGACAGAGAGCGGAAAAAAATGAGAATTGAATCTCTGCCGGGCAGTTTAAAAGAAGCTCTTTATTATATGGACAAATCTTTGATTGCCAAAACAGCCCTCGGCGGACACATAACAGAGGAGTTTATGACAGCCAAGGAAATTGAATGGGATTCTTTCAGGACTTATGTTTCCCAGTGGGAAATTGACAGGTACCTGGCAAGATACTAGTAAGTCGGGCAATATATTTTTACGGAAAAATATACTAATTTAGGGTATGAAAAAATGGTTATTTTTCCTGTTTTTAATAATACTTCCCGTCTTTGCCTATGAAGTTTATACTCCTGAGAGCTATAATTATGCAAAAAGCGGTAATAATCTCTTGTTTGTAGTAGATTATTCCAACAGCATGGGTGAGTATCTTGAACATAAAACCAAGGCGCATCTTGTTAAGGAGATGATGAATTATATTCTGCCTCAGCTTTCTCCTGACACAAAAGCCGGTCTGAGAGTTTACGGCCACACCTGCAATTTATTTGCCTATAACGCTTGCAGAAGTTCCGAGCTTTTGGTGCCCTTAAGGTTTACCAACACTCCCGACATTCTCTCTGCAATGTCGAAACTCAGACCGCGCGGAATGACACCTATCACGTATTCTTTAAAGCAGGCGGTTGACAAGGATTTTAAAGAGACAGACGGTGTTAAGCATATAATATTGCTCACTGACGGAGGCGAAAACTGTGATGAGAGTCCTTGCGACTACTCTATAGAACTTGTGAAAACAAGAAAAGATATAAAAATTGATGTAATAGCTTTTAATGTACACGACGATGCGGATTTGGCACAGCTGCAGTGTACTGCAAATGTTACGGGAGGACGCTTTGTGGAAGCTGATACAAGAGCCCAGCTATTCAGGTCAATGGAAGAAATGATTCTCCCTCATAAAAATGTGCAGGCAACGATTTACAGTACAGAATAGCCGTCATTTATATTTCATAAAAAAAACTCCCGAAACGGGAGTAAAACTTGTAAGTAAGATGTAAGATAATATAAGAGAGTAGTATGTTTTGTCGAAATTATTTTACTAAAGTAGAGATAAATCTGATAGAATCATCAGCTAATTCTCTAACGAAATCTTTTGCGATTTTTGAAAGCGGTCTGTTGTCGATTTTATCAAATATAGCATAAATAGGGTCGCCGCCGTTGTTGAATCTCATTTGTCTGTCTTGTTTGTTTAAGTAATAGAACTGGAAGTTTTCTGGTATTTCTAAAGCGCCTGCCGGTTTTTTATTTCTTTCGATTGCGTCGTATGTAGCTGTCATAATTTTTACTCTCTCTCTTGTTTATGTCTTACATATATATAAAGTATTTAACTTTCAAAAAATTGCCTTTTTTGTTCCGTTTTGTTAAGAAATGTAAAGATGAATTTTTAAAATGCAGGTATATTGGGGCGTGAGGGGTAAGGGGTGAGGGGTGAAGGGTGAAGGGTGCGTTAATGAAGTGATTAAGTGACTAAGTGACTAAGTGATTAAGAATTTATAACTACTGTTCAACTATTCAACCTTTCCGGGTGAAGCGTGAGGCGTGAGGGGTGAAGAG
>CALVBV010000029.1 GCA_944325815.1 Candidatus Gastranaerophilales bacterium
TATTCATATTTTATCCGAGCAGATAAGAAATATGAAACAGAAGCAAAAACGGCTTGCGATTGATATTTTGAAAACCAAGCGCAGGACGGCTTTAAAAGGGCTTATGCAGGATCCTGTTAAAAGGCAGCGCCTTTTTGTTCACTCTAAATCCCTGGTTGAGCGCAAAAAGAATTTGCAAAACAGACTTCTTGAAACAGAGGATTTTAGACCGCTTTTAGAAGCATTTCCATGCTGGTGTGTTACAACTTATGCAGTCTCTGGCTCGCTTCCGATGAAGCCGGGTTTGTTTGATGTTGTAATTATTGATGAGGCTTCCCAGTGCGATATTGCAAGCTGCTTTCCGATACTTTACAGGGCTAAAAAAGCGGTTGTGGTTGGAGATGACAAGCAGCTTCCACATCTTTCTTTCTTAGAGAAAGCAAAAGAACAATCTTTCTTGTCACAATACGGAATCAATGACCGTTACCAGCTGATGTGGAGGTTTAGAACAAACTCAATGTTTGATTTGGCTAATTATTATTCTATGCACCCTGTTTTATTGGATGAACACTTCAGAAGCCTGCCTCCGATTATTAATTTCTCTAACAAGGAATTTTACGGCGGAAGAATCAGAGTTATGAGAAGGAACGATAATACCAATAAAGTTTTGGAAACTATTGTGGTTCCTGACGGCAAAGTAGATTTTGATGCAACAAGAAATCTTCCTGAAATAGAGGCGCTTGTTAAAAAGCTTCATGAAATAGTTGTAGAAGATGAAAGAAAGAATCCTGAAAAACCTGTAAGTATTGGTATAATTTCGCCTTTTAGAGCACAGGTGGAACAATTAAAGATTTCTGTAGCAAAGGTGCTTTCAGAATACATGATGGAAAAACATCAGATAGAAATCGGTACAGCTCATACTTTTCAGGGTGATGAGCGGGATATAATTTTAATTTCGTGGGCTTATGCAAACAACAGTTTCCCGCAGAGTTTAATATTCCTTCAAAAGCCAAACCTGTTTAATGTTGCAATCACAAGGGCAAGATACCGGATGATTAACTTTATATCCAAAGACCCGAGAGAACTCCCGGAAGGGCTTTTGAGGAGTTATCTGGGGTACGTACAAGAATATGAAGATCGGTATTCTCTAAGAGAGGCTGATGATTTTGATGAAAATATTTACAAAAACGCATTTGAAAAAGAGGTTGCAGACGCGTTTAGGGCAGTTGGGCATGAAGTTCTTTGCGGAGTGGAAATTGCAGGCTTGAGTGCGGATTTGCTGATTGATAACAAATATGTGGTTGAATGCGACGGAGTGGAAGATAAAACACCATCAAAAGTTTCTAATATGAGAAAGCAGGCAATAATTGAGCGTTCAGGCTTGAAGGTTTCAAGAATTTCAAAACGCGAATGGCAGTATTCCCCAAAGGCTTGTATTGACAGGGTTGTTAATTCAAATTTATAAATTAAAAACATCCCTCCCTTATAAAGGCCACAGTTGTCCGGTAAAAATTATTTTGCATGAAATCTTTTTGTGATATTATAAGTATATAAAGCGATTATTGCTAAGTTATGATGTGTATTTTATTAACAGGAGTATATCATGAGAATAATGGAAATCGGAACGACGCCGGCTTTCACGCGTAAGCCTGCGGGAAAAGAGATGCAGATTTATACAAGTTCTTTAAACAAGGGTCTGGAACTTCTCGGCAAAAGAATGGACATAATCATTCATAATGCTTCCGCCCCATCCGTAAAAAGCGAGAACACAGGTATAGGTTCTCTGTTTTCAAGAACTGCTGCAGCTAAACTTTTTCCGTTTTTAAAAAATCACGCTTTTTCTGGTATCCAGCAGGAACCAAACGGTTTGAGGCAGGTTTTTGATAACTCGCCCTACGCACCGGAATCCAACGCCAGAAATATTTTTATGATACCTCTTGAAAAACTCGCATCAGACGAGTATGGAAATATTCTGTCCAAAGAAACATTCAATAAAATAGTATCAGAAAATCCCTCTAAAGATGAGGTTAATTATCCATATATCCGCAGAAATTACGAAAAAGCACTGCGCGAAGCATACCAAAATGCCCAAAACAATCCTAAAATTATGTCAGAGCTTGCTGAATTTAAATTAACAGAAGGCAGGAATTACGAACAGGGTGCAGTATTCAGACTCCTAAATAAACTCCGTGGAAATGATAACGGAGTATGGGAGAATGCAGAAAATCCCGGCGAATCGGAAATACTGAACCTTAGAAAAACCGCAGACTGGCAGAAATGGAAGGGTATAGACAAAAATCTCTACTCACCCCGAAATGCCTCAGAGACAAAAGAAGCAAAAGCAAGACTGGAAGAATTAAAAACCCGATACAGTGATGAAATAGATTTTTATATGTTTGAGCAGATGCTTATAAACAAAGAGATTCAAAAATCTGCGGAATTAAGCCGTGAGACCGGAATAAAAATTATAGGCGATTCTCCTGTTGCGTCTCCTGCCGTAGAAGAATGGGTAAATCAGGATTTATTTTTAAAAGATTCCGCAATCGGCTGTCCTCCGGATTATTTTTCCCCTAAAGGCCAGAGATGGGGATTCAAATACTACAACCCCAAAGAAATTTTTAACCCGGACGGCTCGCTCGGCAGGGCTGGTGAAGCGCTCAAAAAAAGATACGAAGAGTATTTTGCAAGCTGCCCCGGAGGAGTAAGAATAGACCACGTCATAGGCTTGATAGACCCGTTTATATATTCAACTAAAAGCCAAAACATGACCGCTTCAAATTCAGGCCGAATTTATTCTGTATTCACAGGTGAATTTAAGAAAAAAAATAAAGAATATGAAAACATTTTAACAAAAATAATAATTCCGGCTGCGGAAAAATACGGACTTGATAAATCCGCAATTATCTGCGAAGACTTAGGAGACCGCAATATTCCGACACAGCGTGTTATGAAAAAACTGAAACTGTCCGGAATCACAATGACTCAGTTTGACCACAATTCCGCTAAAGCGCCGGAACAGAATACAATAATGATAGGCTCTCACGACAATCCTTCATTTTTAGAATTTATTGAAGATTTGTTTAATTTCACAGGCAATAAAGACAAGAAAGCGCGTTTTATGCGTAAAACCCGCCGTCTTGCAGACGATACCGCACCAAAAGATATTTCTTTGGAAGAAAAGAAAAAATATCTTAATGAAATAAGAAACGACAAAACAAAATTCCTTGCTGCAAGTTTCACAGAACTTTTCACAAGTCCTGCAAGACGGATTCAAATATTCTTCTCAGATTTCTGGGGCACAGGAAAAACTTACAACCGCCCAGGGACAATTAACGGCAACTGGGCTACAAGACTTGGTGAAGATTTTGAAGCCGATTACTACAAAGCAGCCGCAGAAGGTAAAGCCCCAAACTTGCCGGAAGTAATAGCTGCAGCACTCAGAAACCGCGGTCTCGACAAGGAAAATCCAAAACTTATGAAAGAGCTGGATGAATCTGCAAAAATAATAGCAGAAGCTTAACGTAATTCAGCAGTATAAACATATTCAGCCGGCCCCGTAAGGAAAACATCTCCCTCGGGATTAGACGGCGTGCCGTTCCAGACGACATTAACCTGCCCTCCGGGAAGCAAAACGTCTGCGCAATTTTCAATAAAGCCGTTCAAAACCCCTGCCACGACGGACGCGCAGGCGCCTGTTCCGCAGGCAAGCGTAATTCCGCATCCGCGTTCCCAGACCGCAAGCTCTATTTTTTTGTATGATTTAATTTTTACAAATTCAACATTTGTTTTTTCCGGAAACTCTGCCCCTGTTTCAATAATAGGCCCATACTCTTTTGCAAACTCCATAACATCATCTTCCGGAGATACGAAAATTACAAAATGAGGATTTCCCATTGATACTGCGTTTCCTTCAAAAATCATATTCTTTACAGAAATCCGATAGTTTAAATTATGATTAGGAAGAAAAGGTATTTTCTCAGTTTCCAAAACCGGCTTAGACATATTCACCCTTACCGTCCCGTCATCAAGAATTTTGGGCCTCATAATCCCTGCAAGAGTTTTTACCGTAAATTCTTTTTCCTTAACCAAACCTTTATCATACACATATTTTGCGAAACATCTCATTCCATTTCCGCACATCTGGGCGGTCGAGCCGTCAGAATTATAGAAAAACCAGCCGATATCAGCGTCTTGAGTGTTAACATTCGGTATAATAAGCCCGTCAGCACCAATACCGAAATGTCTGTCACAAAGCTTTTTAGCAGCTTTGTCGAGTGGAAGATTCATTTTCTCAAACTCTACATAGTCCATCAAAACAAAATCATTTCCGCACCCCTGCATCTTTGTAACTTTTATACTCATTTTTACTGCGCCTTTCTAATGGTTAAGATTTAAAACAAAATCAATCCGGTTGCTACCTATACCTTTTGTTGTACAATTATAAGTATATAAAGGAATTAGAAAAATGGCAATAATACGAGTACAAAAGGGAACAAAAGATATACTGCCTCCAGATATGCCTGTATGGCACTTTATGGAAGACAAGGCAAGAGAAATTTTTACATCTTACGGCGCAAAAGAAATCAGAACCCCGATTTTTGAAGCAACAGAACTTTTTGCACGCGGCGTCGGCGACACAACAGATATTGTTAATAAAGAAATGTACACTTTTGAAAAAAGCGAGCGTTCTTTAACCCTCAGACCAGAAAACACCGCAGGAGTTGTGCGTTCCTTCATCGAAAACGGCATGCACAGATTATCAGCACCCGTTAAACTCTGGTACAAAGGCCCGATGTTCAGATATGAACGTCCGCAGGCCGGCAGACAAAGACAGTTTCATCAGGTCGGTGTAGAAGTTTTCGGGATAAAACAAGCAACAGCAGATGCGGAAGTTATCCTGATGGCAGTTAACTATCTGAAAGCACTCGGGCTGAACGATTTGAGCGTAGAATTAAACTCACTCGGCTGTCCTGAATGCAGAGAAGTTTTTAAAACAAAACTTAAAGAAGTAATTAAACCCTATTTATCCGAACTTTGCCCTGATTGTCAGGCAAGATATGAAAAAAATCCTTTAAGACTTCTTGACTGCAAGGTTGAAGAGTGTAAAGAAATATATGCCAAACCGGAAATTCAGGCAGTTATTCAGTCTGATTTTATTTGCGAAGATTGTGCAAATCATTTTAATGAATTAAAAGAATATCTGGATGCTCTGAATATAAATTATTCGATTAACAAACTTCTTGTACGCGGTCTTGATTATTACAACCGGACTGTTTTTGAGATAAAATCAAACAATCTCGGTTCCCAAAACGCAGTGTGCGGAGGCGGAAGATATGACAGCCTTGTTAAAAATCTAGGCGGCGAAGACACTCCGGCTATCGGATTTGCAATGGGAATGGAAAGGCTTGCATCGCTCATCGGAAATAAAGAGGATAAAAGAACAACGGCTTTTGTTGTTTCTAACAATACACTTGAAGCAGTCAGACTGACAGAAGAACTTCGTGCTGACGGAATTTCCGCAGAATTTGATTTAACAAACAAAAAGTTTGTTAAACAGCTCGAAAAAGCCTCTAAAGTCGCAAAATTCGCCTTAATTTTAGGTGAAGATGAAATCTCAGCCGGTAAAGTTACCGTAAAAAATCTTGATACATCAGAGCAGAAAACTGTTTCAAGAGAAGAAGCAAAAAAATTTTTTACATAACTTATATAGAGTATGAGAATATCAAATAATAATTATACCCCCAATTTTTATGCTAACCTCAAATCCCCTAAACTCCGGTTTACGCAAAAAGATTTTTTTGTTCCAATCCGCGGTTACGGCAGAAACGGGGAATGGGCAGAAAAAATAAAAACTACGGCTGATACGGCAGTTAATCTAATCCGGGTGGATACAAGTGCAGAGAATGTATTAAAAACAGTCGCAGCAGGTGTAAAAAATGCAAACAAAATAATATTGAATACACTAAGGCGCCAATGCAGCGGAATCTTAAGAACCGAGCGTGCAGACTGGCAAAGCGCACCAGGGTGCGAGGTTATGACACCTTATAATTGCGTACCGTATAAAAGTTACGAAAAACGCCTTGATGCAGCGGCAGAAAAACGACTTATAAATCCGCTTGCCGACAGGCATATATCACCCACAATTATTGATTATAAAACAATGATTCACGGAGAATCAAAAAATATTAACTCTGCCCTTGATTATATATTTGAAAAATACAGTCAAATATTCCCTAAATATAACCATCAGGATGTAAAACCTGAAAATATGGATGAGATTAATTCAACCATTGCAGAAATCCGCTGGGTTCTGGCGCATTCAACACCTTGGCTGAGAGGAAGCGACGCTATTTCAAACGTATTTATACGTGCAATGTATAAGGCTGTAGGGATTAAGACATATCCTCTTGCTAAAGGGGTTTCTCTGGATTTGGAGGCATACTGCACAGAACTGGAAGATTATAAGAAAAAATTTCCGGCGTATTTTGAAAAACCGCCGGAAATTATTGAGTAACTTTTGAAGTTTAATCTTTGAGGCAGACTTGGAATTCTAATCCCAGCCGGTCATCTTAACCAATGTCTGCCGACCATATGACTACGTGCGCCCTTTTATCACTTTGTATTTGAAGTTTAATCTTTGAGGCAGACTTGGAATTCTAATCCCGGCCGGTCGTCTTAACCAATGTCTGCCGACCATATGACTACGTGCGTAGCACTATTCGTAGATGTAGCCGTTTGTAAGGTCAATCTTCAATGGTCCAAGCAGTCTGATATTAACAATCTGATCCGGCATTGTTAACACCTTATCACCCTTGAACACTTTTCTGAACCATCTCATAAACGCATTTTTTTGCTGTGCATCTAAAGTTGCAACACCATAAAGCATGACAGCCTGATCATTCGGAGTTACAAGAAGTTCATTTTTAATAATAACTTCACCGTTCTGTTTAAAGAGTTTTCCTCTTTGAACATGTTTTACCTGACCTTTCAGATCGCTTCCTTCTGAAATCAAAAGATATTTTTCTTTAGTAACAATATTTTTCGGAACTTTTGCAGTATAAATATCAGTTACGTTAGAGATTTGTGAACCCACAACCGTCTCCATTTGGATAGGGAATATTGCACCGGCAGGAATAATACCGATAGAACCTTGAACTCTTACATTATCAACGATATAACCTTCTGCCGTTCTTTTCTGCATACTTTCAGCAAGCTTAGCATTAGGATTAAGCTTAGCTTCCTGCATCATTTTGTAGAGAATGGCTGCCACTTCTGCTCTGTTAGCAGGCCTGTCTGCTTCAAGTTTGCCTTCATTTCCGGGCATTACAATAACCATATCAAGAATCTGGGCTTTACCGGCCGCGATTAAGAACCATGCCGGGCAAAGCTCATAGTCTTCGTAGCTTTTAGCTAAGATATCTCTTGCTTTTTGTTCGCTGATTTGTTGTGTTGTAAGAGCATTGACAGCAATCGATATCGCTTCTGCTCTGGTCACGGAATCATAAGGTCTGAACTGCGCGTCTTTTGCATCAGGAATCAAATCAAAATAAACCGCTTTTTGGATAATATTATATGCCCAAAAATCAGATTTTACGTCAGAGAAGTGAATTTCCTGAGTGACACTTGCATCTTCCTGCCCCAAAGCCTTAATTGCCATAGAAGCAAATTCTGCACGTGTTACAGGGATATCCGGTTTGTAAGTGCCATCAGGATAGCCCACAACAACGCCAACCTCTGTTAAAAACTTAATCGGCTGATAGGCCCAATGGTTTTCTTCCATATCTGTATAAAAAGCATTTGCCGGATTGTTAAGCATAAATAGCGTGCTTATGATAAACAATCCCTTAACTAATTTTCTGAACATGCAGTGTCCTCCTTCTAATTCCGTCGTATTTTTACTTTTATAGTATATTAAATAAGCGTTTATTGCAATTTTTACGGACGAGTTTTAACAATTCTACATAAAACATTGTAAAAAATAATTTATAACTCAATCCTGACTAAGAAAAACGATAAAAAAAAGGTGGCAAGTATGAAGAAACCTTGACACCTCAGAGTCGTAATACTGAAAAATATTAGTTTTTATGATTTTTGTAGTAATCTCTAATCTTAACCTTTGGCACGACTGACATACCCGGAATAACTGAATATTCTTTAGGGTCAATATTTTCTGTGAATACAATTTTTACCGGGATTCTTTGAACAATTTTTACGAATGAACCAACCGCGTTTTCAGGCGGGAACAAACTTGCCTTGGCACCCGAGCTTCTCTGGATACTGTCCACTTTTCCTCTGAAAACTTTGTCAGGATATGTATCAATCTTTATATCAACATCCATGCCTTCTTTCATGTGCGTAAGCTGTGTTTCTTTGTAGTTAGCCACAACCCATACATTGTGCGGAACAATAACAAACAACGGTGAGCCCGGCTGAACCATCATACCGACTTCGACTTTTTTGTTAGAAACAGTTCCATCTATCGGCGCCTTGATATCTGTATATTCTAAAGCAAGTTCTGCTGCTCTTTTTTGAGCTTTTAAAACATTCAAATCAGCATCGGCAACTTTTGCGTTCTGAGAAGGGTCTTTTGAAAAAATTGACTGCTCTGCAGAAGTTTGCTTTGCCTGTTTGGATTCAAGATTTGTTCTTGCTCTATCAAGCGTCTGTTTTGAAACTGCACCTGCAGCATAAAGATTTTCATATCTTTCAACATCTTTTTTCGCAAGTTCAATTTCTGATGTTGCAGCATTCAGGTCTGCGTGAGCGTTTTCCTGATTCAGAAGCGCTCTTTCATAAGCTGCGGTTGCCTGATCAAGCTTAACCTGATAATCTATTTTATCAATAACTGCAACTACCTGCCCTGCCTTAACCGGCTGGTTATCTTCTACTAAAACTTTTACAATCTGGCCTGATACTTTTGGAGAAACTGATACGGTTGTTGTTTCCACATAAGCATCATCTGTAGACTGGTAGCCAAGATAATCATAAATAAAGTATCCCGCAGCCAGCGTTCCTATAACTCCTAAAAATGCAAATATATATCGCTTCTTAACAGGAAGCTTCCTTGTATTTTCTTCTTCTATTTTATTTTCTTCGCTCATAAATTCACCTTTATATCTGTATTTCCAATGACTCGTTTAAAATTTTTCTTAAATCTTTCAGCAAATCGCCGATACGGGCAATATCACTGTTTTTAATTTTTTCCTGTACAAGCTGAAAATGCGGTCTTATTTTTTCGGTTGCATCTTCAATTTTTTTTCTTCCTTCATCTGTTATTTCTACAATTTTTACAGGACGATTATTTTTGATTGAAAGCTTTCTTGTAACAAACCCTTTTTTCTCCAGACAGTCAAGTAGTTTTCCGGTATTTGCCCTGTCTTTTAGTATCATTTTTGCCAAATCCCGCTGGCATAAATAAGGGTTGCAGGATAGTGTATCCAGCACGGAAAATTCTTCCGTTGATATTCCGACATTCAGCTTTTCAAAAACCTGCTGCCCCAGGAGTTTGCAATACTTTGCAGTCAGCTCTATCTGATAGAATATTGTATTTGTAAAGTGATTTTGCAAATTTGTCAATCCCCTGTTTATTGTATGTTTATTTTACAACATGTTGCTTTTGCAACATACTTATGGTATCATTATCATTAGAAAAAATCAAGTACTTGGAGAAAAGAATTATGAGGAAGTTTTTAACACTGGCTATATTAATATCAATGACAGCAGGAAATATAGTTCCTGTTATAGCGGCAGAAAAGACAGTTTTGAGTGCAGGTGCTGAGCAGACTGTTGATACAAATAAGAAGAAAAAAGAAAAGAAAAAATCAGATAAAGTTAAACCTGTTAAGAACAAATATGAATATATTAATCTTGCGTGGTGGCAGCAGTTCAATGATGAGTATTTGAATGATTATATTATAAGAGCTGTTGAAAATAACAAAGATTTGAAGATGGCGACATTAACGATAGACGAGTATTATCAGAATGTAGTAGCGCAGCGTGCGAACGAGCTTCCTACTATTCAGGCGGGATTTATGCCGGGGTATGGTAAATTTTTGGGTTCATCAGCCGGCGGATTTATGCTCCCTATAATAGCAAATTATGAGCTTGATTTATTTGGTAAGAATCACAATAAGACAACTGCTGTTCGAAAGCTATATGAAGCATCAATTCTTGATGAGCAGTCAGCTTATATTTCTATAGCTTCATCTGTCGGGAGTGTATATATAAACATTGTTAAGCTGGATGCAATGATAGATTTGCAGGAAGATATTGTAAATCTTAGAAAAGAAATTTTTGATATGATGCTTGTAAGCAATGCAGAAGGTATTGTATCAACTTCAGATTTGGTTAAGGCTAACCAGTCTTATATAACAGGCGTAACCGAGCTTACGGATTACAAAAAAGAGCGTACAAAGCTTTTGCATCAGCTTGCTGTTTTAATAGGCGACAGCCCTAACAATATTGAGGAATATAAAAGAATTGATTACAAAAAACTTGCGTTTTCAGGAACAATTCCTGAGTATGTAAGCTCTGATGTTATAATGAAGCGTCCTGACTTTATGAAGGCAGAAAAAATGCTTGAGAAGGCCGGAATTGATGTAAAAGTAGCCAGAAAAGAGATGCTTCCTACACTCAATCTGGGCGGCGGTGTTTTGTTTAACTCTAAGCATTTTGAGAGTTTATTTACGACATCTAATATGCTCTGGGGCTTTGGCGGCGGAATTATGCAGCCTTTGTTTATGGGCGGAAGAATTAAGGCTAATTTGAAGGCTAAAAAGATTGCGTATGAAAAGAGCCTGAAAAATTATGAGAAAACAAATCTGACTTCAATGCAGGAGGTTAATGATTCTCTGGTTTCCGTAAATATGGATAAGGAAAAATTGAGCAAACAAAGAAAGATTCAGGAACTTGAGCAGAAAGATTTTGAACTTTCAAAGAGCAAGTTTAATGAAGGTGTTATAGCAAAGCTTGATTTGAACCAGATGGAAGAAAATCTTCTGAGTGTTAACAAGATGGTTTACTCAAGCGAATTTGACTGCATGATTGACTATATAAGTTTTTATAAGGCAATTGCGGCACAAAATATATAATTCTCATCTAAACAGTTGATGTGTTCTTAAGGAAAATACTCTATTATACTTATGGACAGGGATTAGGTATGATAAATTCTGTATTTTTCGACGAATTATATAAACAGTTCGCGTGGTACGATTCAGTATTCACGCCGGTTGTAGAAAATTGCAGTAATGAATTTTTCTTCGACGGGTTTGAATATAAACTGGCTTCAATCAGTACCAATATGAATGTGCTTTCCCAAAATGATACTTTTTTTGTTACAAAAGTAAAGATTAATTCAAAAAATGATGTTTATATAAGAATTTCGCAGGAAGCTATTAATGTTATTCTGGATAAAGTTCTCGGTAAGAACAACCGGCGATTTGAACTTACGGAGGTAACTGAACTTGAGGCCCGGATTATTACCGCTTTCAACGATTTTTTATACGAATCCCTTGCACCGAATTTTAAAATAGAAGCGCACAGACGCTATAATGAGATTTTGCATTTGACTTATTTTGTGAAAAGCGAAATCTCCGATTCTGCGGCAAAATTTATAATCTCTGTCCCAAAAGACATTTTAACCCCGAAGGATATTGAGCCTAAAGAGGCGAGATTTGAGGATAAAGATTTTGCAAACAGTCTTGTTGAAGTTAACCTGCTTTTGGGCTCAACAGTTTTCCCTGTTGCAGATATAAAAAAACTTGATGTTGGAGATATTGTTGTTTTTGAAAACAGCAATTCTTCTGAGATGACGCTTATTTGCGATAACATTGTACAAAAATTTCAGGTAAAACCAAATATAAAAATCATAGAACCTTATGATATCGGCGGAGGAAATAATATGGATGAAAATACAAATACTAATTTATGGGATAGTATTCAGGTGGATATGTCAGCGGAGTTTGACAAAGTAAAAGTCACTCTGGGTGAATTAAAAAGCATTGAAGAAGGGCTGATTGTCGATTTGTGTTCCGTATATGATAACAAAGTTTCTCTAAAAGTAGGCGGAAAGCTTGTTGCAGCAGGAGAACTCGTAATCATAAACGACAGATTCGGAGTCAGAATAGAAAAAGTTAATGATTCTTCTAATTCCGCCCCGGCTGAAACTCAGCACAGCGAAGAGGCTGAAAAGACAGAAGAAACTCAGCAGGATTTTGATTACAGCGATTTTGAAGTGGAAAATAATCAATAATCGTTGACGAAAGAAAGTATTTTATTAAACCAAAAATGAAGGTGTAATTTTATGGGATATTTAGCAAATTTTATGATATATACTTTTGCAATGGTCGGAGTAATAGCTGTTGCGCTTTTGATATTCAAAAATGCCTCAACGCCCGGCGGATTAAAGAAATCAAAATATATGAATATAATTGATACTATGACGCTTGCGCCGAGAAAAACACTTTATATTGTATCAGCCGGCCAAGAAAAATTTCTTATAGCGGGTGATGTTGATAAAACAACACTAATTTCAAAACTTGGAACTTCCGTGCAGAGCGATGTTACTAATCTTTCTTCACCGGAACAGCCGGATTTTAAAGAAACACTTGCAAACCTTCCGAAAACTAAGAGTTATATGGATAAATCTTATGTCGGCATACGCTCAAGCGCTCTCAATCCTAAAGGAGACAGTGCTTACACCTCTGTTATAAGAAGTCTGGCAAATAAAATGAGGGGGGACTAGAATGGATTCAGTTTTACAGGATATGAACCCTGTCTTACAGCTTCTTACGGTAATGACGCTATTTTCGCTTTTACCGTTTGTATTTTGCTGTATGACCTGTTTTTTGAGATTCACTATAGTATTTTCACTCCTCAAAACTGCCATGGGAGTCCAGGTTCCGCCGGCAATCGTTACAATCGGGCTTTGTATGATTTTAACTTTTTATACTATGGGCGGGGTTTTTCAGCAAATGTATGAAAAAGGGTCGATTCCGTACCAGAAAAATCAAAATTTAATTATGGCAATAGATGAAGGGTCCAAACCTTTGAAAGAGTTTATGATGAAGCAGACAAGGGAATCTGATTTGGCGTTCTTTGTCGAGCTTAAACACAAAACTCCTCCTAAAACTCCGGAGGATATTACAATTTGGGAAGTTGCACCTGCGTTTATATTGAGCGAACTCAAAACAGCATTTGAAATCGGCTTTGTTGTGTTTGTTCCGTTCATCGTGTTAGACCTTGTTGTTGCAAACATCCTTCTGGCACTTGGTATGTTCATGCTGTCTCCGACAATTATCTCATTGCCGTTTAAGCTATTGATATTTATTGCGGTAGACGGCTGGGCGCTGATTGTTCAGGGTTTGGTGCAGAGTTATAATTAGTTGAAGAGTTGAAAGGTTGAAAAGTTGAATAGAAATTATTTCCTCTCCTAACAGGAGAGGGCAAGGGTGAGGTGACAATTGAGGTTTAGAAGTTTATAAGTTGAGTAGTTGAGCAGTTTAGAAGAAATTTAAAATCTAATCCTTAAAATGCTCCCTTCACGCCTCACACTTCACTCTTCACTAAAGAAAGGACCAATTTATGGAAATGTTAACTGAATACCTGGCAAATGGTTTTATGGTAATGCTTGCCATATCAATGCCCTGCGTACTGGTAGCAGCAGCAATCGGTCTGGTGGTTGGTATCATTCAGGCCGTCACACAGGTTCAGGAGCAGACAATTGCTGCTGCACCGAAAATCTTTGCAGTATTTTTAGTTATTATAATCGGCGGCGTGGGATTTATTAAATTACTTACAAATTTATTTCAGGAGGGCGCTGCGCTTGCGTTCAACACTGTCCCAAAGAACGACAGTTATGTTCTCCCTGCTGATTATTACAAGTATACAACTCCTTTTGAGGGCGAAATGAAGGACAAGTTTAAGAATCAGTCTGACTTTAATGAGCTTATGAAAAATCCGGGCAAGGTTCCGTTTATTGATAAAGCCCAAAAGATTAAATACGACCCTGCACCGCAGACACCGATGCCTAAAGGGAACTTTGTAGAAATTAATAAAATGCTGGGGAGATAGATGAAAAAAATATTTTTTGTATTAATGTGTTTAACTCTTATGAATACAGCTCAGGCCTTTGAGGACTGTGTGATTACGACTGACGGAAAACTTACTGATATAAAGATTGAAAACCATCAGATAATAGATGTATATCCGCTTATTACAGTAATGAACGAAAAAAATACCCTGATTATAAGACCTTTAAAAGAAGGTCAAACAAGTTTCAGCGTACTAAAAAACGGCAAAGAGCGGTTTTCTTTTAACGTTGAAGCGACAAAGGATAAAACTTCAGTAAGCGAAGTTGAGGGTTTTGATATTCTCCAAATAGATGAACCTCCTAAAGTATATGAATATGACCTTGATATGCCTCCGATAGGGAAAGAGTAATGGATCAATTAGTAACGCAGATAGCAATAATGTTTCCTGATTTTGAACGCTGGTTTTCAGCGGGCTTTATTGTATTTGCGCGTCTGTTAGGTTTTCTGAGATTTGCGCCGGTTTTTAATCGAAAAGAGATTACGGGTCTGGTTAAACTCGCTCTTGCATTTATTCTGGCTCTCATTATAACCCCGCTTTTGAACCCGGGAACTCCTCCGGGAGACATTTCTCCGCTTCTGCTTTTAGTTTTAAACTTTGCAGCAGGTGCCATAATCGGATATATTGCACAGCTGCTTATCCAAGCGATTGAAGCCGGCGGAGATATGATTAATACACAAATGGGGTTATCTTCAGCAATGGTTATGGATCCTTCAACAAACAGCCAGACCTCGATTCTGAGCCGTATGGTTACTTTACTGGGGCTGTGTATATTCATTCAAATCGGCGGGTTTTACTGGCTGCTAAGTGCACTTATCAGAAGTTTTGAGATTTTCCCTGTATATGCTGTTTCAATACCGCTTGAAAAAATTATTAATCTGGACTACCTTGTAACAACCACTTCAAATGTATTATATATGGGTCTGCAGATAGCCTCCCCGATTCTTCTTGCTACACTGGGGCAGGACATCATTTTAGGCGTTATATCTAAAACGGCGCCTCAGGTTAATGTGTTTCAGCTGAGCTTCCTATTTAAGCCGGTTCTGGGCGCAGCTATTATGATATGGATTCTACCTATGCTTGTGGAAGTAATTTCAGAGTTCTTTTTATCCTTTTCAAAGATTTATTAGTTTTTCTCCGGCTTCATCCAACCTGCTGTTTCCTAGTAATTAACCTTGAATCCGTTTTCTGCCAGTCTTGCAGTACATCCCCAGCCGTTATCTGTTTTTTTGTCGTCTGTGCAGGCTGTTTTGCTGTCCGGTTCCGACCAGATATCATCCTGTGAATAAGAACCTTCGTTCACTGCACTAAAATAAATGGCGGCATCCTTCCCGCCTGCCGGATATAAAATTCCGTCAGAGCCAAGATAAAAATAGAATATATCACGTCCGATTGTGTTTGGTGCACCGCTTCCGTTTACATCTATCATTATCTCTCCGGCCAAAGCTTTGAGAGAACCGCCGGCTTCTACAATATTTTTTTCTTGTTCGATTTCATCGTCAATGTCATCAGTATCATTATTAACAAGATAAGCAAAAACAACAGCCCCGCTTCTCAGGCTGAATGCAAGACCATTGCTTCCGTTTCCTGACGTAAAATTATGTACGCTTCCCTTTCCGCCGTCTGATGCCAAATTATACGCTTTTATATCTCCGGTATAAAATCCGGAAGCTTTTTTATAATCCTGGCTAGGTAACATATTAATATAATTTGCCAGTTTTGAAACAACTTTATCAACAGTTGCAGACGCTGTTGTATCGGTCAAATTAGAACCCATAGCCTCCCAGGCCTCTGTTTCAAACAAATTCATAACCTGTTCTCTGGCAGACATGGTTGAAAATGCATTTTCTAAATCTGAAACGGTTGCAGATAACTTTGAAGCATTTGCAGCATTTCTGTTATTAATTATTACACCCGGTGCGACAAGAGCGGCAACAACGCCCACTATCCCCATTGTTATTATTAATTCAATCAGGGTAAAGCCTTTCTTATTCATATTAATAATTCCTTTCTTATTTAAACTTTAAATTTATAATACAATATTTTAATTTGTTTGTGAAGCTTCTTTAAAGTTCAAAATACTCGGCCTTATCCATCATACGCTCATCCCGATAATAACTGTAATAGAATCTTGCCTTGCGGATTATGTCGTACCATTGCTGATAATGTGCCATAAAATCTTCTTTATTTTTGTTTATATAATGAATGGAGATAATACCTTCCTGAGCCTGACCTGCTCTAAAAAATTCGCATTGAGCCTGAACTTTTCCGTAAGTATCGGTGCATCTTCCTATTATAACGTCATTGGCACGGTATCTTAAGGTCTTATACGGTTTAGTAGGATTTATTCTAATCATCCTTGCCGTATTATTCGCAACAAAAACTTGCATAGGAAGTGCTGAATCCTTATAAGAGTGAATAATAACCGTTTTTGTCCAATTTTGGCTCGATTGGCCGTTTGGTACGTATTGCAAAATTGCCTCATTCCCGACTTTCTTGTAATAAGCTTTTACCCACAATTGTTTGTCCGGAAACTTTATTATCACAGTCTGATAAGCAAACACACAGAGCGTTGTAAAAAGGAGGCTAAGCGTTAATAAAAGGACTTTTTTCATCTGCAATAACTCCCTTAATTCCGGTAATTTTTTCTAACAGTTCAGGCGCAAAAATTTCGCTCTCAAAATGTCCGATATCAAATACTATAGGCTTAGCCTCAAGCGCAGTATGGAATTTCAAATCTCCCGTGACAAAGGCATCAACCGGCTCTGAGTTGATAAACTCAGAACCTGAGCCGGCGCAAAAACCGATTATCCGGACGGTTTTTGCGCCGGAGTTGTTTACATACCTCAAATTGGGAGATATTTTTAAAAGTTTGTTCTTTAATTCTTCAACACTCATCGGGCTTTCAAGAGTCACTGTTCTTACAAAATCATCTCCAGCGCCTGAGAATCCCAATTTTTGAAGAATCATATCCGTAGTTCCGCCCTTTGCGCGGTCAAGATTTGTGTGGGCAGAATACATATTAATCTGTCTGTATTCTAAAGGAACATAGAATAGCGGATGGTGCGAAATTATTAAATCACACCCTTTATCAAGTGCTTCTTCAAAAACCTTATCAGTAATGGTGAGCGCGTACATAATTTTGTTAACCTTACTTGTTTCAAGATCAACAATCCATCCGCTTGCATCCCAGCTCTCCTGTGTTTCAAGCGGTGCAAACTCTTCTATCTTTTGAACAATTTCATACTTATTCAAAAATTTCCTCCAAAATACGTTTTGCGATATTTTGTTTTGTGTCTTTTTCAATATGTTTTATATTGAGCTCTCTATTTATAATATAAACTTCATTTGAATCGCTGTCAAAGCCGATATCTTTTCTTGAAATATCGTTTGCAATGAGAAGGTCGCATCCTTTATGTTGAATCTTTATTTTTGCATTTTCGATTAAGTTTTCGCTCTCTGCGCAGAATCCGACAATAATCGGCGTTTCCCCTTTGCGTTCGGCGCAAATCTCTTTCAGAATATCAGGATTTTCAACAAGCTTGAGGGTGATACTATTACCTTCCAGATTTATACATTCCCCCCCCATCCAACTTGTAGTTTCACCTGCCAGCCCTATACATTTACCCCCCTGTTGACATTCTGCTTGTAGCCCTGCGTTTGAGGCAGACTCGGCGTTTTTATCTAAACCGGTAGCTTCATTGTTGTCTGCCGACATTATATATTTACCCCCTCCGGAGGACATCAAGCTTGTAGTTTCACCTGCCGGCCCTATACATTTACCCCTTTTGATTTTTTGTGAGGAGTAGTTTTCAACTCTGTAATCCGAAACCGCTGCAGCCATAATCACACAATCCTGAAAAGGAGTCTGCTCTTTAACGATTTTCTCCATCTCCAGAGCAGTTTCTGCTACATAATTCAAGTAGGGTTTGTCTGTTTTAAAAGTCGAGACAAGAGTAACATCCGCCCCCATAGCATGCGCAGTATCAGCAATTGCAAGCCCCATTTTTCCTGATGAGGCGTTTGTAATATATCTGACAGGGTCTATTTTTTCTCTTGTTCCGCCGGCTGTAATTAAAATCTTTTTACCTTTGAGCTTCGGGGTCATTATTTCTACTGTTTTATCAAAAATTTCTTCGACTTCCCGCATTCTTCCGACGCCGGAAGTTCCGCAGGCTAAATACCCGCTTGCAGGTTCAAGAATGTGATAGCCGAGTTTTGAGAGTTTTCTAATATTCTCCTGAACAATCGGATTGTTCCACATATTTGTGTTCATAGCAGGAACAATAAGAGTCGGTTTAGAAAACGCGCAAGCCGTTGATAAAAGCAGGTTATCACAAATCCCGTTTGCAATTTTTCCTATTGTGTTAGCTGTTGCAGGTGCTATTACCAAAATATCGGATTCCGTAAGCGCAATATGTTCAGGCTTATACTCATCTATCTCAAAATTATTAACATAAACCTCATTATTAGATAAAGTTTCAAGAGTGAGTTTTGTAACAAGATTGAGCGCATTCGGCGTAAGGACTACTCTTACGTTTGCGCCTGCTTTTCTGTACATTCTCACAAGCTCGCATATCTTGTAAGCTGAAATTCCTGCACTTATTCCGATTAATATATTTTTGTTTTCTAGCATAGAAATATAATAACCGGTTGAATAATATTATTCAACCGGTTACGATTTACTTTTTATTGGTATTTGTTTCTATGCCCTGTCTTTGATTTCTTTTTCAATGTTTGAAATAAATTCATCAACAGGAAGTGTGCCAACCTGACCGACACCGCGTTTTCTTACCGCAACTGCGTTTGCTTCGATTTCTTTATCTCCGATTACGCATACATACGGAATCTTTTTGTCCTGCAGGCATTCTCTTATCTTGTAATTCATTGATTCTGAGCGGTCGTCAAGCTTAACTCTTATACCGGCCTCGCGCATTTTTTTGTAAACTTTTTCCGCAAAATCAACGTGTTTTTCATTACTAATAGGAACAATTGCGACCTGTGTAGGTGCAAGCCAGGTCGGGAATGCGCCGGCGTAGTGTTCAATCAGGATTCCGTGGAATCTTTCCATCGAACCGAAAATTACACGGTGGAGCATAACAGGAGTTTTCATGCTTCCGTCTTTGTCCTGATATTTAATATCAAATCGTTCAGGAAGATTGAAGTCAAGCTGAATTGTTGCGCATTGCCATGTTCTTCCAAGAGCATCCTTGACTTTGAAGTCAATTTTAGGCCCGTAGAAAGCGCCGTCGCCTTCGTTGATTTCGTATTTCATTCCGCGTCTGTCCATAGCTTCTTTTAGACCGGCTTCTGCTCTATTCCAGTTTTCAATTTCACCGACATAACTTTCAGGGCGGGTTGAGAGTTCAACCTCAAAATCCATCTTAAAGATTTTCATTGTATCAGCAACAAAATCAATGATTTCATTAATCTCATCAACCAGTTGTTCCGGTGTGCAGAAAATATGAGCATCGTCTTGAGTAAACCCTTGAACACGGGTCAAACCTGATAAGGCGCCTGATTTTTCTTTTCTATAAACAGTTCCGAGCTCTGCCATTCTCAAAGGAAGCGAACGGTATGAATATCTGTTTGCCTGATAAATCAAAATGTGGAACGGGCAGTTCATCGGTTTGAGAATGTATTGTTCATCAGAATCTTCATCTTTTTGGATAAAGAACATATTTTCCCTGTAATGATCAGCGTGTCCGGAAATCTCCCACAACTTGGATTTTGCAATGTGCGGGGTGTTTACAATGACATACCCTCTTTTTCTGTGCTCGCTTCTCCAGTAATTTTCAATTTCTTCCCTCACAATAGCAAGGTTTGGATGCCATAAAACCAGCCCTCCGCCAAGTTCCTCACGTGTAGAGAACAAATCAAGCTGGGTGCCGAGTTTTCTGTGGTCGCGCTTTTCTGCCTCTTCAAGGAATGTTAAGTATGCCTGCAAATCTTCCTTATTCCAGTATGCGGTTGCATAAATTCTTTGAAGCATTTTATTTTTTTCATTTCCGCGCCAGTAAGCACCTGCAACTTTCAGAAGCTTAATTGCGTTTCCTTTTATATATGATGTGTTAGGGATATGGGGCCCTGCGCACAAATCGTTGAATAAAACATTTCCGTCTTTATCTTTTGTTAAATACAAAGTAGGATTATCGTTTCTGTGCTCTTCCAATAATTCTGCTTTGTAAATTTCGCCTTCTGCTTTAAATTCAGCGATTTTGGCGTCAACATCTTTTACTTCATATCTTTCAAACGTCAAATTTTGTTTGATGATATTTTTCATTTCCTCTTCGATTTTAACCAAATCGTCCTGCGTGAAAGCATATCCGTCCGTTAAATCAAAATCGTAGTAGAATCCTGTATCAGTAGCCGGTCCGATAGCCAACTTTGCCTGCGGAAACAGCTTTTGTACAGCCTGTGCCATGATGTGTGAGCAAGAGTGCCTTAGCACGCTCAAAGTTTCGTTGTTCTTTTCCATTTTATCTCTTTCTGTCCTTTTGGGTTGTTTGGGGAAATATTATTCGGAATGACAACATTCATACCTTATATTTACCCGCCCCTGGGGTGGACCCCCCTAACTATTCACGTGGACAGTTTAGCATAAAATCATTTTTCATGCTAATATAAAGATTATGAAGAGAGTTTTTTTATCAGCAATTTTGTTATTGAATACCGCCTGTGCCTTTGCAACAGTTTGCACTGATTATTTGGAAGATGTTTATTCCAAGGAATACAACAAGCCCGTAAAAATAAAGTGTAAACGTGAGTTTACGGATAAAATAGAACAGAATCTTGCGGGAAATTTTATTTCATCTATAACTTACGGCAAGGCGGATTTAAAAATTCCCAAGCAGAGAAAAATGCGGGTTTCTTATTTTTGCCTGATGGAAAACTGCGACAAGCCTCTATGGGGTTATATTATTCCTGATTAGTGCGTTTATTTTTTACAGCCTGATATCCCGTATAAATCCCGGCACCGGAGGCGATTATACCATTAAGAGCAAGTGAATTTTTCAACGGCGATTTTGAAAACTGACATTTCCGCGACAAAAAATCAAGGCCGACTCCGAACCCAAACCACGCACCGGCTGTTCCCAGGCCGCTCTTCATAGGGTTGTTTGAATTAGTGCTCTTGCTTTTGCGCGCACGAAAAATAACTTGCGGCGTAATGTAATTTATTCCCTGAATATTCATATCTCTTGTGTAAAAAAATGCCGATGGCCGGGGTCGAACCGGCACGTAGTTGCCTACACCAGATTTTGAGTCTGGCACGTCTACCAATTCCA
>CALVBV010000030.1 GCA_944325815.1 Candidatus Gastranaerophilales bacterium
TTTTCAATCCGCTGATTCTTGCATAAATCCTGCGTTATATGGTAGAATAAAGTATCCAATGTAACTCAATGGGTATTGAGTTACGTTAGATGTAACACAAAAAATGGATTGCTTCGACGCAAAGCGCCTCGCAATGACAGTTTAGAAGAAGTTGAAAGGTTGAAGAGTGGAACTGGAGTTTAGAAGTTGAGAGGTTTAGAAGTTTATAAGAAGTTATAATGAACGCTTCACTCTTCACGCCTCACGCTTCACCGGATAAAGTTTAGAAGTTGAGAGGTTTAAAAGTTTATAAGAAGTTATAACGAACGCCTCACCCTTCACGCTTCACACTAAAAATATAGGAGATAATATGAAGAGAAATGGTTTTACTTTGGCAGAATTATTAATAGTTCTGGGAATCACCGGAGTTATCGCGGCAGTGATTCTACCTGCAATAAACGGACTTATGCCGGATAAAACAAAGATTAATTATCTTAAAGTGTATGATGAACTGGGAAAAAATATAAAGGCTCTTACGGCAGATTCAACAATCTTTCCGATAATGCTTCAATACGGAGATGATGATATTGATGTAAGTAATATTCCTCTTCTTAATAACACGAAACCTTTAAAATCTCCATATAATGATGATAAATATTCCGGTGATAAGAAGCTTTGCAACCTGATAGCATTTTCCGTGGGGGTAAATGATTCTTGTAAAGAAACTTCATATCCAGAAACCCCTTCATTTACGACATCAAACGGTATGCAATGGTGGATACGCCAGACAAAGCGTGAGATAAATACAACAGAAAGTAAAGCAAGCTATCAAACCGATATTTATGTAGATGTGGATTCGTCTAAAAAATCTTCTGATTGTATGTATGGAGAAGAGAATTGTAAGAATCCCGACCGATTTAAATTTTTGCTTGCGGCTGACGGAACTTTGGTTCCTGCTGACCCTGTCGGGCTGCATTATATCAACTCAAGAAAAAATCTTCTCAAAAAGAAATTCAAACCGGAAGGGGAAGTCCTTGCCAGCTTAAATGACACGCTATTGAACACTGTGTTTACAGAAGCTGTTGATACGCATTTTAAACCACAAGAACCCGAAGATGAAGAAAAAACAGAAAATGAAAATAAAATAGAAAATAACAACAATGAAAATAATAGTGGATTTGTAGACTATTTCACATCATACAAAGAGGAGATTCCTGCTTACATTACATTTTCAATGGTTGGCAACGACTTAACTAAATTTGCGGTCAACGCTTCTATACCGCATGCTTTCAAGCCACAACCCGGAAATACGACTCGAGACTTATACATATATATAGAAATAACCGGACGTAAAGAAAATAATTCACTCATCATACTATATAATGATGCTTGTAGAATAAAAGAAGGAGAAACTTCATGCCAAACAGATACTCAAAATATAACCAGATATCTTTACGACAATGTTAAATATAAATTTTATGTCAGTATAGCTTGTTATTCAGATTTATACAAAGGAGTCTCTCCATCAGGGCTTGATTGCAGCGGGAAAGACAGATGTTATGGCTACGAATATGTATATAACAGTATATATTCAATTTTAAAATTTCCAGAAGAGCTTAATAATTTCTATCTGGATCTTAAGGCACCCGTTAGACAGTCTTCAAGAATAGTCGGAAGGAGTTCTAAAAGGCAGTCAACAGGTTATTATCCGTTAGATGACAAAACGCTCTATCCATAAAGCTGTATGAATTGATTAAGCTAAAGATTCAGATAAATGCTGTGCATTCTTGAGTGCAAATGAAGATGTTTTGCAAAAACAAATTCAAAGAATTTTCAAAGATAATAAAAGGGAGCTTATTTTTATCTAATTTCTTTTAAGAGTTCAACAATTCTCTTTGTTGCATCAAATCTTGCAAGATGCGAAGCATTCTGTTTGAGGTAATTCATCTTTACAGGGCTCTCCAAAAGTCCGGCAACGGTTTCTCTCAACCGGTTCGGCTCAAGCTCTTTATCTTCTATATAAATGCAGGCGCCCATATCAAGAAGGTACTTGGCGTTTATCCTCTGATGGTTTGCCGCTGCATAAGGATAAGGAACAAGGATTGGCGCAGCATCAGAAGCACAAATTTCTGAAAGGCTCAGAGAACCTGCTCTTGATACAACAATGTCGCTTGATTTGAGCACAGATATCATATCATCAAAATACGGACGTACTATTAAATTCTTGTCCTGTTCATAAGCCGGATAAATCATTCTGATACGCTCTGCAACACTTTCAAAATTCTTCTTGCCGGTCTGGAATATAACCTGCAGATTCATTTCTTGCGAAAACTCTTTTATAAGCTCAATTGTCGTATTATTTATAGACTTTGCACCTTGAGAACCGCCCATTATACAGAGAGTCAGACGGTTTGCAAGCCCCATTTTTTTTCGGGCTTCCGCTTTTGTTAATGTTCCAAACTCTTCTCTGATGGGATTTCCTGTTACAATTGCATGTTTGTTCGGAATAAATCTCTTAGCATTTTCAAACGCCAGAGATACGTATTTTGCTCTTTTTGATAACCTCCTTGTAACAAGCCCGGGCATTGCATCACAATCGTGCATCATATAAGGAGTTTTAGTTATGATACAGGCAAAAATCATCGGCGCGGAAACATAACCGCCTGTTGCAAACACGGCATTCGGCTTGTATTTTTTTATATATCTTACAGAGCGGATAATCGCTTTTACAAGTTTTACACCCCACAAGAAAAACTTGGGATTAAGTTTTCTGGGCATTCCGGAAACACTAACATGCAAAAATTTGTACCCCTTTTTTGAGGCAAGTTCAAATTCCATATTTCGCTTATTTCCGACATAATAAACCTTTGCGCCGTCCTCTGCCAGCGCATCTGCTACTGCCATTGCAGGGTAAATGTGACCGCCGGTTCCGCCTCCGGTCACAAAGTAAATGCTATTGTATACTTCTGACATTTGTTCTTATCCTTTTTACATTATCTTTTGATATATTTAATAAAATTCCGACCATCCACAATGATACCATAATTGATGAACCGCCGTAACTTATAAATGGCATCGGAACACCTGTTGCCGGAACAAACGAACTTGCAACCCACATGTTCAAAAATCCCTGAAAACATATTGAAAAAGTGAGCCCGAGTGCAAGGAGTTTTCCGTACATGTCCTGACATTTTACAGCAATTAAAAATCCGCGCTGAAGAATTGTCCAGAACAAACAAATTATTAAAAGACAGCCGATAAATCCGTGCTCTTCACCGATTACAGCAAAAATAAAGTCTGTATGCGCCTCAGGAAGCCACGCCAGCTTTTGTTTGGATGCGCCGTAACCAAGCCCGTAAAGGCCTCCTGATGCGAACGCAACAAGAGACTGGATTATATTGTATCCGGCACCAAGCGGGTCAGCCTCAGGATGAAGCCAGGTTGTTATACGGGATGATTGATACCCCTTCAAACCTTTTAAAAGTAAAAGCGGAATCATAAGTGCAGCACCGCCGAGAAACAATTGAATCGAGCCGCCCGCGCAAATATATATCGCAACGGATGTTGCAAGCAATAAGAGCACCATACTCAAATTCGGCTGGGTAAAAATAAGCCCTATCATAATAAGTATCGGAATAAATGCCGTAACAATTTTATTATTGTCAAAAATATTTGCGTCTCTGTAGAATACACCGGCAAGAAGCATTACAACGGCTGGTTTTGCAAACTCGGACGGCTGCAGGCTCATAGGCCCTATATTAATCCATCTTTGCGCACCGTTTACTGTTACTCCGGCTACTTTTACAAGAACTAGCATTATGATTACAAATACAGCAAACGGAAGTGTGAATGCCATTAGTTTTTTATAGTGAAAATTTGATAAAAATCTTAAACCTATTACGCCGATTATTACGCCAAATAACTGCTGGATTAAAAATCGAGCCGGATTAAGCCCCATATCAATACACTTTGGCGCACTTGCGGAAAAAATCGCCATAAGCCCGATTACCACAAGAAAAATCACCGCAATCAAAAGCGGTCTGTCTGACTGCATATTCTGCATGCTCATCTTTTCTGAATTATCGTAATTATTTTGATAAGACATATTCTTTAAAGACATCTCCTCTGTGCTCATAACTTTTGAACATATCAAAACTTGCACACGCAGGTGAAAGAAGAACTACATCAGGCTTTAAGCTTATAGCCTTATCTATTGCCTCCTCCAGAGTGCGTTCTTTTATTATATTACTAAAACCATTTTTTTTCAGATTTTCTTCAAATCTTTCAGCTGCTTCGCCGATTAAAAGAACAGTGTGAATATGTTTGTTTATGGAATGACACATTTCTGTTAAATCCGTGTTTTTGTCTCTTCCCCCGAGAATCAAGGCAACATCAACATTATTAAACGAATCAATTGCAACAATCGACGCTTCCGGATTTGTTGCTTTAGAATCATTATAAAAAGTTATCCCGTCCATAACCCTGACTTTTTCAAGACGGTGCTCGGGCGCTTTGAATGACATTATGCGCTCTTTTATGTCATCATTTTTCATCCCCAGAAGCTTTGCAATAATTATTCCGCACATAATATTCTGATGATTATGATGCCCCACAAGAGGACAATCGCTCAATGTAATTATTTTTTCGCCTCTGTAAAATATTGCCTCATCTTTTATATAGCAGTCTTTTTCATCATCAAAGAAAACCACATTTCTGCATTTGTCGGAAAATTCAAAAAGCTTCGGGTCTTTCGCATTCAAAATTGCAAACTCAGGTTCCTGAGGCGGAAGAAATATTTTGGCTTTCGCATTAAAATAATTTTCAAGCCCGCCGTGCCAGTCGATATGGTCAGGCGTAAAATTAGTCCAGCAGGCAATTTTCGCCTTAAATTTATCCGTCATCTGCGCCTGATAAGAACTTATCTCGCATACAAGAAAATCGTGTTTTTCACAAATTAAAGATGTTGGAGGGACACCAATGTTTCCGCAGACAGGCGCAGAATATTTTTTGCCCAGAATATGAGAGACAAGCGCCGTTGTGGTAGTTTTTCCGTTAGTTCCGGTTATTGCAATAAAAGGAATATCCGTATTTTGATATGCAAACTCAACTTCCGAAATTATCGGAATATTCTTTTCTTCAAGCCGTTTAAAAATCTCAGACTTCGGCGGGATTCCCGGACTTGTTACAGCAAACTTTGTACCTGAAATAAACTCTTCGCTATGCCGGCCGCATTCAATTTTCACACCTTTATTTTTTAACTCATCAACCTTTTGTTTATATTCGTCCTTGGGTGCCTTCGCCTCTGTGATATATACGTCATAACCTTTTTTCAGAGCAAACTCCGCAGCTGAAATTCCGCTCTTTGACAAACCCAAAATTAAAATTTTCTCTGACATAACAACTCTCCAACTATAAAAGATTTTATCCTAAACACCAGAGAAAATAAATATGTCAGACAAAAAATTGGAGACAGTATTCGGCAGTTTCTTGTATGCGTTTATTTTTTTCAAGTATGATTTCAAGCATGGTTATAACATTAATCATTTTGTCGGAAGTTGTTAATTCGTTGTTGCAGTAACCATACAGAACTTCAGTGAGCAGAACATTTTCAACAACAAAATTTTGCAGCTCATATATTTTCTGTTCAAACTCGTCACACAATTTGAATACTCCATATTTGCCCGATATATCGGGGTATTATTATAAACTTTACCATTATTATTAAAATAATGCAACAGGAAAATTCAAAATTGTTATATAAAACAATTGGAAACCTCATTACCCGGCTAAGAGAGGAAAGAGGAATTAAATATACTGATTTTTGTTATGAAAACGATATCCCGATGTCAACCTACGATATGATTGTTAACGGTACAACCCAGGCAACATTTTTCAATATAACAAAAGCAATAAAAGCCCTTGGTTTAAGTTTTGAAGAATTTGGCGCTCTGCTTGATAAAGAATTACCGCAAAATTTTATGAATCCGCCGGATTAATGTACAAAGTTATTTGTTGGGCTGAAGCCCAATCTACGACTTTTTACGCCAGAGGAAGAATGTTCCTCCCTAATGAGGGCACTGCTGTCCAGAATAAATTTATCAACGAAAGTCATATACTACCAGTTCTCTAGATTTGCGAGATATTACATGATTCCTGGACATAAAACGACCCCTCTCCCGAATTTCAAAGTTTCGCAAAAGCTCAACTTGAAATTCTTCCCTCTCCCACAGAGGGGCGAGGGAACTGCCACAGCGGGAGTTTAGTATACCCTCCCCTTTCCGGAGGACATCAAGCTTGTCGCCCAGACCAACCGGCCAAATACATTTACCCTCCCCTTGTGGGAGGGTCGAAATCTTTGATTTCGGGGAGGGGTTAGACATTAAGTTAATATTTTTTACTTCTAAATATTATCTTGGACAGTAATGCTCATTTAGGGAAGGGGGCTGTTATCCCTCCCTTATGAGGGAGGTTAGGTGGGTGCTGGCTTTGGTTTAGAAGTGGATAAGTTTAGGAGTTGAGGAGAATATATAAATGTTGAAGAGTGGATAAGTTGAATAGTTGAAAAGTAGTTATAAATTCTTAATCACCTAGTCACCCAGTCACTTAGTCACTTCATAAACGCACTCCTCACGCCTCACCCTTCACGCCAAAGTGGGTAGACTTTAGTCTACCACATTACAGAAAGGTTTAGAAGTTGAGTAGTTTAGGAGTTGAGGAGAAAAAAAATAATTTTTCCGGCGCAAATTTTTTATTTTTCAGGTTTAAGCATAGTATGAAAATACAAAATTCAAACATAAACTTTAAAGCCGGGCTTACTGCTGCTATGCAAAGAGAAATTAAGGACTGCAATGTTGCAAAAATCTCTTCATATTTTGCCCAAAGTGGAATTAATACGGATTTTAAAAACAATAAACTCATTGCCTGGTGCTCGCTTAAATGCCTTGAAATTATTGAAGCTCTTAACAAAAAATACAGCTTAAATCTCGGGCTGCCGGAAGGAGTTATTGTAGAAGATTTTAAAAAACTTAAGTTGCGGGAAAAAGGCTCGCTCGGGTTTGTGAATATTGCTTCTGCCAAGCTCTATATAGAAAAAGAAGAAACTACTCCCGGAAGAACCATATTCTTTAATGAGTTTAAAAAATTTAATTATCCTAAAGGCAATGAATTTTGGGATAGAATTGACAAGACCTCTGATGAAAACTTTGAAAGGCATTTATCAGCTACAGACTTTTTTCTTGAAGTTTTTCTTCACGAATTTATGCATATAGCGCACGAAACACATTTAATAAAAAAACTTGGCGCGGATAAATTTCTGAACCTTGCAGACAAAGTTCTTGAAGCGCCAAATATTCAAAGATTTCAGGATAAATATGAACATCTGACAGGCCGGATTTGTTCTTACGCCTCTTCTAACCCTATGGAGACTGTCGCCTGCGATTTATCCAATAGAATAATAAAAAATCTGGATGAAAACACTCTAATTCCAAAAAACAATTTCATACCAAAAAGCCCCTATGAAACAAGGGCTTTTCTATATAATATGTTCCACAAAAGGAATCCTGATATTTTGTTCAATCTTCTTAAAAATCTTTGGAACGGCAAGTTTGATTTTATTCATTAACAACTTCAAACAAGGCGTTTACAACTACCGGATCCCATTTTATACCGGCTTCCTCTTTAATAATTTTTAACGCCTCGTCTTTACTCATCGCATTTCGGTAAGATCTGTCAGATGTCATTGCCGTATAAGCATCCGCAACAGCGATAACTCTTGAGCCGAACGGAATAGAATTTCCCTTCAAACCTTCCGGCTCGCCTCCGCCGTCCCAGCGTTCTTTGTGATAATGGATATAAGGAATCACTTCTGAGAGGAAGTTTATGTTCATCAAAAGATTTACGCCGACATTGGGGTGGTTTTGAAGTTTTTCCCACTCTTCTTTTGATAATTTACCTTTGTTTGCAAACAAAGATTCCGGAAGCGTAATCTTTCCGATGTTCTGCAATAGACCTGCGTAATAAACCAAATCGGTTGTTTTTTCGTTCAAACCAAGCTGCTTGCAGAGCTTCTTTGATAAATCTGCCGTATTTTGAGAGTGTGCAACCTTGTACTGGCCTTTTTCATCAACTGCTTTTGCAAGTTTTTCAACAAACGCCTGCTGTTGAACGCCTAAATCGCCTATCAGGGCTGTAAGTTCGGCTCTTGCATGCTGCAGTTCTTCTGCAAAAATTGAATCTTCTGCGATTAAAGCCTCTGTCTTTTCGATTACTTTTTGAAGGTGCATTGATGTACCGAAAAGTCTGCCGATTGTCTCTAAAAGGTTCATATATGCACGCTTAATGGTCTTTTCTTTGTAATTTTCTATAACAATCACACCGACAACATAAGCGTTATTGTGCATCGGTACAACCGCCAGTGACTTTACATCAAACTCTTTCAACTCGTATTTCGGAATAAAGTTATGTATCTGCGATACATCTTTAATCTGGATTTTTTCCAGAGTTTTAAATGCTTTGACAACAATGGATTTATCATCGGCGGAATAACCCAGCTTCTTTGCGTAAATATCTTCATCAAAATCAATCGATGACCCAACCAGGGTAAAAGCTTTGTTATCGTCGACATTTAATCCTTTTGTAAAATCCTTAGTAAGGTATATATGACAGGCATCGACATCAAGAATCTGCGTAAGAGTTTTGGCAATAGAATTATAAACCACATATTCATCTTGAGAGCTAAAGCCCAGAACACACAGCGTATTATCAAGAGAATAAATCGATATCAGCTCTTTTAACTGCGATTTGAGTTTCGTTGTCTTATCCTTGACATCTTTCCCAATCTTATTAGCCAAATCCTCGGATATCAAATATTCAGAAATAAAATCACCCAGATTAAGAGCAAAAATTTCTTCCAGCGGATCATCTTCCATCAGATCTAATGAACGGCTGAAAAGTGAAGCACCTAATTCTTCTTTATCTTCTGTCATAATATTCCTTCCTACAATTTCTTCTATATTATATATAACGGCATAAATTTCAAAAACTTTAATGATTTTTACAAATTTTATACTTTAGTTGGAGAAATCTTATACTTAATACCGAAAATAAAGGCCCTGAGGGGTTTACAAAATGTAATATTTATTGCAAATGCGGACACATTTCCGTACAATTAAGAATAAAGGAGTTCATTGTGAGTGAAAAGAAAAGAATACTAATAGTTGACGATGATACTGAGATTCGTGATTTATTAGAGTTTGACATTGCCTCAAGCGGTTACTTTGTTGATACGGCAAAAGACGGTATGGAAGGGCTTAACAAAGCGCTTAATAACAAATATGACCTGATTATTCTTGATGTTATGATGCCAAAAATGAACGGATTTGATGTATGCAAAAATATACGACAGGCAAAAATTAATGTACCTGTTCTTATGCTCACAGCCAAGGGAACAATCGGAGATAAAACCAGCGGATTTGACAGCGGTGCGGATGATTATCTGGTTAAACCGTTTGACATTCAGGAAGTCCTTTTAAGAATCAGGGTGCTTCTGCGCAGAAACCAGCCTCAAACAGAAAGTTATACTTCGACAGAAATTTTAGAAGCAGGAGATATTGAGATTCTGCCGGATACGCTTGAGACGGTTATTCTTAATAAAAAAATTAAGCTTACGCCAACTGAGTTTGAAATTTTATACTGCCTTATCCAGCATTTTAACAAACCGGTCACACTTGCGACATTGCTGGAAGAAGTATGGGGATATAACAGTGACGAAGATGTCAGAATGCTGAGGGTGCATGTCGGGGCTTTAAGAAACAAAATCGAGCCGGACACTAAAAATCCTAAATATCTGCATACCGTGACTAATGTCGGTTACAAGCTTACTCCGTTCGGAGAATAAATAAATGATGCAGTTTTTCAGCAAAAGACGACTTAAGATAGCAGAACAGATAATTATTGTTATATTTTTTGCCGTGCTTATCCCGATGACAGTCAGCGGTATTATCATAAACAATATCAACCAGCAGTCCAACAGAGCACAGCTGCGAAATGCTGCGATTATGATTGCAAATATTGTTTCGGAAGAAATAGATGTTTTTGATCATTCTATTAACAATGAACTTTCCCAGATTATTTCAACACTTGAATATTACCAATCTCCGCAAAAAGAACAAGAATATCTGGACAAGATTAATCTTGATTTACCTTTTTACAGCGAGCTTGCCGTTGTAACGCAAGAACAGCTGGAAAAGTACAATGTGTATAATCTTCAGGACGATTATGTTGTTTTTAACCGCCCTTTGAGCAACGGAAGATTTCTTGTTTCGGTATTAGATTTAAAAAGTCTCAAAAGAAATCTCTTTAAAACCGTAGCCGGAGACAAGCGGGAAATTTACGTTTTAGCGGGAAAAGACAATACGCTGGTTGCTTCGACTAATTATTCTGAAGAATCTTTCCAGCAAAGCTTAGTCCAACTCCCCAAAAACCTTGAAACAGATAAGGCGGTTATATATGGAGATATAAAAAACCAGCCGCTTGTATATTTAAAAAAATCCAATCCGGAAGCTTTGATTATTGTAAATACGACTAAAGATATTACCAGACACGCAATTGATTATAACCGTGATAAGATTATACTTTCTATAATTATAACAATTTTAACGGTATTTTTTGTTGTCGGCTTATATACATCATATCTGTATATCAACATAAGACAGCTTTTTAAAGCAATTATCGCCATTTCAAAGGGGAATTACGAACGCCGGATTCGTCTTTTGACAAATATATTCACTCCGTTTGAGATTGTATTTTTAGGCAATGAATTTAACCGGATGGTCAATCAGATTCATAAGTCTTATATTCAGTTAAAAAAGAAAAATAAAGAGCTTAAGCAGATGGATGAATTTCGTTCAAATATGGTTGACACTGTAAGCCACGAGTTTAGAACCCCTCTTACCAGTATTCAGGGCTATACCTCAAGACTTTTAAGGCAGGATATTAAGATAGATGAGGAAACCAGGCAGAAATCCTTAAAAATCATTAAAAAGCAGTCCGAACGGCTTAAAAGAATGGTTGAGGATCTTCTTGTTATCCCGGATATAGAAAGCGCCAGATTAAATGTAAACCTTCAGAATATTCCGGTTAATTCGGTTATAGAAGGCGCAATAATGCTTGTAAGAAATGACAGCGGTAAAGAGATTATTAATAATGTTCAGGACTGTACAGCTGAAATTATTGCAGATAATGACAGAATAGAGCAGGTATTTGTTAACTTAATTGAAAATGCAATCAAATATTCAAAAGAGGATTCCGCCATAACTCTTGATTATGAAATTCAAGAGAGCAGGCTGGTTGTAAGCGTAAAAAATGATTATGATATTATTCCGAGGGAAAAACTCAAAACGTTGTTTGACAAATTTACCCGTATAGATGACAAAACTACGAGGACAACGCGCGGAACGGGTTTGGGATTATTTATAGTAAAAGGTCTGGTCGAAGCAATGAACGGCGAGATAAGGCTTTATTCCAATGAAGAATGCGGGTTTTGTGTAAAAATATATATGCCGCTTGCCGATGTTTTGGAGTAAGCGTGAAGGGTGAGTTAATGAAGTGACTAAGTGATTAAGCGGTAGGGTAGACTTTAGTCTACCGCATCATTAGGTGAAGCGTGAGGCGTGAGGGGTGAAGGGTGCGTTTATGAAGTGATTAAGTGATTAAGCGGTAGGGTAGACTTTAGTCTACCGCATCATTAGGTGAAGCGTGAGGGGTGAGGAGTGAAGGGTTCGTTAATGAAGTGACCAAGTGATTAAGCGGTAGGGTAGACTTTAGTCTACCGCATCATTAGGTGAAGCGTGAGGGGTGAAGCGTGAAGGGTGCGTTTATGAAGTGATTAAGTGACTAGGTGACTAAGTGATTAAGAATTTATAACTTCTCCTCAACTCCAAAACTTATCAACTTCTAAACCAAAGCCAGCACCCACCTAACCTCCCTCATAAGGGAGGAACTGTTACAAACTCCTAAACCCGAACTGACCCCTCTCCCTGGCCCTCTCCCACAAGGGGAGAGGGGATAACTACTTTTCAACCCTTCCACTCTTCAACCTTTATAACTTCTTCTAAACCTCTAAACTTCTAAACTTTATTCTTCATCAAGGCTCAAAACTGCCATGAACGCTTCTTGCGGAACTTCCACACGTCCTACTGCTTTCATTCGTTTTTTACCTTTTTTCTGTTTTTCAAGAAGCTTGCGTTTTCTTGTAATATCACCGCCGTAACATTTATCAAGCACGCTTTTTCTGAGCGCCTTAATATTTGTTCTTGCAATAACTCTTCCGCCTATTGCTGCCTGAATCGGAACTTCAAACATCTGGCGCGGAATTATGGTCTTTAATTTTTCAGTGAGTTTTTGGCCGATATAATATGCATTATCCTCGTGGCAGATAACAGAGAGCGCGTCTACAACTTCGCCTGCAAGCATAATATCAAGCTTAATCAATTTTGAGCGTTTGTAATCTACAAATTCGTAATCAAGGCTTGCATACCCTTTTGAGCGGGACTTCAACTGGTCGTAGAAGTCTGTTATAACTTCGCTTAGAGGCAGGTGATAGATTAAATCAACTCTGACTTTGTCAAGGTAATTCATATTAATAAAAATACCGCGTTTTGTCTGACACAAATCCATAAGAGTTCCGACATAGTCATTCGGAGTAATGATTGAGACTTTGACGTACGGTTCTTCAATATAGTCTCTGTATTGTGCTGCAGGAAGATTTGCCGGGTTGTCTATTTCAACGACTTCACCGTTTGTTTTGTGCACTTTATAAACTACAGAAGGCGCTGTGGTAACAATTGAAAGGTCATATTCTCTTTCGAGCCTTTCTTGTGCAATTTCCATGTGGAGCATGCCTAAGAATCCGCAGCGGAAACCGAACCCTAAAGCACTTGAAGTTTCAGGCTCAAACGTAATCGAGCTGTCGGAGAGCTTAAGCTTTTCTAAGGCTTCTTTGAGTTCGTGGTAATCTTCATTATCAACAGGATACATTCCTGAAAATACCATCGGAAGCGCTTCTTTATACCCCGGAAGCGGTTCAGATGCCGGATTTTCTACGTGGGTTACCGTATCACCTACAAATCTGGTAATTTCTTTTATTGAGCCTGCGAAGTATCCTACATCTCCGCATATAAGCTCGTTTACCTGTACTCTGTGCGGTGTAAGATAGCCGAGTTCTACTACTTCGTACTCTTTTCCTGACGCCATAAACTTAACTTTGTCGCCAAGCTTAAGTTTACCGTCCATGATTTTGAAGAAACAAAGAGTTCCCAGATAAGGGTCGTATGCGCTGTCGAAAACCAGAGCGCGCAGGGGCTTTTCTGTGGTATCAACAGGAGGCGGAACATATTTAACTATAGCTTCCAGCACTTCATCAATCCCGATTCCTGTTTTGGCGCTTACCGGGATTGCCATGGAGGTATCGATTCCTAATATTTCTTCGATTTCTTCCTTTACCCTTTCAACATCGGCAGAAGGAAGGTCGATTTTGTTTATTACAGGAATGATTTCAAGGTTCTGTTCTATTGCCATATAGACATTAGCTAACGTCTGCGCTTCCACACCCTGAGTTGCGTCAACAATCAAGAGAGCGCCTTCGCATGCTGCAAGAGAGCGGGAAACTTCATAAGAAAAATCTACGTGCCCCGGTGTGTCTATAAGGTTAAAAATATATTTTTCGCCGTCTTTTGAGGTGTAATTCATCCTCGCAGCGTTAAGTTTAATCGTGATTCCGCGTTCGCGCTCAATATCCATTGTATCCAGAAGCTGGTTCTGCATATCTCTTTCGGCTATTGTTCCTGTTGCTTCCAGAAGTCTGTCTGCCAGTGTGGATTTGCCGTGGTCTATGTGCGCTATTATACAAAAATTCCGTACATTGTCTCTGTGTTTCATAGTTTTATTATATACGAAACAAAATTTATATTAGAGGATGCAGAAAAACCCAAAAATTGACAAATTTTTGAGGTTTTTCAAATCCGACCTTAGGTGTGTGAACCTCAGGTTGTGTGCGGGATAGCATACAACCTGAGGTGAAACCGTTCCCGAGAGTTTGCGAGAAAAATGTGAATTTTTCCGCAAACTCATTAACAAACCGGCTGAACTTCCGTATCTGCGGTTTGAAAAATATCTATAAAATCAAGCTTGTTAGTATCAAATACGCCTTTATCTGTAACCTTAAGTTCCGGAATTACAGGAAGTGACAGGAATCCCATTGTCATGAACGGATCTTCTAATGTGCACCCAATTGAATGTGCAGCCTGATTAAGTTCATCACATTTATTTACGACATAATCAAACTCCTTGTCTGACATCAGCCCTGCAATCGGAAGCGGAAGCTCAGATATTATTTCGCCGTCTTTTACAACAACCTTTCCGCCCTGAGATTTGATAAGCGCAACCGCCGCTGTGTACATATCATAATCATTTGTCCCCACAACAATCATGTTGTGTGAATCGTGCGCAACAGTTGAAGCTATGGCACCGCATTTCAGGTTGAAGCCTTTTACAAATCCTTTACCAATATTTCCGGTTGCTCTGTGCCTTTCAATTACGCAAATTTTTAGGGTATCATTCTCAACATTGCTGACCGCATTTCCGTCTTGAATTTTAACGTCAGATACAATGGATTTTGTAATCAACTGGTGCGGAATAACTTCCAGAGCGCGGACTTTACTTCCTTCTGCTTTAATCGTAAAATCTTCCATCGTAATCCATTTAACATTCACCGAGCCGCGCATAGATAAAGCCTCTGTATCAGGAAGCTTCACCGTTAATTTTCCGCCCTGTGCAACAATATTTCCGTTTTTGATTACAACATCGGGTTTAAAAGTTTTCAAATCAGGCAGGATAAGCATATCAGCCTTATATCCCGGTGCGACAGCGCCTAAATCTTTGAGCCCGAAGTATTCTGCCGTGTTTAAACTTGCAACCTGAACTGCTTTTATAGGGTCAACACCGGCTTCAACCGTGCGTCTTACCATTCCGTTAATATGCTCTTTTAAATCTGCAGGGTGCCTGTCGTCTGTCACAAAGATACATTTTCTTGTGTTGCACTTTTTCAGAACAGGAATCAATGCGTCTAAATCCTTTGCGGCAGTACCTTCACGTATCATAACGTACATTCCGAGTCTTAATTTTTCGATTGCCTCTTCGGGAGTTGTGCACTCATGGTCGGATTTTACCCCGCTTGCAATATATGCGCACAAGTCTTTTCCGTGCAGATAAGGCGCGTGTCCATCAATCCGTTTGCCCATTGACTTTGCAAGTTCAAGTTTTCCCATAACATTGTTATCAAGATTCAATACACCCGGAAAATTCATCATCTCTGCAATTCCCAGAACCCAGGGTTTGTCAATCAATAGCGATAAATCATAACTGTTAAGGTCAAACCCAGATGTCTCAAAAGGTGTTGCAGGAACGCAGGAAGGAAGCATTGTATAAACATCTATCGGAAGATTTTTTACAGCTTCGTGCATAAAACTTATTCCATGCAGCCCCAGAACATTTGAAATCTCATGAGGGTCAATTATTACAGTAGTCGTACCCGCAGGCAAAACAACTTTTGTAAACTCGGATGGAAGCATCATCGTGCTTTCCAAATGAACGTGGCCGTCAATAAAAGAAGGGGTTACATAAGCACCGTTTACGTCAATCTCTTTTTCGCCGGAATAACCCTCGCCAATGCCTGCAATTATGCCGTTTGATACAGCAATGTCGCCTTTATGAATCTCTTCTGACAGGACATTAACAATATTGGCATTTTTAATAACCAAATCTGCTTTTTCTAAACCTCTTGCAACATTGATTATTTCTGACATACAAACTCCTTAAATTTCAGAAGTTTTGATAAGTCTTCTTCCTTTAAAACCTCGTCAATCTTTGCTTTAAAACTTTCTGCATTATCGGTTTTCATTTTATCAGGAAGCTTGATGTCAGTATTATTTTTCGTCTCAACAAAACCTTTATTAATAATTAAAAATTCTTTATACATTTCAAGAATCTTTAAATAATCACTGTCAAACTCAAAATTTTCGCCGAGAAAATACTTCATATCCTTAGGAAAAAGTTCCAGAAACTTAATCATAAATTCTGTATCGGATACATTGCTTTCTTCGTCATATTCCTGTCCAAGGCAATGATTGTTCAAAATTTCCTGTTCCGGCTGGGTTTTAATATACGCTGCCCACATAAGGCATCCGGCATAAAAGCCCAGATTATTATCAAAAAGTTCCAGAATTTTTTTGTAATACTGCCTGAATTTCATCTTCCTTTGAGAAAGATTCTTAAATCTGTTGATATCAGTATACAAATATTCAATAGTACCCCTGAGAGCCAGTATATACGGCGCAAAGCCCGGGTCAAATTCTAATCCTTTTAATGTTGTTGTCATAAGTTTTTTCCTAAAATAATAATTTATATTATTTTAATTTACCCGAGAAAATTAGTCAATTATGATTTAGCAGCAGCTTCAAGCTCGCCGTCAGAAAGACAGAAAGAATCCTGCGCTTTTTTAAGATATTCAAACTTGAAATTATTTTTGTTTCCGTTCATTCTATCATTAAGATGATACATTTTTGCTTCGTTAACAATAAACTCAAGGTTTCTGAATGAAAAATTTCTTTCAGCCATTTTTTCGGCTAATTCTTTTAACTCTTTGTCATTTTCTTCAATAAATTTATCTTTATTCTTTATTTTATCCAAATTCATCTTAAGAGCTTCATACATACAATCCTTATCAGGGTATGGAACTTCTACAAGATTCTGAAACCGGCTCATTGCGGCTCTGTCCAGTCCGTTATTTTTTGGAGAGATGTTTGTTGTTCCGATAATTGTAACATTCGGCGTTCTTTCTTTTAAAACTTCCAGAGAGTTTAGAAACGCAGAACGTTCTTCTAATACAGAAATCCAATGCGAACCTTTACTTTGGGTAATTTTATCAACAGGGCCGACCATTGCATCTATTTCATTAAATACAACTACATATTTCTTACTAGGATTTTTCTTAGCAGTTTTTTCTATATTTTGAAATACATTCTTTATATTGCTGACACCTTCTCCCACCCACATTGAATTAATATCAGAGTGCATTACTTCCATATATTCAGCATCTATAGATTTTGCAAATATTTTTCCAAAGAAAGATTTTCCGACTCCGGGCGGGCCGTACAAAAGAAGTCTGTTTGAAGCCTTGGGTGCGCCCGTTTCCTCAATCAAATCCTGACCTGCCTTAAGTCGGTTTATATGGGTTTCGAGTATTGATTTTAAGTTTTTATTTATACTCTTGCAATCATTGAGAGCAGGAACCTGAGGATTATCTTTAAGAGATTCAAACTTTCTGATAACAGCAGACATTTTATTATCAGATTTTCCCTTCGTAAGTTCAACCAATTGCCTGATATTGAAAATAAAACCGCCAAGAATAAGCGTAAGTGCAGCTATTCCGCAAACACCAATTAATCTTTCATTCTGTTCAACGACTTTACGCCTGTAATCTAATTCCGTATTTATTTCCCTTGCGGCTTTGCCGCCAATAGCGCAATAATTGTCTTTTGGCTTATCTTTGGAGATGTTTTTGAATGCGGGATATTGTCTTATACTTTGCGATACACATTGAATCATGGATTCCTCTTTATCTTTTTTTATTGTTGCTATTATCCCCGTCTTCTTTGCCGCTTGTAAGCCCTCCGATAATTCCTCCGACTTGTGCACCAAGGCCTGCGCCCGCACCTGCAACACCCGTGGCGCCGACTGCCGCAACCGCTGCTGCAAGTCCACCAGTCATAATGATAGCTGCTGCAGCACCAAGCCCCAGTAATGCACCGGCTGCCATACCTTTTAGCGCACCTTTATCGCTTTTAAATGAAATCTGCCGGCTATTTGTTCTTTGCAGATTTTGATTATTGTTTACAAGACCGTTTTTTGCAGAAAGTTTTCTTGTCTGTGTTTGATGTGAAAGCGGATTTACAGAATAAATTTTCATAAATAAGTCCTTTCATTTTGGGTACTTATTATCTTCTTTTATACCATGGATTTTTACTCTTAGCAAGATTTATGTGTAAAAATATCAAAATATTATTTAAGAACAACAGAAACAATTTTTTCAGCGGAGATTTTTAAGCAGTCTAAAGTTTCGCATGTGGTCTGGCGCCTTTCCCACAAACAAGGACGAAGAGGGCATTTGCAATTTTCATTTTTTATCGGAACAACCTTTTCGTTTTGCGGGATTAGTTTTTTATCATCTGTTGAACCGAAGATTACAAATGTTTTTACGCCCAGAGATACCGCAATATGCAATGGCGCGGAATCCGAACACAAAAATTTTTCAGCGCCTGAAATTAACTCTGCAAGCTCTTTCAAATTCCTGGTTTTTCCGAACATATTAGTGTATTTTTCTGCCGGCACTTTTCTTACAATGGTTTCAATTGTTTCCCTGTCATCCGGCCCGCCTGCCAGAATTACTTTTTTGCCTGAGTCTGCAAGTTTTTCAACAACTTCTGCCCACTTGTCAGCCGGAATCGTTTTTATCATATTTTTTTTAACACTCAAAAGGCTCACGCCCGGATGTATCAAAACGGTATTCGGCTCAACTTCCCGCTTCTTTATACTAATCTCCGGAAGTTCCGTATTAATCTTTGTGATATCTCTTATCAAGTCGTGATACATTCTTGCAGCGTACTGATTTTTATTAAGTTTTACCGCTTTAGTTAATAAAATTTCGCTGAGTTTTCCGGAATTGTAACCATATCTTTTTTTGATAAAAGTCATAAATAAAAACATTGAAATAAATTTATTTGAGCCGGATGAGATGACAATATCAAATCTCTTTGTCCAAATTTTAAACAAAAGTTTTGCTAATTCCAAATATTTACCCCTGCCTTTTATGTCAGCAAAAAGAGTGTTGTCAATAATATCCGTAAGGCTCATAATCCCCTTGCTGCGCGGTTCTAATGCAAGTGTTATTTCAGATTCCGGAAACTCTTTTTTTACGGAAATAATTGACGGCAAAAACAGAATTTCATCTCCCAAACCGCCAAAATTTATAAACAAAATCTTCTTTTTCATATCTTTTTTGTACTTTAAAAACAAGATGTTTTCAATAATTGATTTCTTAACATGCTTAAAATATAATTTTTTATTATAGAGAGTAATAATCGAAATGAAGATAGCAGATAATAATCAACAAGAAGAATATAAAGCTTTTCTGAAAAATATTCGTGAAGAAAAAGAAGAAACATCAAATTTTGCGAAACTATTATTTACAATAGTTCTTGCAGTTTTATGCGCGGTTATTGTTTGCGTTACCCTTGTTGAAAATAATTTCTTTATGGGGGAAAAATCTGAAGACGGCATTCTTTCTCATAAGCAAAGGAAAAATTTTGAAGTTCCGTTTTCTCCCCGCAGGCAGAATATTTTGCTTCTCGGCGTAGATTCAAATGGCACAGGCTCTGACATTTGGGAAGGAACGCGTTCGGATACTATTATTATTGTAAATATAGATCCTAAAACACATTCAATTAATGCAATTTCAATTCCAAGAGACAGTAAAGTTTATCTTCCCGACAACAAAGGGATTCAAAAAATCAATTCAGCACACGCGCTCGGCGGAATAAATCTTGTAAAGAAAACATTGAAAGAGACATTTGGTATAAAAATAGATAAATATATAATAGTTCACGATGAGGCTGTTGAAAAAATAGTTGATGCTCTTGGCGGGATTCCGATTTATGTAGAAAAACCAATGAAGTATCATGATTATGCGGGAAAACTGCATATAAATCTCGACAAGGGTAATACCGTTCTCAACGGTAAGCAGGCTGTCGGATACTTAAGATACAGAAAAGACGGCCTTGGTGATATAGGAAGAACCCAGCGCCAGCAGTGGTTTATGAGAAGTTTATTTGAAAAACTTCATTCTCCGCAGTCTATTGCAAAAATTCCGGAAGTGCTGAATATTTGCAACACTTATGTCAAAACAGATATGAGCTTTTATGAACTTTCCCAATATGCGGCATTTGCAAGAAGTGTTGATGAAAATAAGATTGAAATTGCAACTCTTCCGGGTGCACCAAACCAGAGAGGGTACATAAGTTACTGGATTCTTGACCCTAAAAAGACGCAGGAAGTTATTAACAGAATGATTTATCGTGATAAGCCGGCTTTAGACGGAACAAAGTTTAAGGCAGGAATTATGTATTCTCCGAAGAAGGAAGAAGAAGCGCAGGCTATGAAAGAGAAGCTTATTGAGCTCGGGTTTGAGGTGAATATGCTCAAAATTACGCACCTTTCTCATTCGAGATTTGTAGCTAATAAAAATGCAGTAACGGTGGATTTTTACAACTGGCTCCAAAAGAAAATGCCGGAATTGAATAATATGCAATTTATATACGACCCGACAGAAATGTTTTCTGTAGGAAGCGATTTTACACTTGTGCTCGCTGAAGGCGGGGAAATTTAGTAATTCTGTCGTTAAGGTTACTTTCCGGAACTATTTATACCTGATAAAACCGCTGAGTCAAAGCTAGGCTGAGCGTTAAAACTGAACTTGTACGGAAAGAATCTGCAATGAAATACTATAACATGAGAATTGTTCTGGGGCTTGAGTGTGTGTAATTTTTCACCAATTATTATCCTAATGCTTGTATTGGTTTAATCTTTTTTATGTCATCAGCAATATTTCGTCTTGCAATTCTAAGTTCATAATCTTCCTGATAACGCAGGAAATAGCCTTGAGAAAGCCCAAAGTATGTCGTCAAACGCAAATCTGTATC
>CALVBV010000031.1 GCA_944325815.1 Candidatus Gastranaerophilales bacterium
CAAAAAAAGCTTTGTTGTTTGTTATTAATGTAAATAGAATGCTTGCTGTAGCACAGCTCGGGGTCACAATCGCAAGTATCGCATTAGGTTGGGTTGCGGAGGCGACTATTGTTCAATTGATTGAGCCGGTGATAAACCTTCTGCCAATGCCAAATAGTGTTGTAACGGCACACGTGATAGCCGTTCCGATTTCATTTGTACTTGTTACTTATTTCCATGTTCTTTTGGGAGAACAGCTTCCAAAATGTATTTCTCTGAGACACCCTGAAAGCTTGGCGCTTTTAATATCCACACCGATGGACATGTTTATAACCATCTTTAAGCCGTTTGTCTGGCTTCTGCAGGTATCCGGCGACAGGATTCTCTCTGCATGCCACGCTAATTCTGAAGATGCCTCGCTTGTACATTCTACAGAAGAACTGGATATGCTGGTTGACGCAAGCTATAATGAAGGTGTTTTGAACGAAACAGAAGCAGAAATGCTTCATAATATGTTTAAATTTTCCGATTTAATGGCCAAACAGGTTATGATTCCGAGAACGGATATGGTTTGTATCCCCAGTGACATCTCGTATGAAGAATTAAACGAGGTTGCTCTGAACAACCAATATACAAGATACCCTGTTTATGAAGAAAATATCGATAAAATATTAGGCTTTATTCATGTTAAAGATTTGTATTCTTTATCAATGAAAAAAGAGACTTTTTCTATGAAAAAGCTAATCAGACCTCTTATGCTTGTTCCTGAGACAATGACTCTTGACAATCTTATCATTGAATTTAAAAAGCTTCACTCTCAGATGGCTGTTGTAATCGATGAATTTGGCGGAACATCAGGGCTTATTACACTGGAAGATGTTCTTGAAGAGATTATCGGCGATGTTCAGGATGAGTTTGATGAAGATGCAGAAGTCGATATAAAAGAAATCAGTGAGAATACCTATGTTGCCAATGCTATGATGAGAATTGACGAGTTTTGTGATTTTTTTGACCTCAAGGAATCTAATTTTGAAGAAGACGATGTTGATACTATAGCAGGTCTTGTTGTAAAATTTCTCGGCAGAATTGCAAATGTCGGAGATTCTGTTTCATATAACGGTTTAACCTTTACAGTTATTGAAGTTGACGGTGCAAGAATTACAAAGCTTCAAATATACAAAGAACCCGCTGCCGAAGTTGAAGAAAATGAAGAAGCATAAGCCAGGTGTCTTAGGCCTCTGTTCCTAGGGAAGTCAGTCTTTTGGCGTGTTAAGTTTTGTAAAGATTTGCAGTTTTTTTGCAATTTTTTTTTACAAAAATACTTTATATAGATACAGTGTGTTTTTAATAGTGTGATAAGGAATAGTGAATGACATCAGGTTTAGCAATAACAGCATTTATGCCCTCTATAACATCAGGTGCAATTTTCTCTTCAAGAAGAGCAAATTCAGGCGTTGATGCAATGTCCGCAAATAATCCGTTTGTAGGGGCAATGAATCTTGATATTGCGGCAGGTCAGGTTACTAATGCAGCAAAGGGCGTTGCAAATATTGCCAAAGAATCAAAAGCAGCCTGGGCAGGAAATATTGTAAGCGCAGAAGAATCAATAAAAGCCCTTTCTAAAGGTGATAAGGTTTTAAGAGGAATAAGCAAGGTTGTAGATTTTACCGCAAACAATATAAACCCTTTGATTTGTGCAACAGGTGCTGTTAAAGTTTTAACTGCAGACGATAAGTCAGACGCTTTTGGAAGAGAAACGATGGCATTGGGAACAATGTTCGCATCAGAAGCTATGGCTAAAAGGATTATCGGAATGCCTTACAACAAATCTTATGATGCAAAAACAATGACAATAGAAAAAGACGGGCTGTACAAGACAGTCAACGGCGAAAAACAGCTTATCGCAAAAGAAGGTTATTATAAAATTAATAATGGAAAAGTTTTGATTAACAGAGACGGCTGGTATGGAAAGAATCCGTTCTTGGAAAAACAAGCTTCTGCTATTAAGGATTTTAGTGAAACAACCAAGCTCTTTAACAAATATTCATTAAAATGCCTGCCGGGATTCCTGAAAGGACTTGCTTTTGTAACTGCATCAATATGCGGGTATAAATTGGGTACAGAACTCAGTAATGTTATACTTGGAGAAAAAACTATCTAATATTTTTAATCTTGCCCTTTTCTTTGTATAGTGTCTGGAATATTGATTCGGAACGTCTGTAATTATTGATAGTGGCTTCCAATGAGGCATTTATTGTAAAGTATATTACAGGGATTGATATTGATATTGTAAGTATAGCAATTATCGCGTGGCGGATAACTGTTTGAATTATTTTGAACCGCTGCTTTGTAATAGCAATATCATCCTGTTCTCTTAGTATGCGGTTAATAAGATTTTTACGCTCTTTAACAGTCAGTCCTTCGATAAACTCAACATTTTCCGGGTCAATATAAATAACGTATTTTGAGTATTTGATATTATTATCCAAAAGATCAAGGCTGTCGTTATATTCTTTTTGTTCGCGTGTAAGCGCACGTTCCGTAATGTTTCCTTTTGAGACATTATTTATATCATTCTCTTCACCCTCCGGCTTTTCAGGCTGTTCAATACCTGAAAAAACACTGTCGCTGATTGTCTCTGCTTTTTTTTCCGCCGTGGTTTCGCCCTGTTTTTGTTTATTAAGTTTTGCTTTATATTTTTTTAAGAAATTGTCATCAAAATTTTTATCAAGCTGTATATCTTTTTTTTCAACAGGCTTTGGCTGCTCGGGATTCTCTTTGGCCTCTGTTTGGGTATCCGGTTCTTCAAACAGAGTTGTGTCGTCTGCCGTATTAAATGCCGGTTTTGCGTCCCCTCCTGTCAGATTTTGAGCATCTTGTGCTATTTTTTGCTGTAATTGTTCTATAAGCTCTGGCGAAATGTCATCATTCAATGAGGCCAGTTCATTTATATCAATTGAATCTTTTTCATTAAAAACATTTCCTGCCATATATAAACCCGCTCTCTTTTCTTGTTTATGATAATATTATATATGATATTCATAGATTAAGCAATCACAAGAGAGTAGAGATGAAGATAGACAAAAACAAACTAAAAGACTATATAATTCGTCTAAAGAACGCTAAAATACTTGTAGTAGGTGATTTAGCTCTTGATGAAATGGTATACGGCGACACTGAAAGAATTTCAAGAGAAGCACCGGTTCTTATATTACAGCATACGCACACGAAGTTTATTTTAGGCGGTGCATCAAATTCAGCGCATAACGTTTCTGAGATTAACGGAGGCGGGGTTTCTGTTATCGGAGTAATAGGTGATGACTATCAGGCAGAGGATTTAAAGAATGCTTTCCGGGAAGCAAATATAAACTGTGACTCCCTGATTGTAGATAAATCAAGAAAAACTATTACAAAAACAAGGATATCGGGTTCCTGTTCCCATTCAATTACACAGCAAATAGTGAGAATTGACCGGCAGACTAATACACCTTTGCCGGAAGAAACAGAAGAAAAAATTATAAAAGAAGTTGAAAAACTTGTACCGCTGCACGACGCAGTAATTTTGTCGGACTATCACATAGGGACTTTGTCGGACAAAGTTATCAAAGCAACCATTGAGACTGCAAAAAAATACAACAAAATTGTAATAGTTGATGCACAGAAGAATTTGGACAGATATAAAGGTATAACTTCTATGACACCGAACCTTCCGGATACTCAGAAGCATGTCGGTTTCTATTTAAAAAACAAAGAAGATTTTATCAGAGCCGGTAATCTTTTATTAAATCAGTCTCTGGCGGAATCTATCTTGATAACTTGCGGGGCTGATGGAATGGTTGTGATAGAACAGGATGGTAAATATACTCATATACCGGTTTTTAATAAAGCAGAAGTATTTGATGTCACCGGTGCCGGCGATACTGTAACGGCAGTATATACGCTTGCACTCGCTGCCGGCGCAGACCCTGTTTACGCTGCTGTTATAGGAAACATTGCTGCAGGAATTGTTATCAAACAGTTTGGATGTGCAACTACAAGTATTGATGAAATTTTAAAGTCAGTACCTGAGAATATTGAACTTGAAAACTAGGAGACAGAAATGGGGAAGAAAATAGGAAAAATTAATACAGTAGATGTAATTATTGTTCTGGGTGTTATAATAGCACTATTTGTAGGAGTGATGACAACAAGGCATTTCCGTCAGACAGCGGATAAACAAATAGAGGCAGTTTCGCCTGTTACTTTTCAGGTAGTATTAAGAGGGGTAACTGTTACGGGTGAGGAATTTCCTATAAAGAAGGATGACAGGACTTTTATTACGATAAGAAATGTACCGTACACGGAGCTTGGGGTTACGGATGTTAAATCAGAACCGAGAAAGGCAGTAATTCCGTCTCAGCGCGGGCAGTATTTGTTAATAAACGACCCGGCACAGCCTTCCGTATTTGACGCTGTTGTTACAATTACTGATACGGCAAAGATTACGAAAGACGGTGCTGTGGTTGGCGGAAACAAGATTAAAATGGGGCTTCCGGTAACTCTTGAAGGTGAAAAATATAAATTTAACGGAACAATATCTGATGTCAGAGTAACTTCCGAAGTTGACGACGACTGTGTTAACGAAAATGTGGGATAGGATATGGGTTGAGAAGTTGAGAAGTTGAGAGGTTTAGAAGAAGTTATAACCAACCTGTTCCCTCGCCCCCTGTGGGAGAGGGTTAGGGAGAGGGGGCAGACTGGTTTAAAAGTGGAAAGGTTGAAAAGTGGAAAGGTAGTTAAAATAAAAATGTCATCCCGAACTTGTTTCGGGATCTTATCAGAAATCAAGTCTAACGCCAAGTTGGTAAGACCCTGAAATAAATTCAGGGTGACAGGATAGGGGAAAAGTTTAGAAGAAGTTATAAGGGTTGAAGAGTGGAAAGGTTGAAGAGTTGTTAAAATAAAAATGTCATGCTGAACTTGTTTCAGCATCTTACCGGTGGGGAATTATACTTATCCATGGGTAAGACCCTGAAATAAATTCAGGGTGACAGGATAGAGGAAAAGTTTAGAAGAAGTTATAAGGGTTGAAGAGTGGAAAGGTTGAAGAGTTGTTAAAATAAAAATGTCATGCTGAACTTGTTTCAGCATCTTACCGGTGGGGAATTATACTTATCCATGGGTAAGACCCTGAAATAAATTCAGGGTGACAGGATAGAGGTGGATAAGTTGAACAGTTGAACAGTTGAACAGTAGTTATAAATTCGTAATCACTTGATCACTTCATAAACACACACCTCACGCTTCACGAATCCGGAAAGAGAAAAAATGTTTCTTAATAATGTATTAAATTTTTCACAGAATCTTTTTAAACAGTTATACGAAAAGAGCTTATTTTTACAAAAGATAGATATGCTTATAGCTTCTTGTATATTTCTTGTAATCTTTAGCTCGCTTGCCGCCCCTTCGGATTTTATAGGTTACTTTGCACTGTTTGCAATAATCTTAACTGTTGTAAAACTACTTACTAAAACAGGCGAAAGATTTGAACTTACGCTGGCGGATAAGTTTCTGCTTGTGTATTTTATTTTTGTAATCATAAGTGTTGCAGGCTCAACCTTGTTCTATTTAAGCCTCAAAGGATTCTTTAAGACATTTATTTATCTTGGTTTTTACGTATCACTTATTCATTATCTCAAAGACAACAGGGGCATGATAAAATACATTTTAGGCGCAATTGCGCTGGCAGCCTCAATTGAATCCGTAATCGCAATTATGCAGAACTTTGCCTCTGTAAGTGAAATCTCCGGCTGGCAGGATACATCAAGACTGAATCCGGAAGAAGTTATGACAAGAGTTTATGGAACACTAAAACCATACAATCCAAATCTTTTCGGCGGATATATGCTGGCATGTATTCCGGCATTTATTCCGTTTTCTAAAAAGATTGCAGTTCCGGGATTTTTGCTCGGCGCTCTTGCTCTTATTCTTACAGGGTGCAGAGGGGCTTATATAGGTTTATTTTTTGAACTTATAATACTGGGGTTTGTTGTTTATAAATCTTTGAAGCCTCAGCTCAAAAAATGGTTTACAATTCTTGCCGGTATTGGTGCTGCAGCTTTAGCCTCCATAATTCTTTCTATTACAAGCTTGAGAGCAAGAATTTTCTCAATTTTTGCAATGAGAAGCGACAGCTCTAATTCATTTAGGTTTAATGTTTACAACTCCTGCATTGATATGTTTAAGGACAACTGGCTGCTTGGAATCGGAGTCGGGAATCAGAATTTCAGAGAGATTTACGGACTTTATATGAAAACCGGATTTGACGCATTGAGTGCTTATAACATTTATCTGGAAACAGCTGTGGAGAGCGGAATTTTTGCACTGCTGGCATTTTTGGGATTTCTGGCTGCTATTATAAAATTTGCGGTTAAGAATCTTTCTAATCTGTTTGTTCTTGCAGCTCTTGTCTCCATTGCGGGTATTTTGATTCACGGATTTGTGGACACTGTATTTTTCAGACCGCAGATACAATTTACCTTCTGGATAATGGCCGCTATAATAAGGAGCTTTTATGGTTCAAAGTAGAATTTCATACTTGAGGGAAGAATTAAACAAATACGCTTATAACTATTATGTACTTGATAATCCGCTCATAAGCGATTTTGAGTATGACAGGATGTTTACGGAACTAAAGGAGCTTGAGGCCAGTCACCCTGAACTTGTGACTCCTGACAGCCCGACACAAAGGGTCGGGGGGATAAGTTCCGGCTTTGAAGAGGTTAAGCACAAATACAGACTTTACAGCCTTGATAATACATATAATTATGATGAATTGAGAAAATGGTATGAGCGTGTTGAAAAGGATTGCGGAAAAAATATTGAGCTTGTATGCGAGCTTAAGATTGACGGACTTGCAATCGCGCTTACATACAAGGACGGTTATTTTATAAAAGGTGCAACCAGAGGCAACGGAATTGTCGGGGAAGAGATTACACAGAATCTCAAGACGATTAAGGCGATTCCGCTGAAGTTGTTTGAAAAAGCAGACGTAGAGGTTAGAGGCGAAATATATATGCCGATTTCATCGTTTGAAAAATTGAACAGCGAATCCGAAAAACCATTTGCTAATCCGAGAAATGCTGCTGCAGGCTCATTGAGACAGCTGGATAGTACAATTACCGCCAAACGAGACCTTTCAATGTTCACTTATACCGCAATAGTTGAAAAAGCCGAGACTATTCCTCAGACACACTGGGCCAGCCTGCAGTACATAAAAAAACTCGGATTTAAAACGAATCCGAACATCCGGCTGGTTAAGGATATTGAAGGCGCGATTGATTTTTGCAAAGAGTGGGAACAGAAAAGATTCACTCTTGATTACGCAACAGACGGAGTTGTAATTAAGGTTAACAGTTTTGCCTGCCAAAACGAACTCGGCTTTACATCAAGAGCACCAAAGTGGGCAACAGCATTCAAATTCCCGCCGGAGGAGATTTCAACAAAGCTGCTTAGAATCGAACTCGGTGTAGGAAAGACCGGCGCGGTTACGCCGGTTGCGATTCTTGAGCCGGTTCAGCTTGCAGGAAGCACGGTCTCAAGAGCAAGTCTGCATAACTTTGATGAAATAAAAAGACTTGACGTAAGAATCGGAGACAGAGTGCTTATCAAAAAAGCAGCAGAGATAATTCCAAAGGTTGTTAAGGTTTCTGATACGCCGGAACACGACAGCCTGCCAATATATGAGCCGCCAAAGCTCTGCCCTGAATGCGACTCTCCGCTTGAAGAGCGCGAAGGCGAAGTAAGTCTTTATTGTTCAAATGAAAACTGTCCTGCGGTTATCAGGGCAAAACTTGAATACTGGGTTTCAAAAGACGCGATGGATATTGATTTTATCGGGCCTTCCGTGATTGCGCAGCTGTACAATCTAAATATGGTAAAAAGTCCTGTAGATTTTTACAAGTTAAACGAAGAGGACTTTCTAAAACTGGATTTAGTCAAGGAAAAGTCTGCTTCAAATATGTATAATTCAATACAGGCAAGCCTTAAGAGACCTTTAAACAGATTCTTAACAGCGCTTTCAATAAGGCATGTGGGAAAAGAAACCGCAGATATCATAACATCAGAATTCCCGACCCTTGATGCGCTTATCAGTGCGGACTTTGAATCTCTTGCAAAAATCGACGGCGTCGGAGAAAAGATTGCAAAAAATGTATATGATTTCTTTAGAAAGCCTGAAAATATTTCTATGATAAACGAATTTAAGTCCTTAGGGTTTACGTTCGACACAGGCAGCACTCAAAAACGCTCAAATGAACTTGAAGGCAAAACCTTTGTACTTACGGGAACATTAGAGAGCATGACAAGGGATGAAGCCGGTGAGAAGATTAAATCAATGGGCGGAAAAACATCTTCATCTGTTTCTAAAAAGACCTCTTATGTAGTAGCAGGCGCTAATCCGGGCTCAAAATTAGACAAAGCTCAAAATTTAGGTGTTATAATATTAAGTGAGGATGAATTTCTTAAGATAATAGGTGAAACGTAAATGAAAAAAAATTTGAATATTATACAAATTAGGGGAGTAAAAGGTTTAATTCTGGTAGGTATGCTAATATGCTGTCTGGCAGCAGGTTTTATTGCATTTCCGGGATGGGTTGCAATGCATATCTGGAACTTTACAGCAGCTTATCTTGAAATCCCTGCTATCGGCCTTATTCAAGGGATTTTGCTTTGGGGAATTATTGTTGCCTCTTATTTTACATTCAGAAAAGAAAAACTTGTTGTCTGTATGAAATCTTCTCAAGGATTAAGTGAAGAAGAATTAAAAACAGTGTTTGCCGATATAAAAAAACAGGCAGCCGATGATAAGATTATTCAGGCTATGCTGAAAGCCAGAGAGGCCGAGCTAAAGACAAAAGAGGCCGAAGAAAATAAAACAGAAGATAAATTATAAGGAGAAGTTTATGAAAATAAGAGCAAGCCATATACTTGTTGATACAAAAGAAGAAGCAGAAAATCTTTTGCTTGATATAAAAAACGGTGTAGCTTTTGAAGATTTGGCGCAGCAGTTTTCCAAATGCCCATCAGGCAGAAACGGCGGCGATTTAAGATGGTTCGGTAAAGGCATGATGGTTAAGCCGTTTGAAGACGCAGCTTTTGCTCTTAAAGAAGGAGAAGTTTCTGAGCCTGTACAGACCCAATTCGGCTGGCACTTGATTAAATTAACCGGTGTTGACGAGGGGTAAATGGGGTAAAGACAGGTAAAGGGGCAAATTTAACTGAGCCGCGGAATAAATGAATGCTATATTAAACGAACATAAGATTGATTATCTGCTTGTAAATGCTACTAATGAGTATCTTGTTGAATATCCAAGTTTGAGTGAAAACGCAAGATATACTCTGACAGGGTTTTCAGGTTCCACAGGTGATGCACTCCTTACTCAAGATAAAATTTATCTTTTTGTTGACGGAAGATACCACACTCAGGCTGATATGGAAGCAAAAGAAGGAGTTACGGTTGTTAAGCTGCAGCTCGGACAGAAACAGGACGATGAGATAAAAAAAATAATCAAACCTGATAAAGTTCTTGGAATTGTGTCAAAAAAGGTCTCACAATCAAGACTCGAAGGATTTGAGGGTATTAATATAAAGCTTTTGGACAAAGACCCGATAAATGATTACACCGAGCCTCATAATGAAGTTCCTTCAAAAGCAGATGAGCCCAAAGTATTAAATACAAAGCCGGCATATTTTTCTAACCTTGAAGAAGTCTCATACCTGACAGGCATGAGGGATTTTTCCAAAGATAACTCCGCCAAAATCTGGCAGAAATTATTTGTTGATGAAAAAGGCCAAAGGCTTTTTGAAGATTCAAAAGAGGCAGAAGAGTTTCTTAAAAACTACGAAGGCGAGCTTCTTGTAGACAAAACAACAATAAATGCCTATGACTACAGCCTGATTAAACACCCAATTCACCGCCCCTCGCCTGTGAAAACAATGAAAGCAGTTAAGTCTGATAAAGAAATCGAGGCTTATAAAAAAGCGTTTGAAAAAACAGACAAGGCTGTTGCAGCAATAAGAGAATACATAGAATCAAACGATAATCTTTCAGAGTACGACATCTCTTCAAGGCTCAGAGAAGAATTCATTAAACACGGCGCAAAATCTTTGAGTTTTAATTCCATTGTAGCAATAAACCAAAACTCGGCGCTTGCGCATTACGCAAAAAATTCAAAAGACGTAATCCTAAAAGACGGCTCGCTTGTTTTAATCGACTGCGGGGCTTATTATGAAAGCGGACTTGCAACAGATATTACCCGCGTTTTTGTAAAAGGCAAGCCTTCCGATTTACAAAAACAAGTCTATACAACTGTTCTGAAAGCGTTTTTAAATGCTTTTCATTCAGATTTAAAAACCGGTTTTGAAATAGATACTCTTGCGCATTCAATTCTTGATAATGCTGTAGAAGGGTTCACGTTCGGACATGGGCTCGGGCACGGAATCGGAATCAATGTGCACGAAGCACCGCCGAATCTTTCGCAAAACGAGATTGCAAAAACAGAAATTAAGGACAATATGACATTTACCATAGAGCCCGGGCTGTATAATCCGGAACACTTCGGCGTAAGGCTTGAAAACTCATGCTACAAAAAAGACGGTAAAATTCATTCTTTTGTTAAAATGGGATATGAAGGCAAATTGATTGATTTAAATATTTTATCCGAACAAGAAAAAGAATGGCTTAAGGAATTTGAAATATTATGAAAATCACAAGCGTTAACAATTATTTGATAAAAGAAACCGCAAAACTCTTGCAGCGCAAATACCGCGACAAAATGTTTCTTCTGGAAGGAGTGAAGTGTATAGAAGAGGCAATAGAATCCGGACTTGAAATAGTGAATCTCTTTGTCCTTGAAAACTCCGGTCTTTTTGAAAACAGAGATAAAATTGAAGTCACGGAAGCCGTGCTTTCTAAAATATCCTCAACCGCAACTCCTCCTAAAGCCGTTGCAGCAGCAAAAATTCCAACCCCGAAATGGTCAGAAGACTTTAAAAAAATAGTTCTTTTAGAAGACATAAAAGATGCCGGAAACTTAGGGACAATCCTCAGAACAGCCTGTGCGTTCAACGTTGATGCCCTGATTCTATACGGCGATACTGTCGATTTGTTTAACCCAAAATGCGTCCGCTCGTCTGTCGGAAACCTGTGGAAAATTCCTGTGTTTTCAATAAGAGATTTTGAAGAATTAAAGGAAAAAGCTGCGAATTATGAGAAAATCGCAACTCTTCCCAAGACGGATAATTCTGTTTGGCTAAGAGATTACACGCCCAAAGAGAGGGTCGTTATTATGTTTGGAACTGAATCTTGCGGCTTGAGCAAGGAACTTATCGACTTTGCTGATAAAAATATCACAATTGAAATGTCTGATAAAGTTGAATCATTAAACCTGAGTATTTCTGCCGGAGTAATCCTGTATAAATTGTTCAATTAAGCGGTTTGTACGTATTTGGCGGATTTTGCCACAACACCGTAACAAACCATAGTAAGCCTGTTATTAAGTTCCAGCATTGTTCTAAAGTTTGATGCGGATGCGTTCATTGCACTCATCATATCGTCTGCTGAAACTCTGGATACTAAAGATCCTTCATCGTGATTGTCAACTTTTTCCTGTGCATACTTCTCAACTAATAACTTGTCAATAAAATCTCTTGCTCCGATTGCCATAATTCAGTCTCCTTATTTTTAATTCTCTTTGAGAGTACCGTTTATTAACTTTCTCTCTTTTATATCTCTTGTATATATAAAGTATTTAAATCTAAAAAAATTGCCTTTTTTGTTTTGAATTATGAAGTTTTGTAAAGCTATGTTATACATAAAATTCACTCATTGTTTGTAATACAATAGAATTATTAGAATAATTGAGGAAAAAATGAAGAAAGTATATATAGAAACTTTAGGCTGCCAGATGAATAAGTCTGATGCAGAGAGAATGTATGGAATGCTGGAACATCAAGGTTACACCCAGACAGATGAGCCAAGAGATGCGGATATGCTTGTTATAAACACCTGTTCTATCAGGCAGTTGTCAGAAGATAAAGCTTACAGCCAGATTGGCGTCTGGGGTAAGTGGAAAAAGAACAGACCGGATTTGAAGATTGTTTTTGCCGGTTGTGTTGCGCAGCAGGCAGGCGAAAAACTATTCAGAAGGGCGCCTTATGTTGATTTGGTTCTTGGAACACAAAGGCTCTATGAGCTTCCTGAACTTGTGAAAAGAATCGAAAACGGAGAAAGAGTTGTTTCTATAGAAGAAAAGCCCTATGAAGAATCTGATATCCAAATTAACAGGGTAAAGAGTGTTAATGCGTGGGTTCCTATTATGGAAGGGTGTAATAATTTCTGTACCTACTGCATTGTTCCTTATACTCGCGGGCGCGAGCGCTCAAGAAAACCGGAACTTATATTAAATGAAATTAAAAAAGCTCTTAACGAAGGCTTTAAAGAAATTACACTTTTAGGGCAAAATGTGGATTCATACGGCAAGGACTTAGAGCCTCATCAGAATTTGTCCTGGCTTTTAAGGCAGATTAATGCTTTAGAAGGTAAGTTTAGAATCAGGTTTGTTACATCGTATCCCACTGATATTACAGAAGAATTAATTGATACCGTGATAGAACTTGACAAGGTTTGTGAGTATTTTCATATTCCGATGCAGTCGGGTGATGATTATGTTTTGAAAAAAATGAACCGCAGATATGACTATGCAACGTATAAAAAAATATGTGAAAATATCCGTTCCAGAATCCCTGACGTAACTATAACGAGCGATTTTATCGCAGGATTTCCGGGCGAGACAGAAAAACAATTCCAGAATACATTAAGGGCGATGAGTGAGCTTGAACTTGATTATTCAAATACAGCGGCTTATTCTCCGAGGGAAAAGACAGTTGCAGCAAAGTGGGTTGATTTATATATTCCGGAGGATGTTAAAACTGACAGACTTGCAAGACTGAACGAGCATAACAGAGAATGCTGCTTAAAATCAAACCAAAAATATGTCGGGCGTGAAATGGAAGTTCTGGTCGAGAAGCTGGAGAACCATGACGGTCAAAGCATTATAACAGGACGTACACGAAACAACAAGATAGTTCATATTCCTTATGACAAAGATATCACAGGCGAGTTTATCAATGTAAAAATAACCTCCGCCCGCACCTGGTATTTGAGGGGTGAAATGATAAATTAATATAGCCGAGATATGCCTAATCCTAAATATTGTGCCCGGGCTTCCGGCAGAATCCTTTTACATTACTCCTCAAAGTAACTTGCGCAGGAGGTAGCTGTTTCCCAGACAGAAACTTTTGAGAGCTGAACAATTCTTTCTTTCAATTTATTGTAAATAAACATTGAAATCATTTCGCTTGAAGGACTTTCACCTTTAAAATACGGAAGTTCATTCAAATCCTTATGGTCAAGCAAATCTAAAACAGCCTTCAATTCACGCTTTAGTACCTTATAATCTACAAGTATATTGCTCTTATCAAGAGTTTCTCCCTTGACATAAGCTTCTACCAGCCAGTTATGGCCGTGCTGGTTTTCGCATTCACCCTCATAATTCAGTAGATGGTGCGCTGCTGCAAAATACATCTGTGCTTTTAATTCAAACATTTCTATACCTTCCCTTAATCTTTACCTCTCCGGAGGACATTTAGCCTGTGATTTTGACCAACCAACCTAATGCATTTACCCCCCTCTCCGGAGGACATTTAGCCTGTGGCTTTGACTAATCAACCTGATATATTTACCCCCTCTCCGGAGGACATTTAGCCTGTGGTTTTGACTAATCAACCTAATGCATTTACCCCCTCTCCGGAGGACATTTAGCCTGTGGCTTTGACTAATCAACCTGATATATTTACCCCCTCTCCGGAGGACATTTAGCCTGTGGTTTTGACTAACCAACCTAATATATTTACCCCCCTCCGAGGCAGATTTCAGCCAGACGGCTCATTATCTTTTCTGTAATAACTTTAATATAGTCCTTATCAACCATGCCGTTAATTATACAGTCTGCAATCTGATAAGTCGGTCTTATGTATTGCTGGGCGGTTTCATTTACGTTTTTAAACTGCAAATCAGCCGCCTCACCGGTTTTACCTCTTAAGACAGCCCGCTTATACCAGCGTTCTTTAATTACGTCAATCGGAGTGAACACATAAACTTTGACGTCCATAATATCTCTGACTTCTTTATTCAAAACATAAAGTCCTTCTGTCAGAATAACTTTTGCCGGCTTTTTAACATCGCCGTTGGGGTCAGAGACGCAGGTTACAAAGTCATACTTTGGTGATACGACTGTTTTTCCCTGTTTCAAGCCTAAAAGATGCTTTCTCATAAGCTCTAAATCAATGACATCCGGAGTATCAAAACTGAACCCTGTTTTAAACAAAGCATCATAACTCCCTGCCTCAATAAGCTCTTTTGAAGTATCTTTGTAGTAATCATCCTGGCGGATTACGGTATAAATTCCTTCTTTTTTATCTCTAACAACAGCTTCAATCGTATTGTCAACAAAAACAGTCTTTCCTGAAGCACTCTCTCCGGTTATTCCTATAAGAAAAGTCTTTTTCTTTTCCTGCACTACTTTTCTAGCAATATCCAGGATAAAATTGTCCGCAACTTTAAGAAACAAAGGCTGTTCTTCTTTTTTATCCTCTTCAAGAATTTCTTTAAGCGTGTCTACAATATTTGTAATAAGTTCCATATCCAGCCGGCTGGAATAGAAATTATAATTTGTGAGTTCAAAAGTGTCCACCATTAATCCGTCCTTAATTCATTATAATATTGTATAGTAAATACTAAAAAAATGCTCGTGTTTTCGGTTTGTTTGTAAAAAAACTTAATCAAAAGATTGTAGACATAGTATTAATAATTGTTATAATTAATATTATGGACGGATTTAGCGTTGGAAAAATTCTTGCAGGTCTGAGAAATCCTGAATTATATCTAAAAAAGCTTCAACAGGAAGGTATAAACAATTCATCTTTAGGGTTTAATTCTGCCTTGTCAAAACCGGCGCCTGCACCGCAGCTGCAGCCTTCTCTGGCTCTTATTCAGCAGCTTCAAATGAATCAAATTGCAAGTATGGACAGGGCTGTTTATATAAGAAATCTTCTGGGATTGCCGCAGACTTTGGGGCAGATTCTAATTAATATCCAGAATAAGAACAGCCCTATTAACCCAAATACTCTTTTGCTGAATGACATAAACCAGGAACTTTTGAAGAATCAAAAGATGATTGCCCAGCTTTTTGATGATACCTCGGAAGTTCCAATTAATGCTGTGCAAAATATGCAGACTCAGGTTGCTTCTGCGCAGAAAGATGCTGTTATGTTATTTTTTAGCGGGATGATTCAAATGTCTGCTGTTGCAGAACAAATACTAAAAAACAGCAAGCAGGCTGCTGCTAATTTAATAATCGCTATGGCTTCGGCATCAAAAAGCGGTATGACAAGCGACCAAATTAGAGAAACATTAAGCATTATAAATTCCTGTGTTTCCATGGCAGAATCCGGAAATCCCGCACAGACACTTAAGAGTTTTATGCTTTTGTACCTTCCCTGGCTTCCTCTTAATGAAGGTGTCGGTTTTGATTTGGAAATAACACCGCCTGACGGGGAAAATGAATCAAATGACTCCAAGCTTACTGTTTTGATTCAGACTAAAAATTTCGGCAATGTAAAAGGTGAGTTTATACTTACAACTTCAAATTCCGTTGATATTCTTATAACCTGTTCCGAGAGTTTTCCTAAAAAAACTCTTTTAAGAAGTTTGACCGATGAGAGTTCTTCGCTGGCGGTAACTGCGAATATTGATATTGAAGCAATTACGCCTAAAAAACTCGAAACACTTGAAAAAACAGATGCAAAAGTTAACTTATCAGCAACAAATGAGATGAATCCTTATCTTCTGTTGATGGCGCATGCTTTTATAAGAAATACTATATTCATAGATTCTAATATAATATCAGACGAGCCGACTACTTAACCACAGGAATCTTCTTAGATAATTGGCTTGCGATAATAATTGCTTTCTCTGCAAATATAACCGGCAGTTTATCTACATTTCCTTGGATTGAAACCATAGAACGGTTGTATGCAAGTTTAGGACTTACTCCGGCGCTTATCAAGCCTTCTATGGCTTTGATAAAACGTTTACGCGCATAATCCAGGGTTAAAGATTTTACAGTGGCTTCGTTTATCACAGGAACAATTGCCCAATTAATACGTCCGCCTGAAGCCAAATAGATATTGACTTTCTCAGCTATGATATTCAGATTGTTTGGGTAATTATATGCATTGAAAGATAAAATGTCGACTTTTGCTTCAATAGGAATTTTCCAATCGCATTTTTCAAAACACTGTACTCCGACTGCGCTGTCTGCATTTTTAATTCGCTCTGTGATTTTAGCAAACATATTAATAACAACATCTCTTGTCACGTCTTCGTACTGCCGTTTTATATCACCAAACCTGTTCAGAAGAGGTTCTTCCAATATGATAATAGGAGTAGTCCCGGGCGACAGCCGTTTAATTTTATTTATTACCCACAACGCTTTTACCATAACCGCCTGTATTACCAGCTTTCTGTAGCATCGATCCTCCAATAGCTGAAAGTCTGCTTCGGATGAGAGAATTTGAGACATTGTGAACGGCCCCAAAATATTAACAACAGTTTCTTTTGGTTTTACCCGGGTTAGTATTTGTTCATATTTCTCCCAGAAAAACGGGGTCATTTTGTACAGCTCAAGACCTTCATCTGTCGGGTTGTTGTAAACAGAGTCTAAAACAACAAGTTTCTGCCGAAATTCATCACTATCTGTTTTAAATTCAAGCCTGCCTTCCTCATCAAAACTAATCCCCGGTAAATTCTCCAATGTCCGCCTCTGAACACTGTCAGCGGATGAGGCGTTTGGCATCACTGCTAAAAAAGGACAGGCTTCAAAAAGTTTTACTGTTAGTCTTGTTGTGAGCTTTACGTCTGTATAAGGTAAATCTCCTACAGGAAGGCATCTTAAAGATAATTTCATTTTTTATCTCTCTCTTTACATAAAATAAAAAGACATGCCGTACTTTGGAAGCACCGGCATATCTTTTTATTTTACAAATTTATTCCGTTATGCTTCAACAGTTTCTTCAGTTTCTTCAATAGATTCTTTAACAACTTCTGAAGCAGTTACTACAACTTTGAGTTCAGTTTTAACCTTAGAAGTTAATTTGATTAGCATTGTGTATTCACCAATTTTGTTAATAGGTGCATTCAGAGAAACTGTTTTTCTATCTACTTCAATGTTAGATTTTTCTTTTAATTCTTCGCACAATTTTTTGGTAGTAATAGTACCGAATAATTTACCGCTTTCACCGGCTTTTGCAGAAAGTTCAATAGAACCGAGTTTTTCAATCTGTTCAGCTTTTTGAAGAGCTTCCTGATGTAATTTTTCCTGCTTAGCTTTGATTCTTGCCATATTTTGTTCTCTGTTTTTCAAAGCACCTTCTGTTGCTGCTTCTGCATAATTTTTAGGAATCAGGAAATTTCTGGCATAACCGTCTTTTACATTTACTAAATCACCGGCTTCGCCAATATTTTGAACATCTTTTTTCAATATTACTTGCATTCTTTTTCTCCTTTTAAATATTATTGGGCTAGTATAGTCTTTATAATAACTAAAAAAATATTAATTGTCGAGTATTTATCCTCATTTGCTTAAAATAAATTTATATTTCCGCTAAATTAAATCAGTTTTGAAAATTGCTTTGTTTATCCTATAATCAAGTGAGGAATGTATTAAAAAGAGGATTAAGATGTTAAAAGATTTTTTCTTAAATGAAGTTGAAAATGCGATATTAAAAGGTATAGAAGATAATAAAATCGGGCAAATGAGCGAGTATTCAAAAGGCTCTTTGATGATAGAAAAGCCCAAAAATCCGGATTTTGGGGATTTTGCGGTAAATGTTTCTTCGCTTGCAAGGTCTGCAAAGATTGCGCCGCCAATGATTGCAAACGCTGTGGTTGAAAATCTTGAGCCTAAAAATTATTCTGTATCTGTTGTCGGCGGTTTTATTAATTTCAAAATAGAAAACGCGCTTTTGGCCGATTCCGTGGCAGAAATTCTTATTAAAAAGGAAAACTACGGACGTCCCGAAAAAATTGAAAAAGAAAAAATTCTTCTTGAATACGTTTCTGCAAACCCCACAGGGCCTTTCCATATTGGTCACGGCAGATGGGCGGCTATGGGAAGTGCGCTTGCTAATCTTTTAAAGTTCTACGGACACGAGGTTTATCAGGAATTTTATATCAATGATGCAGGAAGCCAGATTCAAAAATTAGGCAATTCTTTAAAAATCCGTATTCGTCAGGAATTGGGTGAAAATATTGATTTCCCGGCTGATGAAACAGAAAGAAAAAATTATTATCCCGGAGAATATTTAATCCCTGTTGCAAAAAAATTCCTTCAGGAAAACCCGGAGGTAAATGAGGGGGTAAATGAGGGGGTAAATGGAGTAAGTATAGACACTGTTGATATTCAAACACTTTCTGATTTTGCAAAAAAAGAGATGGAAGAATGCCAGAAAAAACTATTGGAAGAATTTAGAGTTCATTTTGATAATTTTTATTCAGAGCTTGATTTGCATAAATCCGGCAAAGTTGAGGAAAGCTACAAAGAGCTTATGGCAAAAGGAATGCTCTATGAAAAAGACGGTGCTATGTGGTTTAAATCCTCCGAGTTTGGTGATGACCAGGATAGAGTTATTAAAAAAGCAGACGGCTCAAATACGTATCTTACTGCGGATATTGCGTATCACGTTGATAAGTTAAAACGCGGATATGACAGGCTTATTAATATCTGGGGTGCAGACCATCACGGCTATGTCGCAAGGGTCAAAGCTTCCTTAGAAGCGTTGGGATACGACCCGAACAAACTTGAAATCCTTCTCGGTCAGCTCGTTAACCTTGTTGTTAACGGAGAAGAGGTCAGAATGGGCAAGCGTAAGAATATGGTTACTCTTGATGATTTGATTGAAGAAGTCGGTATTGACGCGACAAGGTATTGGATGGCAATGCGCAATATTGATATGACGCTTGATTTTGATATAGAGCTTGCAAAACGTTCGACGGATGAAAATCCTGTTTTCTATGTCCAGTATGCTTATGCAAGGGTTTGTTCAATTTTGAGAAACGCAGTTTCGGAAAAACTTAATCCTGAAACCGGAGAGAAATCAAAGGCGCCGATGACACAGGATGAGCTGGATAATTTGATTAAGAATTTTGATAAAAATTTGATTCTAAAAACAACAGAGAGCGCAAAGTCTCTTATTTTGAAGCTAGAAGAATTTAAATCCGTTATAGCCCTTTCTGCTCAAAACAGAACGGTTTACACTATATGTCGTTATGTACAGGAACTTGCTTCCGAATTTCATTCTTTCTACAATTCAAACCGCGTAATCTGCGATGACAAAGAGCTTATGGAATCAAGGCTTTTATTAATGACAGGGATTAAAATAACGCTGAAAAATGCACTTGATATTCTGGCGGTATCAGCACCGGAGAGAATGTAAGCTTAACGGATAGGCTATACATCATATTACGCGGCGGGAAAAGCCTGTCATTGCTTTTGGAATAAATGACCGGGCGATTAAGTGAAGGGTGAAGCGTGCGTTTTTGAAGTGACCAAGTGACTAAGTGATTAAGAATGAGTAGGGTAGACTTTAGTCTACCGCATCATTAGGTGAAGCGTGAAGAGTTCGTTAATGAAGTGACCAAGTGATCAAGCTTAACCCGCCCCTTGTGGGAGGGTCGAAATCTCTGATTTCGGGGAGGGGTGCTTGGGGGTTGAATAAAGAAGAATACAAAAAAACTTCTTCTAAACTTCTAAACTTTTTCTCTCCTAAACCTGCTTGACCCCTCTCCCTAGCCCTCTCCCACAAGGGGCGAGGGGATTTTATTGGTGCAGTAGTAACTGCACCCTACTTTTACCGGGTGAAGGGTGAGGCGTGAAGCGTGAAGGGTTCGTTTTTGAAGTGATTAAGTGACTGGGTGAATGAGTAGAGTAGACTTTAGTCTACCGCATCATTAGGTGAAGCGTGAAGAGTTCGTTAATGAAGTGACCAAGTGATCAAGCTTAACCCGCCCCTTGTGGGAGGGTCGAAATCTCTGATTTCGGGGAGGGGTGCTTGGGGGTTGAATAAAGAAGA
>CALVBV010000032.1 GCA_944325815.1 Candidatus Gastranaerophilales bacterium
ATTCCAGTCTGGGGAGTTTATTCTCCTGTATTTGAAAATATGAAAGATGTCTCTGAATTTTCAAGACTCTTTTATCTTGCACATTACGTAAAGTGTGTGAGAATTTCTGCATCTAAGCTTAAGCCGGATGTAATACATTCTGACAATGTTCCTATTTATTTGGGGGCAGATTTTGAGAGCATAAAATTTAATGTAGTGCAGATAATCAATGATTTTACTTTTTTTGAAAAAAATAAGTACGAACCATTCTGGGCTGTAATAAATCTTGTTGATAAACGAGGCATGAAGAGGCTTTGCAGAGATAAAATTATAAAAAAATGTATAGCCTCGCTTTTTAACCTGCATAATACCAGAAAATTTTATCAAATGAGAGAATGTTTGGAGTTTATATACAAAAATTATTTTAAATTTCGTAAATATATAGACAAATGTGAGGATATTGAAGAAAATATTCTGTTCAATAGAATGAATGCCCGTGTATTACAGCTTTTCCCTCAAATGGCTTATGAAAATGATGCGTACTACAATCCGATTTATTATACGATAAAAAAGGCTGATTCCTGGGCAGTTATTTCTGAAACGTATTATAAAGATATTTTTGAAAATCCTGAACTTACCGGCAAAATGTTTAAAGTATTAAAGAAAACAAAATCGGATTTTGTATCTTATGGTACAGTTTTAGAGAAACATTTGATATATCAGCCGTTTGATTCGGATAATTTTCGGGATTTAAGAGGACGCAACAAAAAATATTTAGTCAAAGAGTTTTATTCAGAGAAGATAAAAACAAGGTTTGTAGACAGAACTTTATTTAAAAATGATAATTATACAATAAAAGGATATTTGGATTCTTTTTATGAGGCACCGTTAATTTTTGGAACATATTCTGATATTTATGCGGAGGGTGCGGACATAGCATTCGGAACATTATTAAAATTATTTGAGCTGAATAGAAATATACAAATAATAATAAATGTGGAAGACGGATTAAAAAATAATTATGTAAAATCGTTTGCAGAGTTTCTGGAAAAAACCTCCTCCCTGAACGGGCGCTGGGTCTTTATAGATGGAGAGATTAATAAACCGCAGTTTTTATCGTCGGCAGATATGATACTCTTGCCATCCCGTATTAACCCCTCCGGAACACTCCATTACGAAGCGATGAAGTACGGATGTATTCCTATAGCATCCAAAACCGGAATTTATAATGATACAATAGCGGATATTTTTGATGATATGGTTGAAGGGTGCGGGCTTAAGGCAAAGAAAGATGACGGAGAAAATTTCGGATTAGTTTTAAATAAGGCATTGAGTTTATATTCCAAAAATCCTGCAAGCTGGAATTTGTTAATAAAAAATGCGATGAATTATGATTCCGGGTGGAATTTTGAGATAATTGAAAAATATAACAAGATTTATGAGGACTTGTAAAATATATGCGCTCGCTATTGCGGTTTCGTCTGCGGATTAGGTTATTGTTGGGTTTCACCCAACCTACTCTTTTGGGATAAAGGAGGATCTAAAAGAGGGAGGCTGGTAGTATTGATACCATCTGGTAAAGTCTACCAATGCCTCCCATAAAAGCATTAAAAAGTCGTTTCAACATTGAGGGTGACTGTGAGTAATACTTTGATTTAGAAATTTTGCCTCTGTCACTCGACAATGTGTTCTTTTCTTTATGGTTACTTTTTCTATTGGTGTAAAGGGATAAAGGGGGATATAAAAGAGGGAGGCTGGTAGTGTTAATACCTTTTCGGTAAAATCTACCAATGCCTCCCATAAAAGCATTCAAAAAGTAGTTTTATCATTGAGGGTGACTGTGAGTAATACTTTAATTTAGAAATCTTACCTCTGTCACCCGACAATGTATTCTTTTCTTTTTGGTAACTTTTTCTTTTGGGGTAAAGGGGTAAAGGGGGGATATAAAAGAGGGAGGCTGGTAGTGTTAATACCTTTTCGGTAAAATCTACCAATGCCTCCCATAAAAGCATTCAAAAAGTAGTTTTATCATTGAGGGTGACTGTGAGTAATACTTTAATTTAGAAATCTTACCTCTGTCACCCGACAATGTATTCTTTTCTTTTTGGTTACTTTTTCTTTTCAGTAAAGAAAAAGTAACTACATCATGCCGCCCATACCGCCCATTCCGGCCATTTGTGACATATCAGGGCCTTTAGTTTCTTCCGGCACATCAACAACAGCAGCCTGAGTTGTAAGCAGCATTGAGCCAACAGATGCTGCGTTTTCAAGAGCGCTTCTTGTAACCTTTGCAGGGTCTACAATACCTGCTGAGAACATATCTGTGTATCTGTCAAGCAGTGCATCATATCCGTAAGCATCTTTTTCAGCTCTTACGTTTTCTACAACAACATCAGATTTAGCGCCTGAGTTAAAAGCAATTGCTCTCAAAGGTACATCTAATGCTGTCATAAGAATTTTGTAACCGCTCTTCTCATCATCAGATTCAAAAGCAATAGTGTTCAATTTTGATTCAAGCTCTTGCTGAACTCTGATAAGAGCAACACCGCCTCCCGGCACGATACCTTCTTCGTTCGCAGCTCTTGTAGCGTTAAGAGCGTCTTCGATTCTTAATTTTCTTTCCTTAAGCTCGATTTCTGTAGCAGCACCGACTTCGATTACTGCAACCCCGCCGGACAATTTTGCCATACGTTCCTGAAGTTTTTCTTTGTCGTATTCACTGTCAGAAGCTTCGATTTGTTTTTTAATAAGTCTTACACGTTCTTGAACAGCTTCTTTAGTTTCGTTGCCAACAACGATAGTTGTCTCATCTTTAGTAACTGTAACGCGTTTTGCAAGCCCCATCATTTGAGTTGTAATATTTTCTAATTTAATACCAAGCTCTTCGGTAAACATTTGACCGCCGGTTAAGATAGCAATATCTTCAAGCATAGCTTTTCTTCTGTCGCCAAATCCCGGTGCTTTTACAGCTACAGCTCTTAATACTTTTCTCATTGTGTTCACAACCAGTGTTGCAAGAGCTTCGCCTTCAACATCTTCTGCGATAAGCAGTAATGCTCTGCCATCGCGGGCAACCTGTTCAAGAACAGGAACTAAGTCAGAGATAATGTTGATTTTTTTGTTAACACAAAGAACATAAGCGTCTTCCAAAACACATTCCATTCTTTCAGGGTCTGTAACAAAGTAAGGTGAAATGTAGCCTTTATCGAACTGCATACCTTCAACAACTTTAAGATTTGTGCCGAAAGATTTGCTTTCTTCAACAGTAATAACACCGTCGTGTCCTACTTTTTCCATTGCTTCTGCGATTAATTCGCCGATTTCCGAGTTATTACCGGCAGAAATCCCTGCAACCTGAGCGATTTCTTCTTTTGTATTAACAGGTCTTGAGAGGTCTTTAATCTTATTGATAGCAATTTCTACAGCCTTATCAATACCGCGTTTCATAGACATCGGATTAGCGCCTGCGGTCAGGTTTTTTAAGCCTTCTCTTACAATAGCCTGTGCCAGAACAGAAGCTGTTGTAGTACCGTCGCCGGCTACATCGTTTGTTTTTGATGAAACTTCTTTAAGAAGTTGAGCGCCTGCGTTTTCAAGATTATCTTGCAGTTCGATTTCTTTTGCGATAGTAACACCGTCGTTAACGATTTGAGGTGCACCGAATTTTTTCTGCAGGATTACGTTTCTGCCTTTTGGTCCGAGTGTAACCTTTACGGCGTCTGCTACTGCATCAATACCTTTTAGAAGCGATTTTCTTGCTTCTTCTTCAAAAACTATACGTTTTGCCATTTTATTTTCTCCTTTTCTTAATCATTAACATTGTGAAGGGTGAGGCGTGAAGAGTGAGGGGTTCATTTTAATTTTTATTTTTTAGATGGCGACGCAAGCCTGACAATAATTTTTCAACTTTGTCAATATCGCCCACAATCTCACAACTTTTGCAATAACCTAACTGTTCTGCAATTATTAATTGAGTTTCTAATTCTGCAACTGAGCCAAAAGCAACATCAATAAATCTTAAAGTATCTTTGTCTGAATATCTTGCACAGCCCTCTGCAATATTTGAAGGGATGGAAATTGCGGCTCTTCTCATTTGGTTAACAATACCGAACATTTCTTCTTTAGGGAATTGTTTAGTTATGTTGTATATTTTTAAAACTAAATCTACCGATTTTTTCCAAACATCTAAATCTTTATGATTCATAACGTTCCCTTCACGCTTCACACCTCACGCTTCACGCAATTACTCCACAACAGCCAAAGCGTCTTTTATGGAAAGTATTTTGTATTCAACACCGTCCATTTTAACATCTGTGCCAGCGTATTTAGCGTAAAGAATGATGTCGCCGACTTTAACATCCATCGGTTCTCTTTCTCCGTTATCATTAACTTTGCCTGCACCTACAGCAACAACTTCGCCCTTTTGAGGTTTTTCTTTTGCACTGTCAGGAATAAATATTCCGCCTGAAGTTTGTTCAGTATCTTCAATAACTTTAATAACAATTCTGTCTGCTAATGGTTTTAGTGCCATAATTATTTCCTCCTATTTCCTTACAATTATATTTATATAATAAATTTGAGAAAATAGTTAAAAAGTTAAGGAAAAATTAATAATTGCAGACTACTTTCTTCCCGTATTAATATTAATGATGTCGGAAACCCACGGAATGTAGCTGTAAAGCCCCATGCCGGCTGTGATTGCAAGGTAAAGTATTATGGCGGTTGTGATGGTTTGAACAATTGACAGCCCGAATACGAACGGCAGCGGCATATTTATTAAGTATGGAATCGCATTAATTATCGGGATTCTGTACAGAATTACATAGATTAGTTCTGCAAAAGTTGCTATTAAAAAATATAATATTGATAAGAATATTGACTGCAGAATATGGTACATCAAAAACGGTGTAACGTGTTTTCTCATAACAGCCGCAATAATCAGCCATATAAACCCTACACCGCCAGCGGTTAAGTATGTTGCTGCGGATAATATTCTTTCTATCGGATATATTTGTCTAGAAGGCTGCAACGATATCGTCCTTTCTGTAATCTTCTATAAAGTCTTCTAACACCTGGATGAAGACGAGTTTATATTCATCATTTTCCGGTCTCATATTCACTGCTGCTCTGTATGAATAAATTGAACGTTCAATTTCATTATTCATATAGTAAACATTTGCAATCAGTACGAATATGCTTGGATCAAGCTTGTTGATTTTAAGCGCTTCTTTGTATTCTTGCTCTGCTTCTTTGTACTTTTTAAGATTAGAATACAGATTGCCTGCGAGAATATAAGCGTTTGCTTCTTTTGGATTAATCTCTATTGCCTTTTTGTACAATTCAACCGCATCTTCATAATCTTTGAAATCTGATTTAGCAATTGCGTAGCAAATATATGCTTTATAGTTATCGCCCTCAAGTTTAAGAGCTTTATCAAAATACTCGTAACATTTCTTTTTGTCTTTTGTAAGCGCAAGAGTATTTGCTATACAAAGTGCAACGGTTTTATTGTCAGGTGCGAGATTGAATACTTTGTAATAGTATTCAAGAGCCTTATTATAATCAAAAAGTTTAAAGCATACATTGCCTAAATCGACAAGCGCAGTCAGGTTATCAGGATCAAGTGACAGGGCTTTTTCGTAATAGGCTCTTGCTTCTACATAATCCTCAAAATCGTGATATAAAAGCGCAATAGCATTATAAATTTCCGGATCCTGAGAATTGAAATCAAGAGTTCTGTTGTAAAAATGCAATGCTTTTGAGAAATTTTTCATTTCTGCATAAGTATTTGCAAGGTTATAATAAACCAGATAATTGCTCGGATTAACTATCATTGCCTGATTGAAATACTTGAGCGCTTTTTTGTAGTCTTTTGAGTAAAACCAGATACTTCCGAGATTCAGAAGTGTCTGCAAATCCTTTGGATCAATTTCTAAAAGACTTTCATAAACAGAAATTACTTTTTCATACTGATTATCCATTGCATAATACTTTGCAAGTTCATGGTAGTGATCAGTATTTCTGGGCTCAAGAGCCATTTTTAAAACGGTTTTTTCTATTGCTTTATCTAACTCTTTTTTATCCATCTTTATCTCTTCTCAATATTTTCGTACTCAGAATATTCTACAGATTCTTTCAACCAGGTTTCTTTTGGGATACAGAATGCGTGGTTCCAGAATTTTTCGATTGCATAAGCTTCTCTTTCATCCTGATGAAGAATATGCACTACTACATCGCCGTAATCAATCAGGTTCCAGCGGTTTTTCAAATCATTTTCCCTCCCGAGAGGAAGTCTTGAAAATGTTGTTTTAACCTTGTCTTTTAAATTTTCCGTAAGCGCTTTAACCTGAGTATTAGTCTGTGCTGAGCAGATTACAAAATAATCTGCAAATGATGAAACATTACTTATATTTAATATAGAAATATCTTTTGCAATTTTTTCATCAAGGAATCTTGCAACTGCGCAAGCGAATTTATAAGATGTAATTGTCTCTGTCATTAATTCTCCAGCATGTTAATTCTTCTCTGGTGCCTTCCGCCTTCAAACTCTGTTTTAAGCCAGATATCAACAATATCAAGTGCTAATCCGGAACCGGTGATTCTTTCTCCAAGGCAGAGAATATTGGAATCATTATGCATTCTTGTCATCCTTGCAGTAAAAGTATCTGTGCAATGAGAAGCCCTTATACCCTTAAATCTGTTTGCAGCAATAGACATTCCGATACCGGTTCCGCAGACAAGAATAGCTTTTTCTCCTGTTTCTATTACGGCTTTTGAGACAGCCCGGGCTATTTGAGGATAGTCACAGGATTCTTCGCTATAACAGCCGAAATCCTGAACTTCATAACCCTCTTCTTTAAGATGATTAATAATAATTCCCTTGAGTTTAAATCCTCCGTGGTCGGATCCTATTAGAATTTTTGACATTAAAGCACCTTTTTACTTTGCTTTACAATTGTAACATTTTTGCAATAATTTATCAATAATTAACATTTTTTTATTTTAATATATATATGCTCTCTCGTATTAACTATCCGAATTTTATTAGCTTTAAAGCGTCAATATCAGATAAGGATATTGATAATTTTGAGCAGGCAAAACAACATTTTAGCGATTGTTATCTGATGACAACTCTGGAGACGCTTTCACATACGCCGAACGGCAGAAAGGTTTTGAAAAAACAGATAGAATACGATGATAATAACCCGAATATTATTAACTGCTATTTGTATAATAAAGGTAACAGGATAAAATATTCAATCCCTTCAAATCAGGCGGTGAAAGGGTATGAGAAACTTTATGAAAAACAGGACAATGATATTATAAGGGCAATGGATATTTCGGTCGGAGAATACGAGAAAACTTACAAAGCAAAGCCGTGGATTTGCCGGTTTTCTGATAACTTTAAGACTTATACTTTTGAAAACAGCCTGCCATCGCATTTTATGAAAATTCTAACCGGAAAAGAGCCGAGAGTTATAGCGGAAACTGATTTCAACTTTGACCTTAACGGCTATAGAGCAGAGGTTATGCACCTTTTTGAGCACATGGAGAAAGAGAAAAATCACAGTTTTGTTATCGCAACAGGCCCCAAGATGCTCGATGGGAGAACCTGGCATGTTTATATTCTGGAAGATGTTGACTTAAAAAATAACACCATAACAGTAAAAGAAAAACGCGGAAACACTCCCCGCACAATGAGTATTGATACGGCTCTGAATACATTTAAATATATTGCAGGATACTTTAATTCTGACCTTGAAGATAAAATTTAAACGCTCAGTGCAACCAAATCAGGATGTTCAATTACTGTTCTCACATAATTGTAGTAATCGTTTTTGAATCCGTATTTTTCTATTTTTCTTAAAAGTTCTTCTTTTGTAATAAACCCTTGATTGAACGCAATTTCTTCAAGGCAGGAAATTTTAACCCCTTTATTCAGTTCCATTGTCTGAACAAACAAACTTGCCTGAAGCATTGAATCGTGTGTTCCTGTATCAAGCCATGCAAATCCGCGTCCTAAGATTTCTACATTTAACTTGCCTTTTTCAAGATAAATTTTATTCAAATCAGTAATCTCTAATTCTCCTCTTTGAGAAGGTTTAAGCTGTTTAGCGTATTCGCATACCCTGCCGTCATAAAAATATAAACCGGTTACAGCGTAATTAGATTTTGGATTAGCAGGCTTTTCTTCCAGAGAAATTGCTTTATTATTTTCGTCAAACTCAACAACACCAAATCTTTCAGGGTCTTTTACCGTGTATCCGAAAATTGTTGCGCCGCTGTGTTTTGCAAGAGCATTTTTCATAAGTGTTGAAAATCCGTGTCCGTGGAATATGTTATCACCCAGTATAAGCGCAACGTCTTCGCCAGCAATAAAATCTTCCGCTATCAAAAAAGCGTCCGCAATCCCTCTTTGAACATACTGGATTTTATATTTAAGATTCAATCCGAACTGCGAGCCGTCTCCTAGCAGTTTAATAAAATTATCGTAATCAGTTTCATTTGTGATAATAAGGATGTCTTTAATTCCGGCAAGCATAAGAGTTGACAACGGATAATAAATCATCGGCTTGTCATAAATCGGAAGCAGAATTTTAGAAATCGGCTGAGATGCCGGATATAATCGGGTTCCTGCGCCCCCTGCAAGTACAATCCCTTTCATAGAATTTCTCTCCATTATTTCCCAAATTGTTTTAACGCTTCTTCTGTACAGGCGGCATCCAGAAGACAAGACGGCGGTATATTCTCCACAACCCGTTTTTTTGGATTAATCATTAAAACATAGGGTACAAAACGACCGTTATATTGCCTCATTATGTTGAAACCATAGGGTGTAGAGGCATCTACTTTTACAAATGTAAAAGTTTTATCATACATTTTTGATAATTTATGATATCTGGGATTAAACTTAACACAGTAGCTGCATTTCGGTGTATATAAATACAAAAATACATTTTTATTCTGCGCAAGAGCATCCTCTACTTCTCCGGCAAAAACAGGAAGCATACCTATTATTGATAAAATTAATAAACACTTTTTAAACATGCTTTGATGATATCACCGAGTTAGTATAATTTCAAGTAGGACAAAAAGGCTATTAAACTATTATATTAATATGCGTTGACTTTTTTTATCTAATCATTAAATTTTTAGTATGGCTAAAGATTATTACAAAATTTTAGACATACCGGAGTTTAGCACAGCAGAAGAAATTAAGTCTGCATACCGTCATCTTGCACGCAAATGGCATCCCGATATTGCGGGAAGCTCGCCTGACGTGATAGCAAAATTTAAAGAAATCAATGAAGCTTATGAAATTCTTTCCGACAGAATTAAAAAAGCTGACTATGACACAGCAAGGAGATTTTACTCATACGCAAAATCTACCTCAAAAAATACAGAATCCCCCAAAAAAGAAACCCAACAAACGAAAAAGCAGGGTTTTGCGTTTAACTGGGATGATTTTATCTCAAAAAAATACCGTGAACCTAAAAAAGAAACGCCAAAACGCGGAGATGATATATATTCTGATGTAGAAATTTCTGTTTTTGAAGCAGCTGGCGGTACAACAAAAATCATAAACATGCTTCAAACCCAGATATGCCCGAAATGCGGAGGCAGAAAATTTGTTAACGCATCCAAATGTCCTTACTGCAAAGGTAAAGGCGAAACTTCAACATACAAAAGATTCAATGTAAAAATTCCTGCGGGAATCAAAGATAAATCCAAAATAAGGCTGGCCGGAGAAGGCGAAAAGGGAACAAATGGAGGCGCAAACGGAGACTTATATTTAACAATTCACATTAAAGAACCTGCAAGCTATAAAACCGACGGCTTGAATATCCTTAAAACAATTCCGGTTGCGCCGTTTGAGGCAGTTCTCGGTGCTGAAATTACAATCCCGACTCTAAAAGGCAATATTTCTTTTAAGATTGCACCTAATACTCAAAGCGGGCAAAAAATCCGCTTAAGCGGATGCGGAATTGTACAAAATAACAAAGTTGGTGATATGATTGTAACTGTGGAAATCCAAATTCCGAAGAATTTGACACAGGAAGAAATAAATCTGTATAAAAAGCTCAGCGAAGTTTCTTCCGGCAGAGTAAGAGAATAGAAAATGGTAAAAGTAAAAGAGATTTTTGCTTCGATACAGGGCGAGGGGCCTTATGTCGGATATAAACAATTATTTATTAGATTCTGTGGATGTAATTTAAACTGCGGATACTGCGATACTGAATTTGACGCAAAAGATGCGGCAGAATATTCAGTTGATGAAATTTTAAAAATAATAAATAATAATTTGACCTGTCATTCAGTTTCTTTAACAGGCGGAGAACCGCTTTTAAATATTGAATTTTTAAAGGATTTTCTTCCACAATGTACGCTTCCGGTGTATCTTGAGACAAACGGGACTCTTTATAGAAATCTGGAAGATGTTATTGATGATATAAGCTATGTTTCAGCAGATATAAAACTTCCGTCCTGTACAGGATTGGATGAACTCTGGGAAGAGCATGACAAATTTTTTGCCATTGCTAACCAGAAGAGACTTTTTGCAAAAACTGTTTTTGATTCTAATATTACAGAGGATGAAATTCAGAAAATGACAGAATTGTGTAAAAAATACGATATTGAGCTTATTTTGCAGCCAAAAATGGACGGAATTAAGCCTTCTGTAGATTCAAAATTCATGTCGGAAGTCTTGGATAAATGTATCAAAATTTATCCCAAAACCCGTCTTATACCTCAGGTACACAAGTTTATCGGTGTTGAATAAGCTCTTTTATTGCTTCTACAGCTGTCTTTATTGCAGAATCGGTGTCATGAACAACAGGGTTATCTAATCCCAGTTTTTCTCTTTCCTGATTTGCAACGACCAGAAATACAGATCCTACTTTTACTCTTAAATAGCTTCCGACAACAAATAATGCCGCTGATTCCATTTCTGAGGCCAGACACCCTAATTTGAGCCAGGCATCCCATTTATTTAATAATTCATAACTTACGGGCATTTTTTCAGGACTATGCTGCCCGTAGAAAGAATCCTTGCACTCTACTATACCGGCATGATAAGGCATATTGAGTTTTTTTGCGGAATTAATTAACGCTGTAACCATATCATAATCAGCAACAGCAGGAAATTCTACTGGTGCATACTCCTTTGTAGTCCCTTCCATCCTGATTGCCCCTGTTGCGATTACTAAATCTCCGCTTTTAACATCTGTATCCATACCGCCGCAGGTTCCGACCCGGATAAAATATTTTGCGCCTACATTTACAAGCTCTTCTAATGCTATAGCAGCAGAAGGGCCTCCAATTCCGGTTGAAGTCACGCTGACTTTAACTCCGTTTAAGAAGCCGGTGTAAGTGGTAAATTCCCGTCTGTCTGCAATAAGTTTGGCATTCTCAAAATACTGCGCGATTTTAGCACATCTTTTCGGGTCGCCGGGCAGAATTACGTATTCTCCGACATCTCCCTCTTTTAGTCCGATATGATACTGCAATCCGTCATCTGAATATTTCATAAAATCTCCTTAGGTCAAAAATCTAAACCAAATATATAGTGTACTCATGATTAAAGATACTGTTGTTATTAATACGCCGTATTTAAGAAAATCCATAAATTTTATTGGATATCCTGCGGAAGCTGCTGTTTCCGAAACAATTACGTTTGCTGCGGCGCCTATAATTGTCATGTTTCCTCCAAGACAGGCGCCAAGAGATAAACACCACCAAAGAGGGTGAGTATATTCAACTCCCATAACTTTTTGAACCTCTACCAGAAGCGGCGCCATAGTTGCTGTATACGGTATGTTATCAATGATTCCGGATAGAATTCCTGACGCCCATAATATAATCATTGCCGTTGCTTTCTGTGAACCATTTGTTATATTTAACAGCCATTCTGACATCAACTTGATTCCGCCTGCGTGTTCCAATCCGCCGATTATAATAAATAAACCGATAAAGAAGAATATTGTATTCCACTCAACTTCCTGAAAAATATTTTTCGGCTTTTCAAATAAAAGCAAAACTGAAGCGCCGGCCAAAGCAACCACACAGCTTTGAATATGTATTACATCATGCAGTACAAACCCAACTATTACCAAAAACAGTACAAGCCCGGCACGAAACATAAGTGCTTTATCTGTTATTGTGTGTGAGTTATCAAGCTCAACAATATTTTTCATCTTTTCCGGCTTACAGATTAATTCTTTTCTGAATATAAAAAGGAGTATTCCCGTACAAACAGCAAGAATAAGAAGTACAATATCCGTAAGCTCTAGTAAAAAGTCCATAAACGAAAATCCTGCAGAGCTTCCTATAATAATATTCGGCGGATCGCCTATTAAAGTTGCAGTTCCACCTATATTAGAAGCCAGAATTTCCGTGATTAAAAACGGCACAGGATTTATATCAAGCTCTTTTGCGATAACAAATGTCACCGGCATAATTAAAATAACAGTTGTGACATTGTCAAGAAAAGCAGATGCCACTGCAGTAAAAACAGACAGTGCAATAAGAATCAATTTAGGATGCCCTTTCGTTCTTTTCAGCATCTCGACTGCAACCCAGTTAAACATTCCGCTTCGTGAGGCAATGCTTACTACAATCATCATAGACACAAGAAGAAATATTACATTAAAGTCTATAAAATTTATAAAATATCCTGCGTCAAAATTTCCGTTAAGCAATTTATCCTGCCCCAAAAGTCCCAAAATTAATGTAACAGAAGCGCCCAATAGAGCCACCGTTACCTTTGGGATTTTTTCAAGAGCAATAAATATATACGCAACAATGAGAATTGCTGCTGAAAACATAATTGCATTTGAATGTATAAAATTTATAAAGTTCTCCATACCCCCTCCGTAATATAAGGAATTACATTCTATCATATTACAAATATACAAAATTGCCAAACTTTATAACCGGGGACTGAATACCACAGCCCCCGAAAAATTCTACAGAGCAAACATTTTGAGATTATCCTCTATAACCTCCTGAGTTACACCGATATAACGCAAAGTTATATCTTGGGAAGAATAATTTAATATTTTTTGAAGAAGAGCAATATCTTTAGTCTGCTTGTAAAAATGATACCCGAAAGTTTTTCTCAAAGAATGCGTTCCCGTATGCTCTATTCCCAAAATATTACAGGCTTCGCGTATTATCCTGTACGCCTGAACGCGGCTTATTGGTTTATTTGATTTTCTGCTTTTGAATAAATAACGCGACAACGGTTTTTGTTCTACATATTCTCCTATAAATGAACGAATCTCCTTCGGTATAGGGAATCTTCTTGTTTTATGAGTTTTTTTCTCTCGCAACTGGACAGAATCCTTGTCTTTTACGTCACGGACTCTCAAGGCTAATAAATCAGAAACCCTGAGTCCTGTATTTATACCGAGGAGAAAAAGCAGTAAATTTCTCGTACCGCTTTCTCTTAAGACTCGTTTTACTGCGTTAATATACTCTTTGTTTCTGCTGGGATCTACAATGTTCATTTTTCACTCCTTTTGTTATTTTTACTGCCTGCAAGGTATAAAGACTGTAACTGTCAGCACCCAGCCATACGGCTTACACCTTTTTACCTATAAAAGGAATGAAAAAATTCTTTTTTTACACGTATTATTCTATATTTTACCTATAAATTTTACATCACAATTACTTACTAATTCTTCGTGAGCCAAGACCGTTATATCTTGAATAAATTCCGCAAGGATTACAAAAACCATGTGCCTTATATCCATCGGAACTACCAGTATAGGCTTTGTAATTTTTTTAGTTTTAATCAATTTTGCAATCTTATCTGCAATAGCCTGAACGTCAGAAGCATCAATTCTTATGACAGCTTCATCCTCGTTATCTTGATTGAAAAAAGAGTAAATTTTTTCAGCAGTAGAATCTTCTAATTCAATAACTTTTAGCTCTCCTTCTTCTGCCAAATCTCTCACAATGTGTTTAGACAGAGCTAACCGCACCTTATCGAGCAAATCCTCTTTTGTAGGTTCGTTTGCATAATCATTAATCTTTTCAAAAATATAGACAATATTTTTTACCGACACTTTTTCTCTTATTAAACATGTCAAAAGATATTTTAAGTCGGAGGCCGTAATAAAATCAGGAATTATGTTATCCACAAGGAAAGAATTATTTTCAATAACGATTTCTACATACTTATTAATATCGTTATAATCCATTAAGTCCGAAACTTCTCTTACCGCAATATATTTAATAGCTTTTCCGATATATTCAACCGCACTCAGCCCCCTGATCCAAAAATCTTTGACTTTTTCGTCTTTTATCCACACCATTTTTTTATCAGTTATATCATCTATAACAACGATATCGTCATCAGCGATTTTATAACCTTTTAAATCATCTTTATAAAATGCAGTACAGCCGGGGAAAACAACGGCTCGGAAAACTTCTATATCATGAACTTTTATACAAAATTCATTTTGCATAAGTTCATCACTGTTGTGGAAATGAATATGCGGGATAACATATCCCAATTTATCAGTTAATTCCTGACGAATTTTTACTGTTTCAGCAAGCAGATTATCGTTGTATTCCATAGAAATAATACTCAGAATTTCTTCTGACAGATTAACAACAAATTTTTCTTCTTTGATTGCCGAATACATCGTATCAGGAGAGATTTCATTAACCAGTGCCTGTTTTAACGCGTCGAGCTGTTTTAACTCATCCGACATCTGATTATTAAGTTGTTTTTTCCCTGCAGGTGAAAGATTTTCGCTGTCCAGCTGGTCTTTTATCTTTTTTATTCTTTCTTTTTGATTAGCAATTTTGAGCTGAATCTCTTTACACGATTCATAAGGACTTGAAGGGGAAGCAAGCATTTTTTCCATACGATATTTGAAGCTTGTGATATTAACAATATCATCTAAATCCGTTGAATCATCTTCTTGTTTTTCTCTCATAAAAATACAATTAAAATCAAACGATGAATCCGTTTCGACTTCGTGCATAGTATACAAGTCCCATCCGGCTTCAGACATTTCGTTCAATAAATTCTCCAAAGCCTGCTTGTCATCGGTTGGTACAGATTTAATTATATATTGCATTTTTTTGTTAAACATCATCGTCCTCGTTAGTTTTAATAATTTCGTATATCAAGTTATTATGCGCCGGCCGGCTTTCGTTTATAGAAAAAGCTTCATCACAGAATCTCTGGGCTTCGCGTGTAGATTCCTCATCATTAGAATAAATGGTATATAATATTTCGCCTTTATCTACAAACTCTCCGCTTTTTTTATTTAAATAAACACCCGTACTGTAGTCTATTTCACCAAAAGCACTATCTCTGCTCGCCCCGAGAGAAGAGAGTGCTTTTGCAATTCTGCTTGCATTTATATTTTGAATATATCCGCTTTTTTTTGATTCACATTCGATTTTGTATGCGGGCAGACTGAATTTATCATAATTTTCAATAACATCAGCATCCCCGCCTTGAATTTTAATAAGTTCTTTAAATTTATTCAAAGCTTGACCTGATTCTATCAGTCCTTTTAAATAATTCCTGACTTCCGTCTCATTATCATAATATCTTAACTGCATAAGAATAATTGATGCAAAAGCATAAGTAAGTTCCGCCAAATCTCCGGCCGTAATATTACCCTTTAAAAATTCAACTGCTTCAATAACTTCAAGTGTATTCCCGACAGCTCTCCCCAAAGGTTCTTCCATTGAAGTAACTACGGCTGTTATTGATTTGTTCAAAATTTTTCCGATTTTTACAATTCTTTTCGAGAGCAGTACCGCATCTTCCGGTGTTTTCATAAAAGCACCAGCCCCGTATTTCACATCAATGATTATATTATCCGCCCCGGAAGCGATTTTTTTAGAAACAATAGACGATGCAAGCAAAGCTTCACTATCTGCCGTTGCGGAAGTATTTCTCAAAACATAAAGCTTTTTATCCGCAGGTGCAATATCTTTTGCCTGGGAAGCAATAACGGCATTAATATCTTTAACCTGACTGACGATTTTTTCCGGCTCAAGATTTGTATTAAATCCGGGAATAGCTTCCAGCTTATCAACAGTTCCCGCACAATGACCCAGCCCTTTGTCAGCTATTTTAGCAACAGGAATGCCGGCTGAGGCAAGAAGCGGAATCAAAGTTATTGTGACTTTATCCCCAACTCCTCCTGTTGAATGCTTATCGACAATCATACCTTTTAACTCGCCAAAATCTATAGTTTTTCCCGATTTTGCAAGAGCTTCAGTAAAGCATGCGGTCTCATTGTCTGTCATACCCTTAAAATATACAGCCATAAGCCAGGCAGAAACCTGATAATCGTATGCCGCCCCGTTCATGAGTGATTTTACGATAAAATCAATTTCTTCCTGACTATGCGTATATCCCTGTTTCTTTTTTTCAATCAGGTCTATGAATTTCATTATTTTTTAGCGCCTTTTAGTTTTGCAATAACGCTGTCTGTAATATCAACACCGCCGACAAAAACTCCGCGCACATCCATTATTGCTTCTAGTTTTTGTTCTACCATGACTGCTTTTGCGGCGTCTCTGATTTTTGTGTATACTTCTTGTTCGCGTTTTGCTTTCAAATCGGCATAAGCTTTTTGTTTAGCTTTAAATTCCTGTGCAACTTTTTCTTCAAAAGTTTGTTTTTTCAAAGGTGTATCCAAAGACTTATATTCTTTTTCTTTGTCAACCAAAAATTCCTGCATTTCAAGCCCTTTTGCATCGACTTCCTTGGTTACTTGTTTAGCGTAATCGTAATTATCAATGACTTTTGCATAATCAATGTATCCGACGCCTCCGGCGTTTGCGATACCTGCACAAACCATCATTAAAAGAACAACAAGCGCCATTTTTAAATTTTTCATATAAAACCTCCTCTTAGTTATTATACAATATCTGTCAAATTTAGTACATCATATCTCCGACCCCGAAAGTAAAGTATCCGTTCGGAGAGCCGTTCGGGCCCGGATTTGTAAGCGGGAAGCCGTAATCTACCGACAACGGTCCTATACCGGGCATATTTATCTTCAACCCTATACCGGCTGTAATAGCTTGGACAGGCCTGTCATACAGTACGCTCGCAATCGTCGGGTCGAATACCCGTCCTGCGTCAACCCAGAATGTCAGCCTTAAATTTTGCAAGAAGTTTACTTTCAGCCTGTCAACGAACGGAATTGGAGTGGCAAGTTCAGCAGAACCCATAATAAATGCACGTCCGGTACCGACCCCGTTAACTTTGTAACCTCTTATAGTATAAGGTCCGCCTAAACGGAAAGCCATAACTTCCGGAACATCAGAACCGTGTGCCGTAATACCGCCTCTTCCGGTAAATGTTAATGAAGACTTCTTAGCTATTGGTATGAATTTTTTAGCCATACCTGTCAGACGTCCGTTTGTTTTACCGAAACCATCCAGACCGAAGTTTTCTTCATACCTGACGGATGCTAAAGCACCGTGGCGCGGATTTGTTGCGGAATCTCTGGAATCGTAAGCCAACCCTGGCGCCAGCCTTAGGAAGAATCCGCCTTCAAGCTGTTTTTCCCTGTCAGCAAGATTCAGATTGTGCTCATTATATAAACGCGAAATTGCTGCGATATCGCCTTCTGACAAATCAATATATTCAACTCCGCCGGTCAGTGTTGTAGAAAGCCGCCTGTTGAATCTGAGCCTGTGAGCAATAGTACCTTCTATACCTATACGGCGTTCTATTGCAAGCGGAACCTGATAACTGCCTAAGTCACGGAAATAGATTTTACTCATTAGTGAATTATCAGCATTGAGAAAATGCGGTTCAAAGAAACTTAATTCCGCTTGATAGTTCATGTGGTTTTTAATAGAAGAGTCGCTCATCAATATACCTGAACCTACTAAGCCGGTAAGTGAAACTCTCTGGTTCATACCCCTGAAGTTATTATCAGAAATTCCTATAGAACCGAACGCGCCGGTTGCCGAATCCAGCCCGCCGCCGACTGAGACAGAGGCTGTTCTTTGTTCTTTAAGTTCAATAGTAACATCAAACCTGTCAGGGTCGTCTTCCGAGACTTCAATAGTCCTGTTTACATCTTTGAAAGCTTGTGTAGAGTAAAGACGGACTAAATCCTGCTTAACCTGGTTTTCATTATAAACTGTTCCGGGTTCTGTCATTATATTACGTTCTATAATATAGCCTTTGGTTTTTTCATTTCCGGATATCAGGATTTTATTGATTTTTCCCTCTGTAATGCTCAAATTAAGTGTTCCGTCCGGATCGTCATAGATGGAATCTATTTTTGAGAGAATATAACCTTTTGAGTAATAACATTCATTAATTTTTTCCATAGCGGAATTTATTGCAGAAATATTTTGCGGCTTGCCTTTCAGCGGAAGCAGATACTGCATAATTTCGTCACTGGAAACCACGGTATTTCCTTCGATTGTAAAATCCGTAACGGGGATATTTTCTTCCAGAATAATTTTTAAAGAAATTGTGCCATTAGGATTTTTAACCGGTACGGCTTTCATTCTTTCAGTAAAATATCCAAGCCTGTAGATAGTTTTTAAATCTTCCTGCATGATGTCTTTATCATACAGATCGCCTTTTTGGAGTGACATTTTTGACAATATATATTCCGGCTTTATAATATTTGAGCCGAGAATTTCAATATCGTTGATATAAGCTGTATTGCTGTCGAAAGATGATTCTTCAAGGTAATCAGCCTCTTCCGGGATTACTGTATCAGGGGTATCCGGCATGCCTGCGGAGTAAGCATAATTAGGCGCCCAAAAAGCCCCCAATATTATCAAAAGTATTATTAAATTTTTATATAAACCTGATAGATTAATCAACTATCCACTCCACAGCATTATATTTATATATTCTATCACAAACATATAAATTAGTGTAGTTTATATTTTTTTAACAAAAAGACCGGGATTTAACACCCGGCCTTTTTGATTTGTATATTAAATTTATTATTAATATCTGTAATGAGCAAATGCCTTGTTAGCTTCTGCCATTCTGTGGGTATCTTCGCGTTTCTTGCAAGCTGAACCGTTACCGTTTGAAGCATCGATTATTTCGTTAGTCAATTTTTCTACGAAAGATTTTCCGCTTCTGTTTTTAGCAGCCGCAATAATCCAGGAAGATGCAAGAGCGAAACCTCTGTCAGGTTTTACATCAATAGGCACCTGATAAGTAGAACCGCCGATACGTCTTGCTTTAACTTCCAACAAAGGAGTTGCATTTGTAATAGCTTTTTGGAAGATTTCAAGCCCTTTTTCATTAGTTCTTTCTTCAACTCTTGTAATTGTATTATAGAATATTTTTTCAGCAAGTGACTTTTTACCGCGTCTCATAACTCTGTTAATGAATTTAGAAACATCAACGCTGTTATAAATAGGGTCAGCTGCAGGAATTCTTCTTTCCGGTTTAGATCTTCTAGACATTATTTCTTACCTCCTTTAGCTCTCTTTGCACCATATTTAGAACGGCTTTGTGTTCTATTTGCAACACCTGCTGTATCTAAAGTACCGCGTACAATGTGATATCTAACACCAGGAAGGTCTTTAACCCTTCCGCCTCTAATTAGAACAACGCTGTGTTCCTGGAGGTTGTGTCCGATACCCGGGATATAAGAAGTTACTTCAAATCCGTTAGTAAGTCTGACTCTGGCAACCTTTCTCAGAGCTGAGTTAGGTTTTTTAGGGGTTGTAGTGTAAACCCTTGTACATACGCCGCGTCTTTGTGGACATTCCATAAGAGCCGGCGATTTGGTTTTGTCTTTTAGCTTTTTACGTTCTGAACGCACAAGCTGGTTCATTGTAGGCATAATTTT
>CALVBV010000033.1 GCA_944325815.1 Candidatus Gastranaerophilales bacterium
AAGACAGCTTCATATCAGAACTTATGATTATCTTGGAGAGATGAAAGCTTCTATTAATCCGTTAGCATTCTGCGAAGGCGGATTCCTCGGAGGGCACTTAGGAATTCATGATAAAATCAGACCGATTTTGAAATCTTCAACAGCTTCATTCGGTATTACTGCATTAAATGAACTGCAGGAAATCCATAATGGAAAATCACTGGTTGAAGATGGTGAGTTTGCTCTGGAAGTTATGGAATACATTAATAAGAAGATTCAGGAATTTAAAGAAAAAGACGGAATTTTGTATGCTATTTACGGAACTCCGGCTGAAAACCTCTGCGGGCTGCAGATTAAACAATTCAGAAAGAAGTTTGGTATTGTTGCAAAAGTTTCTGACAAACCGTATATTTCAAATTCATTCCACTGCCATGTATCAGAGCAGATAAGTCCTATTGAAAAGCAGGATTTGGAAGGCAGATTCTGGGATTTGTTCAACGGCGGAAAGATTCAGTATGTAAAATATCCGATTGATTATAATACTGAAGCTGTGGAAACTCTTATTAACAGAGCAATGGATAAAGGTTTCTATGAGGGCGTTAATTTATCGCTTTCATACTGTGATGACTGCGGACATCAGGAATTGAATATGGACGTATGCCCGAAATGCGGTTCTAAAAATCTTACTAAGATTGAAAGAATGAACGGATATCTTGCATATTCAAGAGTAAAAGGTGATTCCAGACTTGCTGATCACAAGATGGAAGAAATCAAAGACAGAGTAAGTATGTAATAGTTTTACGTAATAAGGCGCAGGGCTTTTTTAGTCATGCGCTTTATTATATTTAAAGAGATATCGGTATAAACGGGATAGACATATTTGTTCTGCTGAGGTTGAAAATTTAATAAAAACTTGTCATGCTGAACTTGTTTCAGCATCTTACCGTTTCGGCAGAAAGCGAGATTCGGAGTAGAAAGGAGGCTTTCAGCCTGACAACAGACCATGGGCCAAACCCTCCCCTGCCAAAAGGAGTGGGTAATGTATAGAATAAATCTAATTGTAAAATGGAGTAAAAAATGAATTATCACAATATAACAAAAGAGGATATGCTTAACGGCGACGGTTTAAGAGTTGTGCTTTGGGTAGCCGGATGTACACATCACTGTCCGGGCTGTCAGAATCCTATCACTTGGGATGTGGCAGGCGGAATTCCTTATGATGAAGCAGCTGAAAATGAACTTTTTGAGGCATTGAAAAGACCTCATATTTCAGGGATTACATTTTCAGGCGGAGATCCTTTACATCCTTTTAACAGGGAAGAAGTTTTCAGGATTGCAAAAAAAATCAGAGACGAACTTCCGGAAAAAAATATCTGGCTTTATACCGGATTTTTGTGGGAAGAAATTAAAGATATTCCGGAGATTGCCTATATGGATGTCGTGGCGGAAGGTAAATTTGTACAGGCGCTTTTGGATAATAAAAAACATTGGGTCGGAAGTACAAACCAGAGGGTCATTGACGTTAAGCCGACTCTTGAAAGCGGGGAAATTGTTTTACATGATACATAAAAAAAAGAGGCGATGCCTCTTTTTTTTATTAACGGAATAATTTTTTTGCGTATTTGTCAGCATTTATCCTTTCTGCCATAATATTCAGAATACTTGACATGCTGTGGTAATTTTTTGTTACTTTAACACTCGGTGCAAATCCAAAAGCATATTTAACTTTATCCCAGAAAGACGGATATTCTTTTTGAGCTTCAATAGAAAGCTGAAAAATTCGTTCTCCTTTCGGGTGGTAAATATCGCCTTTTGAAGCTTTCTTTTTTGCAAGTTTTGGAATTATAACATAATCATCCTGCGCAAGCTTTTGTATTTCCGGATTATTGCGGAATGCCTCTTTGAATCTTTTTGAGTAATTTCGATTCATTTTTATTGAACCATTAAAATTTGGCACTATACTATTACTGTTTAACTGCGATATGTTCATTTTTTCCTCCTTTTGACCGGTAAATAATATTGTAATCTGTAAAGCGAAATTGTAAAGATTGAAATGTCAAATTTTATTAAGAGTTGTGTAATAAAATTTATAGATTTGGTATAATACAATCAGGATATTGTCAAAGGAGGAAGTATGAAGGAACGCACGAGTAATGTATTGTCGCTTCTTGAAGATAAGACAAATATTTACGCACGCAAAATTGCTCTTGGTATGAAAACGCAATTCGGCTGGCAGGAACTTACTTATGACGGTCTAGGACTTATGTCAAGAAGAATTGCTGCGTATTTGATGAATGATTTAGGGCTTAAAAAAGGGGAAAAGCTTGCCATTCTTTCTGAGTCTAAGCCGGAGTACGGTGCGTGTGTTTTTGCTTCTGTAATATCTGGATTAATCACGGTTCCTTTGGATATAAAGCTTACGAAATACGAACTGCAGTCAATTCTTTCCGACTGTCTTCCTTCTGTAATGATGGTTTCGCAGACTTATATTGATAAGGCTTTGGAACTTCAAAAAGTTATTCCGTCTCTTAAACATATAATTGTTATGGATGAACACCCTGTGAATTCTGATTTGCAGAGTATTTATACAATTCCTAACAACTATACCTGCAAGTGGAGACACCGTTCAAGAAAATCTACTGTATTTATCATTTACACATCAGGAACTACAGGCTCACCTAAGGGGGTTGAAACGACTTTTGGCAATATGCTTACACAATTGAATGACTTGAAAGTTGCTTTTGACAGTATTCTTCCAAAAGGGGATGTAAGAATTTTGTCTATTCTTCCGATGAATCACCTTTTCGAGATGACTGTAGGATTTTCAACATTCCTAAATCTCGGGTTTTCCGTATATTATACTCATAACTTGAAGCCAAAAGACATTCTTAACGTAATGAGAGATAGGAAGATTAATTTTATGATAGTTGTTCCTGCGTTTCTTAAACTCTTAAAAACAGGCTTGGAAGCTGAGATGAAGCATACCTCCGAATTTTCGCAAAAGATGTTTCCGATTCTTTATCATTTGGCAAAATTTGTACCGTTTATCTGGGCTAAAAAGCTAATGTTTAAAAAGATTCACAACTGCTTCGGAGGCTCTTTCCGCGGCTGTATGTCAGGCGGTGCGCCGCTAGATATTAATGTTGCTAAATTTTTCCAGAGAGTGGGGATTCAGGTGTATGAAGTTTACGGGCTTACAGAGACCAGCCCTATTGCGACTATAAATATTGAACGTAACAGGGATTTGCGCTCTGTCGGGAAACCGCTTCCGAGTTATGAAGCTAAAACAGACCCGCAAACAGGCGAGCTATTACTCAAAGGGCCTTCTGTAATGAAGGGATATCATAACCAGCCGGAGCTTACGGCACAGGCTGTTGATGAGGAAGGCTGGTTCCATACAGGAGATATCGCAAGAATCGACGATAAGGGAAGAGTGTATATAACAGGCAGAATCAAAAACATGATAGTTTTATCAGGCGGAAAGAAGGTTTTCCCTGAGGAGGTTGAATCAGTCCTTGAAAAGAGCGATATGTTTGCGGAAGTCTGTGTATTCGGTGTTTCCAGAGACGGAGGCGCAAAGGACGGGACGGAAGACATTGCTGCAGTTGTTGTTCCGACAGAAGAGCTTATATCAAAGCATGATGACGAAACTTTGAATAAACTTATGAAAGACGAAGTCAAACGGCTTTCACAGCGGCTCACTCCGTATAAAAGGCCTATAAATATTTCTGTTCTTAAGCATTCTCTTCCCAGAACAAAGAAGGCGACCGTTCAGAGGAATAAGGTTAAAGAATTGGTTTACAGCTAGATATTGTAAGCAATAAATCTGCAAAGTTCAATCAAACGTTCCGGATATAGACCGAGAATAAGAGTTGCAAGCGCTGTGAGAATAAGAACAAATTTTTGAGAAAATACAGGGGTTAAAAGTTTAACTTCTGTATTTTTGTCGTATTCTCCAAACAGCGGAAGAAGAACTTTCAGATAATAATAAAGTGCAACAACCGTAAGGATTAGAAGCGCAAGCAGGAACGGAACAAATATTAGTCCGGAGTTTACAATTGCTGTAAAAAGATAAATTTTAGCAACAAATCCTGATGTAATCGGAATTCCTGCAAGAGCGATTACTGAAAAAGCGTAAGCACCGACAAGGGTGTGATTTTTATGGAATAAACCTTGAAAAGAGTTAATGTTCATAGGATTTTGGTCTCCGTAGATATTTAGAAACGCAAAGACCGAAATATTCATCAGGACGTAACATATCAAATAAAAGATAACCGTTGACAGATTATAAACAGATACAAGGCTTGCAGTAAGCAGAACATAAGATGCATTAGCAGAAGCCGAGCAGGCAAATATTACTTTAACATTTTTTTCTCTGATAGCGTAAGTATTTGCCCATAATGCAGTTATAAGGCTCAGAATGACAAGAACAAACGTAAGCTCAAAACTGCTTCCCAGAGGGAATACCAGAAGCCTGCAAAGGATTCCGAACATTGCAAGTTTAGGGATTGTGGATAAAAATGCAAGAACAGAGGTTTCTGTGCCCTTATAAACATCTATTATCCAGTTCGCAAACGGAAAAACCGCAAGTTTTGCCGCAAGCCCGAGTGAAATCAGGACTGCCGAAACAGAATACATTACTGAAGTTTCTTGTGTTGCTGTGATTTCGTATATTTCTGATAAATTCAAAGAGCCTGTAATTCCATAGAGATATGAAACACCGAACAGAAAAACGCCTGTTGCAATTGCTGATGTCAGAAGATATTTAAAACTAGCTTCTTTTGAAGCGTAGCCTTTTGATGAGGCAATCAAAAAGTATGTGGAAAAACTCAAAAGCTCGATAGAGACAAAAAGTGTTATAAAATCATTGGCAGACACTATATTCATTGCGCCGAAAATTGCACTCAAAAGTATTGCGTGGAATGTGTAAGCGTTTCTTTTTACAGATTTAATAAGATTCCTGCTCAAAAGTGCGGTAAAAAATCCGCATACAAGGATTATGAAATCAAAAAGAAGTGTATAGCTGTCTGACATAATCGAGTTTTTAAAGGCAAAATACTGAGGCTCTGTCTGTACTGTTGATAAAAGTACAATACTCAAAACAAGTCCTGTAGCGGAAATGAGCCTTGCATACCTAAAATAGCGCGGAGATAAAACCATAGACAGAACAAGCTGGAGTATAATAAAACCTCCAAGCGCCATTTGCGGTAACAGTATATTAAAAATATCATTAAGCATTTACATACCTCCTGCCAGGCTCAAAAGAGCGTCCGGGAAAATTCCGAATATAATCAATCCTGCGCTTACTGCCGCGAGTATTAAAAATTCATGGACAGAAATGTCGTTAACCTTTTCAAACTCAGGCTTAAGCTCTCCGTAAAATGAACTGTGGAGGAATTTAAGCATATAAGAAGAGCTTATGATAAGAAGCGGAAGCGCAAATATTGCGGCGAATTTTATCGTCTCTGAAAGTTCCGAATTTAAAGCCCCGAGCATTGTTAAAATTTCACTCACAAACGGCGCAAACATAGGGATTCCGATTGAGGCAAGTACAATTAATACTCCGAAACCGAACAGGCGGGGCATAACAGAGGCGATTCCGCCGATTGAATTTATATCTCTTGTTCTGCACCTCAAATAAACAATTCCCGCAATCATAAACAGACCGCAGGTTACAAGGGCGTGTGCTACCATGTGGAAAACGGACGCACAAAGTGCAAGCTTATTAAACGCACAGAGCCCGAGAAGAATCAGCCCCATATTTGAGATACTTGAATACGCAACGATTCTTTTTATATCAGTCTGCGCGTAGGCAATAAATGCCGTATAAATTATATTAATCAGCGCAAATATTGCAAGAACGGGCGCAATGGTCGTAAAAGAATCCGGCATGGTCTGATAATTAAACCTAAAAATCCCGTACGCGCCTGTCTTAAGCAAAATTCCGGCAAGAATCATACTGACAGGAGTAGGCGCGTTTGTATGCGCGTCCGGAAGCCACGTATGAAGCGGCACAATAGGAAGTTTAACCGCAAATCCTACAATCAGGCAGACGGCAATCAGATTCTGGATTCCTGCAGGAATTGAGGAATCAATTATATCCGTAAACGAGGCAGAAAGGATTCCGTTTGAAGTGTAGTTATAATAGTGAAGAAGCAGAATCCCCAGAAGCATTACCATGCTTCCGAGAAATGTAAATAATACAAATTTCACAGCCGAAGCCTTTGCGTTTTCATTGTCGCCGAACGCGATTAAGAAATACGCCGGAATCATCTCCAATTCCCAGAACAGGAAGAAGAGGAACATATCTCCTGATGTGAAAATTCCGAGTATTGCAGACATCAAAAGCAAAAGCATGGAATAATAAAATTTGTGATTTTTTCTTATATTAAGTTTGCTTGCAATTGAGGCAAGAAGAAAAACAAAGGATGTCAATACCGTAAGAATCATTGAGACGGCATCAATTTTGAAAACGAATTTTACCCCCAGAGACTGAATCCAATCCAACCCGAAAAAGTGAATCTCGCTTACATAAGGATTTGCAGGGTCAAAACATGCGAGCATTAGAATTGCGTATAGAAAATGGAATACGCAAACACCCTTTACAAATCTTCTTATTACAATTTCGTTTCTCGTAAACAGAGGCGACATAACAAGAAGCGAGATTACGAGCGGTAAAAATATTAAAAACGGTATTGATAAAAACATCATCATTTCCTTCCCTATTTAAATTGACTTAACATAAAAGTGTATCCTGTTATAACAAGGCTTAAAATAACTGTTATTATGATAAATGCGTACGCATTATAAGTTTGAACATTTTTGCTTTGTAGTTTTTTGTCTGCATAAGAAAACATTTTGGCACACGATGTAATGAAATTTACAGAGCCATCCATAACATATTTTTCAATGAGTCCGCTGAATTTTACGCCCATTGAAGCTGCGAAAATAAGCGGTTTATAATTCCCGAGGATTTTTGTATCAACAAAACTGCAAACCCCTGCAAATTTTTCATAAACAAAAGGAATAATTTTGTAAGAAAAATTTTCAATAAATTTTGGCGCAGCAGGAAATCTTGTGAGCAGATTCCGGGTATACAGAATATACACAACAATCCACGCAGTGAGCGCAAGCCAGAATGGCTCTGCTATTTGATACGTCAGGTGGCGCCTTATTATAAAATAAAATACGATATTTAATATTAAAAGCGCACCTGCCGGAATATATTTTGAATAATCAAACGATTTTTCGATTTCCCTATCTTTTATCATAACAATCGGAAGCCTTGTTATATAAAAAGCAGTAAGGAAAGAATTTATACAGAAAAGTATTGCAAAAATTTTATTGCCTTCTACTGCCGTGTACAAGAATTCTTTTGCGCATACTCCTGAGAAAATCAACCCCGCAAGGCTCAAAGCCCCGATTACAAATGTTGCAAGAGTAATATAATTAATATTTTCTCCCTCTTTTGGAAGGCAGATGAATAACATTGATTTAATAAATGCGTGTGCAATCAGAAAAACAAGCGCTGCTTTTATATTCAAAACCCCGAGGGCGAGAAACATCAGCCCCAGATTTGCGGAGGTTGAATACGCAAGAACTTTTTTGGGATGAGTTTCAATACAGGCATAAATTGAACACAAAATTGCGCTGAGAAGTCCTATTGCGCAAATAATAATAAGCAAAGGTTTTTCAAGCATAAACATCGGAAGAAGCCTTATCAAAAGATAAACCCCTGCAATAACCATGGTTGCGGAATGCAGAAGCGCGCTTACCGGAAGTTTTGCCTCCATTGCGTCCTGAAGCCAGATATGGAAAGGAAACTGCGCTGATTTTACCATTGCGCCAAATATAAACATTATACAGATTAGATAAAACTGCGGAGTTGATGTGTACGCATAAAGAAGGGTCGATATTGCGTTCATATCTTCAAATCCGAGAGTTGTAAATGACAAATTCCCCGCATAATTGTACATAAAATAAGACGTAAGAATTATTGCGCCTATAAGAGCAGTATCTCCTATTCTGTTTATAATAAATACGCGCTTAGCTGCTTTTGATTTTTTCTCTTTTTTGTAATCAAATCCGATAAGAAGATAAGATACAACCCCGACAAGTTCCCAGAAGGCGTACATCTGGAACATGTTCTGGCTGAACAAAAGCCCTGCCATAGAAAAGTTAAACAAGTTTAATAGCGCAAAAAATCTGTACTCTTTTTCCTCATTTTTCATATAAGAAATACTGAATAGCTGCACGCAAAAACTCACAATGAACAATACAAGCGCGATAATAAGCGAAGTTTTATCAATATGCAGACCAAAAGCCAGAGTAAAATCATTAATTTTAATAAACTGAAAACTCTGTTCAATTATTCCCTCTGTTTTTAAGAGGCTTACAGAGCAGAGAAGCCCGCCTAAAAACGAGGATAAAAGCGTCAGGGAATGAATGATTTTTTTATTAACATAAACGGAAAAGAATCTTCCGCACATGATGATTAAGAAAATCCACAAAGGCAGTAATAATATTAAATATATATTATCTAAGATTAAATCTGTCATTTTTATTCCTTATAGTTCGCTGTACTTTTCAATATTGTCGCTCTTCTTTTTCTGATACATCAGGTAGAAAATATAAAGCGCTATAGCAAGTTCCACCGCGCCCAATCCGGTGTAGAAAAGTCCCGTAATATATCCGTCAAAATTTGCGTTATCGCAAAACGTTGCAAAGGTTATAAAATTGATATTTACTCCGGTGAGCAAAAATTCAATAGCAATAAGCACCTTGATAACATTTTTTGCACATACAGAACCAAGAAGGCCGATAACAAAAAGCGCTAATCCGAGGAATAAATAATGATACATTCCAATCATTTTATGCCTCCTCTCTTTTGGTTAAACATGGTAATTCCCGCAATAACAATTGTAAGAAGCAGGGATACAAGTTCAAATGCCCAAACATAGTTTACAAATAAGCCTTTTGCAAAAGCCGATAATGTATCAAAGGCGCTAACCTGAACTAATTCCTGCAGGTTGAAAGTATCCGGCATGGCCAGAATGGATATCATAATGATGTAAAGAAATGCAAGAACAAAAATACCTCCGCATAGTATTGTTATATAAGGCAGAGTAAAGGCTTTATGTTTTTTGGCGTCTCTTCCTGTGAACATAATAGAAACACCTATTATTACAGGTACGGCAAAACCGTATATTGAAGCCTGAATTATTGCATTGTATTCAGAGCCCAGCACATAGAACAGTAAAGCCGCATCAAAAAATACCAGAACGGAAGCAAGAAGTGAATAAATAACATTTTTTAAACATACGGAAAGGATTGCACAGAAAATAAGTATGAAAGCTGAAATATAAAATATTACCGGATTGCTAATCATCAGCCCCTCCTTTGTATTTAAGAATTAAATTTTCGGTTTTTTCAACGCCGAGTTCATAGTCTTTTGTCATTTTTATTGCTTTTACCGGGCAATAGTATGCGCAGTTTCCGCAAAAAATACACTTTTTTAAATCAAATGTATAAGAAATAACTTTACCGTTTTCGTTTTTTTCAAATTCTATAGCGCCTGACGGGCACACCCTTTTGCACACACCGCACCCGATACATCCGTCTACTTCCGGCTTTCCGCGGAATGCATCATTCAGCATACGCCGTTTTTCAGGATATTCTAAAGTTACAGGTTTTCTGAATAAATGTTTGAAAACTGTCATCAGACCTTCAAAGAGAGCTTTAATACTGCTTATTGGATTTAAAGTCATTACGCAAGCCCTCCCAGAATATATTTATAAATAACAATAATGAACAGATTGATTATTGATAACGGCAAAAGAACAACCCACGAGAATTTAAGCAAATCAAATGCAGCAAGCCTTGGCAGGGTCGCCCTTATCCAGATTATTACAAAAATCAATAATGAAGCCTTAAAAAACAGCCATCCTGCCTGTTCAAAGTAGAGCAGAACAGACGCAAACGGAGTTTCTCCGAAAATAATATTGCTCAAATATTTTCCGAAAGGAGACAAATACCCTCCGAAAAATAAAATTGCCATAAACATTGAGTTTGCAAACAACATTGCGTACTCACTTAGATAAAATAATGCAAATCTCATGCCGGAGTATTCTGTATTATATCCGCACACAAGCTCACTTTCAGCCTCCGGCAGGTCAAACGGACAACGGTTGAGTTCTGCCAGCATGCTGATAAACATTATTATAAAACCGAGAATACAGGGGAATATAAACCATCCTGCCGCCCCCCAGTTAGAGAACTGTGCTATTGTAATGCCGGTCAGATTTAGGGAAGAAGCCAGAACAGCAATTGATAAAATAACAAACGTTATTGGAAGTTCGTAGCTTAAAATTTGAGAGATGCTTCTTGCTGCCCCAAAGAGCGAATACTTATTTGAGCTTGCCCAGCCTGCAAGAAATATGCTTAAAATTGGAAACGCAGAAAGTATCAGATATAAAATGACATTTGTCTGGGTGTTTACAAATGTGAACTCCGCGCTGTAAGGAATAATTCCGACAGCGGTTATTGCCGGAATAAACACAAGAATCGGCGCAAGATTAAATAAAAATTTATCAGCTTTATCAGGCGTGATATTTTCTTTGCAAAGGAGTTTAAAAGCGTCTGCAAGAGTCTGCAGAAGCCCCCAGTATCCGACTCTGTTCGGGCCTTTTCTCTGGGTAAAAAATCCCAAGAGCTTTCTTTCTGCAAGCACAAGAATTAATATTACAACAAGCAGCACAGCAAAGACTATACAAAACGGTATCACATAAAAAGTTATGTCTCCGAATAACTTTGGGACACCATGCTTTTGTAAAAATTCTATATATAAGAAATAAAGGTAGTTCATCTATTTATCAGCCTCCGGGAGAATTATATCTAAAGAACCCGCAATCGCTATTGCATCATTAAGATACTCGCCCTTTAAAAGTTTTTTTAAAAGGTTAACAGAATAGTAAGAGCCCGTTCTCCATTTGAGCCTGTACGGTTTATCCTCTCCTGTTGATTTAATATAACAGCAGGCAGTCCCTCTGGGTGCATCAATTTCCTGAAAATAATCACCCTCAGGCAGTTTAAGGTTGAGCGGATTTATCAATTTCTGCTCTAATTTTCCACCCTCTTTCAGATAAACAAGCGCCTGATGAACAATGTTCATGCTCTCTTTAATCTCTAAAATCCTTGCCTTATACCTTGTCCAGGAATCTTTGCCGTCCATAACAACCGCCCTGAAATCAAATCCTTTATATAACGGATCATTATGCCTGTAATCATAATCCACACCGCTTGCCCTCAGATTAACCCCCGTAATTGCATAATTAAGTGCGGTTTTAGCCTCCAAAATTCCTTTACCCTTTGTACGCATAATGAAAATTGGATTATCCGTAATAATTTTTTCGTAATCATCAAGTTTTTCGGGAAGAATTGATAAAATTTCTTCAACATCTTCTAAAAACTCAATATCTTTTCTTACCCCTCCGAATACAAAGTAATTGTACATCATCCTCTGACCGGTGAGTTTTTCAAAATATCTTAAAATCATTTCGCGTTCGCGAAAAGCATAGAAAAACGGTGACACCGCGCCTAAATCCATTAAAAATGCCCCAATCCAGAGAAGGTGGGATGATATTCTGTTGAGTTCCAAAAGCATGACCCTTATTGCACGAACTTTGTCCGGAAGTTCAATCTCAAGGGCATTCTCAACTGTTCTGCAAAAAAGTTCCGAGTAGAAAAAACCTGCAAGATAATCAATTCTGTCAACCAGCGGAAGATATTGGATATATGACATTTTTTCAGCCATCTTTTCCATCCCCCTGTGCAAATACCCGATATCAGGCTCGCAAGAAAGAATTTTTTCTCCGTCAAGTTTAAGCAAAAGCCTCAAAACACCGTGCGTAGATGGATGCTGAGGCCCGAGATTTAAGCTCAGGCAGTTAGTCATTCCACTCCAATCTTTGGTCAGTTTCTTTGTAATCTTTTTTCAAAGGATGCCCCTGCCATCCCTCCGGCATGTAGAGACGTTTCAGGTTTTCATTGCCGATAAATTTTATTCCGAATAAGTCATAGATTTCGCACTCATCAGCTTCTGCAGATTTAAAGAAATTTGTTACGCTCTCAATTTCATCTTTGACTGTTATTGAGATGAACAAATCTTCTTCATCATCAACAGAATATAAGTGATAAGTAAGCTCAACTCCTTCATCACCTTTATCTGATGCGATAATTTCTTTCAGCATGTCATAGGGATATTCTTTGAGTACAAAGTCTATCACTCCGGATAAATTTGACTTAATAACAATTTTACTGCCGACAAGTTCGCAGTCGTCAAATATTTTTTCAAACTCATTCCAATTCATTATTCACCTGCTTCCGTTTGTAATGGGTTAACACCCGATTGTGTAATATTTAATTCTTTGTTAATAAGAATGCCGCATTCTTCTTTTAAATTTATGTTGTGTGAATTAACAAACTCTTTTCTTGTTAAAACAGATTCATTTTTTATTTTACTCTGTAATTTTCTAATCGCATCAATCAATGCCTCCGGTCTAGGCGGGCACATAGGCAGATAAATATCCACCGGAATAATTTTATCAATTCCTTTGATTACAGAATAAGAGGTCTCTGCGAACATTCCGCCGCCGCAAGTGCATGCCCCCATGGCAATAACATATTTAGGCTCGGGCATCTGCTGGTAAAGTCTCAAAAGAGGCGGCGCCATTTTATGTGTAATCGTTCCGGCGCAGATTAACAAATCTGCCTGTCTGGGAGAACCCCGGAAAACTTCCGAACCAAAACGCGCTATATCATTATCCGAAGCAACTGTCTGCATCATTTCTATTCCGCAGCAAGATGTTGCAAACGTCAGAGGCCACAGAGAATTTGCCCTGCTTTGATTTAGAATATAATCAATAGAAGAGATTATTATATTCACAGCCACCTCAGCATTTTCTTATTTATCGCAAAAAACAGGCCAAATAACAATAACATAACAAAAATAAATGCTTCAATTATTGCAAACAGCCCCAGTTGGTTTACAAATACGGCAAACGGGTAAAGGAAAATCGTTTCGATATCAAATATTAAAAACATTACCGCATAATTAAAATATCTGACATCAAAATTGTTTCCGTTCTCAGATGCCGGCTTAAGACCGCATTCATAGGTTGATTCTTTTACGGCACATTTGTTGCTGTATCCGCAGATAAATCCTGCAACAATCATTATTACCGCAAATATTACGGCAAGGATTATGAATACTGATAAGCAAATAAGTTCTTTCACGCAGTAAACCCTCTTTTTATATTCTACTAAAAAATTTCCTGATATAATAGATATTATTATGTAATATTAAGATAATTTATATGAGACAACTGATTAGGATTTTATTTTTTCTGATATTAACGATGCTTCCGGCATTTTCGGCTGTGGAAGGGAATATTCAATATACGATTCCGATTGATTATACAAAACTTAATCAAAATGAACTTGAAAAGAAGGCGGAATTTTATTACGGAATGGCGTTGAAGTCATCGGACGGCAATATTAATAAAGAGATGACAAGTGCTCTGAATCTTTATATGATTTTATGCCGAAAATGTCCTGACAATATAATTTATCCGGTGCGTTTGGGCAGGTTGTATGATTTGTGCGGCATGGATAAGTATGCAAAGGGATGTTTTTATAAAGCAATGGGGATAAATAAATCGAGGCCGGAGTCGTATTTTTATCTCGGGGAGTTTTTTTATAAAAGAGAACAGTATAAAGATGCGCTTAATATGTATAAAAGGGCTTTCAAAAAAGGGTATTTCAAACACTATGAAACATTGTATAAAATAGGCGATATTTATGAAAAATTCGGAGATACCGAAGCTTCTTTAAGATATTTGAGAAAAGCTGCTGAAATAAGTCCGAACAATGAGCTTGATAATAAAATTATACGTGTGGAAAACGCAGATAATAATAACAAGGAATACTATTCTGATACAAGAATAAGGCTGATTGAACGATAAAAAAGTTTTGTCAATATAATTTTTTTTTAAAACGCTTGTTAACTTTTGTAAATACAGATTTTTTATAATAATTATGGGAAGCATGGTCTATTGTAAAAATTTTTATGAAATTATTTACTTGCGAAAAAGATTGGAAAATTATACTATATACACATACCTGAAAGGAGTGATGGCTGCAAGGCTCGGGGGGAGTCAAAAATAGAAAAAAGATACAAAAATTTAAAGAAAAAAACACAAATCAATTAAGTTAAACACAAATCAATTTATTTTAAAAAATACAAATCTTAGAGGAGAGATTTGAGGAAAAAAAAATTTTTTTTGGGGTAGGAGATTATTGGGTTAAGAAGGTTTCTTGGTTTTAGAAACCTTTTTTTATTAGAATTTGCAGAAAAATTGTCATTTTTTTTCGACTCTTTTTACATCCTCATTATGATATAATCAAGATTATGGAAGAAAAAACATCAAAAAAAGTAATATCTCTCATGTCCGGTACATCTTGCGATTCAATAGATGCGGGGCTGTGTGAAGTTTATCCGGATTTTTCTGTAAAATTAATTCAGGGGATTAATCATCCGTACCCTGAGCATATACGTGCAAAACTTTTTTCGGCATTTCGGGGTGATATTTCAATAAAAGAGTTGTGTCAGTTAAATTTTGCAGTCGGGAAGTGTTTTGCGGATGCCGCAAATATTTTGATAGGAGAATTTGGCAGACCGGATTTTATATCATGCCACGGTCAGACTGTTTATCATTATCCTTATGATGAAAAATTGGATAATATAAGTTTGAAAAGTACACTCCAGATAGGGGAGAGTTCTGTGATAGCCAAAGAGACCGGCTGTATGGTGATATCTAATTTCAGGGAAAAAGATATTGCTTATGGCGGGCAGGGTGCGCCATTAGTGTGCTTTGCTGATGAAAAGTGGTTTAAAAACTCTCTAGTGCAGAATATCGGGGGAATTTCCAATGTAACGGTGGTTTCTGACTATTGTGATACATTTGGTTTTGATACAGGATGCGGTAATTTAATGATTGATTACTGTGCACAAAAATTTTTCGGGCAAAAATATGATAAAGATGGAAATATTGCCGGTTCTGGCAATGTTTGCGAGAGCTGGCTGGATTGTCTTTTGCAGGATGAATATTATTATATATCTCCTCCCAAAACAACCGGACGGGAATATTTTTCCAATAAGTATATAGAAAATATTTTAAAAACAGCGCCATCTGAGCCTTGCGATATACTTGCAACTCTTACGGCATTAACGGCGAAAACCATTGTTCAGGCTTATGAGCGTTTTGTATATCCGATTGTGGTTCCGGATACTGTAGTAATCGGCGGGGGCGGTGCTTATAATAAAACTTTAATGAGATTTTTAAGGAGTTATCTTCCGAAAAGAATGGAGTTAAAAACTCATGAAGATTACGGAATTTCTAACAATTTTAAGGAAACAGCTGCATTTGCGCTTTTAGGTTATTGTAATTATTATAATATCCCGAACAATCTTCCATCCTGCACCGGTGCGGAAAGAAGAGTTGTTTTAGGTAAAGTATCTATGTAAAGACGCGGGTATGTATGTTACATCCAATGTAACTTAATACCCATTGAGTTACATTGAGGCTGTTTTTTTTAGGTTGAAACACCCTCAATGAGATACTTTTATCTTGTCCTTTTCTTTCTCTTTTTTTGCGACTAAAAAGAGAAAGAAAAGAACGAAAAGAAAGAGAAAACACGCAATCGCTTTCTACGCCCTTACGGGCGTTTGATTGAATGGCTGCAGCGGGCAAGCCCGCACTCTTACGCTCGCTATCGCGGCTCTGCCGCACGCTCGCGGCGCTGTTTTCGCACGCGTGTGAGCGAAGCGAACCATAGCGTGCGTGAATGATTGGGTGAAACCCAGGTTTAGATGCCCTTAAAAAATTGGATTTTTATCATTATACTTTTAAAAATGATAAGACAAAAACTCCTCAGGTAGGTGTGATTGCACAAGATTTACAAAAAGTTTTTCCGGATGCTGTAAAATTAGACGGAGACGGATACCTGAGTATCAGATGGGATGATATGTTTTATGCTGTAATTAATGCAGTAAAAGAACTTGATGCGAAGATTACAGCTTTTGCAGAAGACATTACCGGTATGAAAGATGAAATCAAGGCGCTTAAAGAACAAAACCAAAATCAGCAAAAAATTATCGAAGATTTAGAAAAACGATTAAGCGAGCTTGAGAAAAATCAAGCAAAATAAATTTTAACCGCTCACTTCGGTTATTCCAAGGGGCGAAGCCGACAGGCTTCGCCCCCCTCTCTTTTTTCACGTTTTTTGGAAATGTTACATTTATTGATAAATGTAACGATTTTTTAATTACTTGACTTGTTTTTGGTAAAATTAAAGAATACGAGAGATTGTACGTTAGTCGAGTATTGAGGTAAATGTTTTTATGAAAAGATTTTTTACGATGTTATTTACTATGTTTTCAACCTTGCAGTCAGCTCAGGCAATGAACGTTGATGCTTTTATGGATAAACACGTAGCGCCTGTATCCGACGCGGTTGCAAGATTAATCTTTTTCCCGATTAAAATTTGCGGTTATGATGTTCCGATTATTATTTTCTGGATTCTTATCGCCGGATTTTTCTTTACTATTTATTATAAAGGAATTTCTGTTTGGGGGTTTAAACACGCAATCGATGTAATCAGAAAACCTGCGGAAAAGAATGTTGACGGATGCGGTGAAGTTTCGTCCTTTCAGGCACTTGCCACTGCATTATCAGGAACAATCGGCATAGGAAGTATCGCAGGCGTTGCAATCTCTATTTCAATCGGCGGCCCCGGCGCTGCATTCTGGATTTTTGCAGGGGCGCTTCTGGGTATGTCTATCAAGTTTGTCGAGGCGACTCTTGCTGTTAAATATAGAAGAGTGAACCTTGACGGTTCTATCTCCGGCGGCCCTATGCACTATATAGCACACGGGCTAACGAGAAAGAAAATGCGCTGGCTTGGTCAGCCGCTTTCTGTTGTGTACGCTATACTCTGTATCGGAGGCGGTATAACCGGCGGTAATATGATTCAGATTAACCAAACCGCACATCAAATGGTATTCATTACCGGAGGGGAACACAGCTTCTTGCAAGGCTTTACTTGGGTTGTCGGCCTGATTGTTGCAATCCTTATCGGGATGGTTATCGTTGGCGGGATTAAGAGCATAGCTAAAGTTACAACCATTCTTACGCCTACTATGTGTATTATGTACATTGTGTCAGGATTAATTGTTATATTTGCAAACTTTGTTAATATTCCGCATGCGATTGGGCTTATTTTAAAAGAGGCATTTCATCCTACGGCTGTCGCAGGCGGTATTTTCGGAACCATTATCATTGGTTTGAGACGTTCTGTTCAATGTAACGAAGCAGGTACCGGCGCTGCCGCAATTGTTTATGCTACAGCTCAGACAAAAGAACCTGTCTCTCAAGGTTTTGTTGCTCTTATTGAAACTTTCTTAACAGGTGTTCTTTGTTTATTCACATCTTTTGCAATCGTATTTTCAGGCGCCTGCACACAGGCAACTAAAGAAATATCAGGGATTGAACTTGCTTCAAACGCTTTTCAATCCGTAATACCGTTTTTCCCGGTTATATTATCAGCAATTGCGATTATGTTCGCGCTTTCAACTTTAATCTCCTGGGCATATTACGGACAGAAGGCCTGGACATTCTTGTTCGGAGAAGGCAAAAAACGTGTTCTTGCATTTAACCTGATTTATTGCTTATTCATTATCGTGGGTTCAGCTATGAACGTTAAATCTGTTATTGATATTACAGATGCGATGATGATAGCGCTTTGTGTTCCGAACATTATTGTTCTTTATATTCTTGCACCGGAAATCAAGAGAGATTTGAAGGCTTATCTTGAAAAACATAAAATGAATTTTATGCGGTTTTAGAAATAATTAAGATACTTAAAATGATTTATTTAGACGCAGGGACTACATATTCAAAAATTATTAGTGATAAAAATTGTTTTGAGGAAAAGTTTTTAAAGAATAGCAGGAATGGTAATTATTATTATATTTTACCTTCTTCTGTTATAAAATCTTTGAATATAATTCCTGATCATGCTTGCGGTCACATGTCGTCTGCGGACGAAAATGAGATAATAGCGCTTGCCAATGGCGCAAAGGGGCGTGAGATAGATTCTGATGCGACTGTCCTGGATTTGGGAAGCAGAGACGCCAAGTGGATAAGATTTAAGGACGGAAAATTCCATGATATGGACTGGAACACTTCCTGCGCAAGCTCTACGGGGGCAACAGTTGAAATGCTTTTGAAGTTTTACGGGGTTAAACCTGAGGAGTTAAGGTTCAATGAAGATAAATTTGCAGTAACTTGCGGAATTTTCGGGATGGAAAAAATAATGGATTCAATTTCTAACGGCATTCAGCCTGCAGAAGCTGTGTCTAAATTTGTACACGGAATTGCATTTAATGCCTGGAGTTTTGCAAAGAAGCCCGGTAAGATATATCTGTCAGGCGGATTTTGCGAGAATGAGTGTTTTGTCGAATCATTGCGCAGATATTGTGAAGTTGAGCTGCTTGGCAGATTTGTGCTCTGCGAAGGGTTGATTAATCGGAAATAATATTTTCTTGTTTTAAATCTAAAAAATATTTACTCAAATTTTTATTTTAACTGAGTTTAAAAAAATTTTCTACTTTCCAATAGGGGAAAGGATTTCGCCGTTATTTACAGGAATTTATTTCGTTAATTTCTGTAAATAATTGTATATTTTTGTAACAATGTTTTAATTTTCACTAAAGTTTCATGAAAAAAAGCCGTAAACACTAATATCTGAAGTTTAAATTGTTGATTAGGAGCTTTATTTATCGTGAAAAAAGTAGTATTAGTGTTTTTTGCATTTTTATTTTTTACCCTGAACCAGGCATTTGCCTACAGAGCATCAGATTTTTCAAGCGACGCAAAAATTATATCAGCTATTCAATTGTTAGAGCGTTCCGGAGAAGTCGATGTATTAAGAAACTTGCAGCGCCACGCAATGAGAGTAAAATTTGACAGTTTGTCAATGGTTTACAACGGTAAAAAAGCTTTTGCGGTAAGTACGTATAATAATTACGGAACACGTGTAATATTAATAAATTCGGCATATAAAAATGCGCCTGTTGAGCAGATAGCTTGCTTAATAGCTCATGAAAGCTGCCATACAGGATATAGTGCAGATTTGGAAGAAGAGACTTTAGCTACTCAAAAAGAGGCTGCCTGCTGGACTAAATTAAAGTCTGCATCTAAAACATATCCTGATTCAAGATTAACAAAGAGATTGAATAAGTTAAGCGAAATGTATTTAGCCTCAGATGCCGGCAATAATCTTGTTCAGCAGAAAATTGCAAGCAACGGTTTTTACAGAAGCCAGCTTGGCTTGAACTAGGTGATGACGGAGTGAAGCGTGAGGCGTGACGCGTGAAGCGTTCGTTAATGAAGTGACCAAGTGATCAGGTGATCAAGTGATCAAGAATTTATAACTACTTTTCAACTATTCAAGTAATGAGTGAAGTGTGAGGCGTGAAGCGTGAAGAGTTCGTTAATGAAGTGATTAAGTGACTAAGTGATTAAGCTTAACCCGCCCCTTGTGGGAGGGTCGAAATCTCTGATTTCGGGGAGGGGTGTTTGGG
>CALVBV010000034.1 GCA_944325815.1 Candidatus Gastranaerophilales bacterium
GTGGGCGTTAGAAGACTCGAACTTCTGACCCTCTCCTTGTAAGGGAGACGCTCTACCAACTGAGCTAAACGCCCGCGCACCTTATTCAATTTTCATTTTTTCAGTTGGTAGAGCGTCCATATTCTGAAACCGTTCGGCACCAACCTTCAAACTCTTCGTGAACCATCCGCCCTTGTGCCTCACTCGGCAACTGAGCTAAACGCCCGGATTTTGCGTTAAACCTTAGGAACCTTTTCTGCATCCCTGAGCTAAACGCCCTTAACCGGCTGTCAACAAAAGTTATAATAATCTAAACAAAATCTGTTGTCAAATACTTTGTTTATAATCCGCTTAATGTATTTAAAATTTCTTCTCGTTTGTATACAATATAAACAAATAAGAAAGGAGTTTTTATGGAAATTAAAGTTGTTGATAACGTAAAAACAATTGAATCCGACATTCTTGTCGTTAACTTGTTTGAAAATGAAAAAACTTCCGTAGAACTTGCTAATACCTATGCTGTTGAGCAGGATAATTTTAAAGGCAAGTTCGGAGAAATATATCTCTTACCTACATACGGTAAAGATGTGTTTAAAAAAGTCCTGGTTATAGGATTCGGGAAGAGAGAAGAATTTTCCCCGGATAAACTTAGAGAAGCCGCTGCCAAAGCGATTAAAAAAGCTATGCAAATGGAAGCTAAAAAAGTTGCTTTCTCCCTTGACGGAGTTGATTTTGATTACTCGGAACAGCTTACGATAGGGGCTTTTATTGCTGATTATACGTTTGATAAATATAAATCCGAAAAGAAGGATAATAAAGTTCAAGAACTATATGTTCAGGCAAATGCAGATTTGGTTAAAAAAGCAGAAAAAATTGCCTCTGCCATGACTTTTGCCAGGAATCTTGCGAACGAACCCGCTCAATTTGCAACACCGGAAGAACTTGCTCTCATTGCTTCTGATTTAGGGCTTGATACTAAAATTTATTCTAAAGATGAGTGTGAGAAAATGGGCATGGGGGCATTTCTCGCAGTTGCTCAGGGAAGCAGCCGCGAGCCTAAATTTATCCACATGAAATACCAGGTTGATAATCCCAAAAAGAAAATTGCGCTTATTGGTAAAGGCATAACATTTGACAGCGGGGGATTGGATATTAAACCGCCTTCTTCCATGCTTACTATGAAAGACGACATGTCTGCAGCAGCATGTGTAATAGGCGTTATGAGCATCATAAGAGAGCTGCACCCTCAAGTTGAAGTTCACGGTATAATTGCAGCTTGTGAAAATATGCCGGGATGCAGTGCATATAAGCCGGGAGATATTTTGACCGCTAAAAACGGTAAAACAATTGAAGTTGATAATACTGATGCGGAAGGCCGTTTAACTCTTGCAGATGCGCTTTGCTACGCTTGCGAGCTCGGGGTTGATGAAGTCATTGATCTTGCAACATTAACGGGGGCTTGTATGGTTGCCTTGGGAACACAGGCTTCCGGAATTATGGGGAATGACGAAACTCTGGTTAAAAATCTTATTAATACCGCAGAAAGAAGCGGAGAACGTTTTTGGCAGCTTCCGTTGTGGGAAGAATATTTTGACAGCCTGAAAAGTGATATTGCAGATATGAAAAATACCGGTTCCCGCTGGGGCGGGGCTTCTACCGCAGGGGTATTTTTACAGCAATTTGTCAAAGATGTAAAATGGGCGCATATTGATATTGCAGGAACTGCTTTTCTGGAAAAACCACAAAAAGAATTTATTAAAGGCGCAACAGGTGCAGGGGTTCGAACTTTATTGAACTATATTCTGGAACAATAAAAAGTCCGGGTTTTATTTAAGGGGCGGCATTTTTTAAAATGCCGCCCCTTAATATTTGAACAATTTTATTTTTTTATCGTTATATAGTTAAAGGGGGTGTAAGTATGAAAAAGGTTCTTTCTCTTCTTTGCTTATTTTCAATATCATTTCTCTCACTACCTGCTCATGCAGTACCGCCCCCTCCCGGCGGGCATGTCTTAAGAGCCGGGCCCGGGATGCGCAGGGTTCCTCCTCCGCGAAGGATTACCCCGCCTCATCACGGACCCCGTACGGGAATTTTTTACAGACCGCATTGGTGTGATTATTCCATGATGGTTTGTAATGATTTTTACTACAGGCCGTACTACGGAAGCGGCGTTTATATAAATATACCTGTTAAGTTTTAAATTCAGTTCTTTCTCAAAACTAACTACATCCTAACTCTTATCCGAAAGGTAAGAGTTTTTATTTTATTAATATGATACACTATTATTATGCTGGATATTCAAACCGGAGAAGATGTAGAAACTTTGTATCGGATGGTTCAAATAAAGGGCGGGAAAAAAACCGACAAATTTAGAACCACTGATATAAAACGCGCACTGAGGTTTCACAAGTGGTATGTTAAAAGGTACGGCGAAGGGCTCTTGATGGAAATTCTTCCAAAGCATAAAATTTATGACTGGAAAAAAAAGAAAGTTGATTATTCTTTTGAATAGAACGCTATGACTAATCAAAAATATATTGCATTAATAGATTGTGACAGTTTTTTTGTATCGTGTGAGCGCAAACTTAATCCTGAACTCAACGGGCTTCCGGTAAGTGTTGTGTCAGGCGAGCGCGGATGTGTAATTTCCCGTTCGCGAGAAGCAAAAATGCTTGGAGTTCCGATGGGTATTCCGCTTTTTCAGGCTGTTGAGAAGTATCCGGAGTGTATTTATATTACAGCAAATCATTATGCTTATACTAAAATTTCCGGCATGGTAATGAAGATTTTGAAAGATTTCAGCCCGAATGTTGAGGTATATTCTATTGACGAGGCTTTTGTTGATTTTACGGGACTTACAAAGCTTTATAAAAAGAATTATTATGAACTTGCGAGGTTTTTGCAAAAAAAAGTTTGGGACGAAGCAGGAATCCCCGTATCAATAGGTATAAGCAGAAGCAAAACTCTTGCCAAGCTGGCTTCTGACAAGTCTAAAACGCGAAGCAATCATGTTTGTCTTGCGGGAAAATGTAAAATACAAGAACTTTTAAATCACACTGAAATTCAAGAAGTCTGGGGAATCGGGCGCAGGCTCGGTGTAAAACTCCGGGGGCTCGGGGTACGTTCGGCTTTTGATTTTGTTCAAAAACCGGATTGGTGGATAAAGGCAAAACTCGGCAAAAACGGACTTGCCATGAAATCAGAACTTTTGGGGAACATGATATCACCTATCAGCAATAAGGTCGAACTTCCAAAGTCTATAAGCGACACAAAGTCTTTTTTGGAGTTCTCTTCCGATTTGGATTTTTTAAAGAATGAACTTGCTATTCATGTTCATGATGTGTGTACAAGATTGCGCAGAATTAATTGCAGATGCAGCACTGCGGGGCTTATACTAAAAACAAAAGATTTTGTAACTCTGTATGAAAAAATATCTCTTCCTTCTCCGACGGATTTTGAGTTTGAAATCTCCCGTGCTGTCTTTCCGCTTTTAGAAAAAATGTACAGTCCCAAGGTTCTTTACCGCAGTATCGGAATTGTTCTTGAGGACTTTAATAACGCTGAAGAGGAACAGCTTCTGCTTTTCAATGATAATTCTGCGCGGGAAAAAACAGAAAAACTCGGAAAAAGTCTTGACAAGCTTGAAAAAAAATTCGGACGTAATATTGTAAGGACAGGATTTGTCAATAAAAATGTCCCGTTTTCTCAAGGTTTTTTAACCAAGCCGAAAGATATTTAACTGTTTATCTGCCAAAAAATATAAACTCAGCGGCTTCTTCTCCATACTGTTTTTTTATTCTGATGTAGTCTGCAGAGTTTCTGATTTTGTTTTTCTTGCTGACGGGATCCGGTATTTTGGGGGCCTTTGGATAAACAATAGGTTCTTTCTTTTTAACTTCTTTTGATATTTCAGCTTCTGAAGTTTCTGTTTGTACTTCCGGTTTTACGGTTTTTCTTTCGTAACGTTTTTGGAGTTTCATTTCTGTTGACATTCTTTTTATGTTTTTTCCGACCTGCCTGTAGTTTCTGGTATCAAGGTTTTCTTTTATGTAGTAATCAAGCTCATGTTTGTCAACATCATGTGCTTCAAATATTTGGAAGATTTTATATCCGATGTTTTTAAGCTTTTTGATAAAATTATTGTCTTCACATTCCGGAACCGACACTCTGGCGTATCCGTCTTTTCCCTTGCCAATCATTCCGTTGGGATACGTTTTTACAAGTTCTGCCAGCTTTGTTTTTTTAGCCTGGTTAATTCCTGCCTGAGTAATTTTAATTCTGTAAGTTGATTCAAAGTTTACATTTGTCATGGTTATTATTCCTCTCTGATATATAAATAAAAACCCGTAAAAAATATTTTTGCTGAAAAAATAAAATTATCATTCAGTCTGCAGATTGTTTTTTACAAAATCTGAAAAATGTTTTATGTCAAAGTTTTTCACTTCAATATCTTGTTTGTTATAGTACAAAGACCACAATAAATATGAGATAGTTAAATCGTACAAGCGATTATTGTTGATATTTTCAGTTTTTAAATACGAGTATACTTCTTTAATAATACTTTCGACAGATTCTTTTTGGCTGTAAAAATCTTGTTTTGAAACTGAAGTTTTTTGAAAGGTCACATAAATATCCGATTTTGGTGAAAAGTTAGCCCAGCTTTTATTGTATGGAGAACCATAAGTATCATAAATACTGGTATCTACAAGTTTAAAACCTATATCACGGCAGATTGAAATTATGGATTTCCATATTTTTGAACTTTTGTTTTGAAAGCACAGTGTAAAATATTTGCCGGGTTTAAGCGCGTTATATATGTTATAAAGAGATTTTGTCAATAAGTCATAAAATTCATTTTCGCTTTTTCCCTGGGCAGGGTTTATTATAACCTCTTCTTTAGTATCGTAGTCTTCTTCCAGCCAGGCATTCCATATAAAAGAGAGTTCGGAATATTGAATTGCCTCGCCGTATGGCGGGTCAGTAAAAATATAATCAATACTGTTTTTTTCTGTTTTTTTTAGTGCGGATTCTTTGTTAATCACCCAGGAACCGTAGTTTATTTTTGCAGCTCTTTTTTCATTTTCACGTTTGTATTGGATTTTTTTGGCCTTAAGAATATTTGTAAGCCTGTCTGAAAAACGAAACCACACATTTTCTTCGATATAATCATCAGGTATCCAATAATTATTTACACCCAGAGGACGTATATTTTCGCTTTTTAATTTACTTGCGTGTAATACGGTATTGGTAAATGCCAATGTAAATAATTCTTTGTTTTTGCCTTTTAATTTTTGTATTTCTTCGAATAATAAGGATAATGCGTATAAATTTCTTTTTGTATACATTTGTGCAACAGAAGAGATACCTTTGTAGCTAAACCTGTCTTTATAAAATTTTTTAGGGAAATTTTTCTGGAGAATACGGTTCTGTATTTTTAGGTTGTCATATTTTTTCAAATCAAGACATTCTTCTTTTGTCAATTTATATTTCATCCCTTTGAATTTGCATTTATCGCAGTACAAAACAGCGGTATATTCATTCTTAAATTTCGGACCGATATTAATGTATTTATAATAAAGCCGGGCGCCGCATTTTGGACAAATTTGACCGGCAGAATATAGAGTCATTATTTTATCTTTGCAGCCGGCGATTAATTGTTCAAAATCATTAGAAAATTCTTTGAAATTAATATTATTCATAAGTGTTCCGCAGGATACACGAATTGCAGCCGGGTTTAGATCTCTGCCGATAAAATTTCTGTTGTTAATTACTGCTTCCAATCCGGTGCAGCCGCTGCCGCAGAAAGGATCCATAACTGTATCGCCGGGAGACGAATACTCGCAGATATATTTTTCTACTATATACCAGGGTTTTCGGGCCCAATATTTATGCAGTTTATATATACCGGAATATTCTTTTTGATAATTTTCGTCAGAATATAAAGAATTTATTATTTTATCAAGAATCTCTTTCATTATTCTTTCCTTAAAATCAGGCAGTAGTGGTGTAAAATATTGCTTGCCCAGGAATTTGGATAACCGTAGGGAGAGAGGCTGATTTTATCTTGTATCCAAATTTTTTCGTCTTTTAAAACATACTTTTGTCCTAATATGCGTGCAATATCCCAAGCCAGAGGGTACATTTTACCGCCCTTTTTAATATTTTTTACTATTATCGTAATATATGCACCATCAGCTAATAAATCATATAATTTGAAGTACACCGAACAGACTTCTTGTAAAAAAACATCATAGTCATCAATATTTCCTAAATCAGCCGCTTGGTCAGAATAGTTTATATCCAGTCCTTTTTCTTCGCGTTCTTTTTTAAAACCGTCTGTACTTCTGTTTAAAACATTCCAATATGGCGGTGATGATATTGAATAGTTTATCAACGGCAGATTTAATTTGTCAATATTTCTGCAATCCTCATTAAATATATTATTTTTGAACTCAGGAGTTCTCTGTAGAATTATATCAAAATATTTTTTATTTAATTCAATACCATAACCGACTCTGTTATTTCTTTTACACGCAACAAGAGTGCTTCCGATTCCTGCAAATGGGTCAAGAACAATATCGCCTTCTTTGGTAAAAAAGTTTATAAAATCAGATATCATGGTTGGTGAAAATGTCGCAGGATGAGCTTGGGTTTCTTTGGTAACAGCCCGTTCTTCCTGTAAATCGCTCTGCAGAGCATTAAAAATAAACCAGCTGCAGGTGAATTTTGTCCATTCTTTTCCTGTTAAATTGTTTATTTTATTTCTTAAATCGTATGCGCCATCGTTAATATTAAGAAGTATTGCCTGTGCTTTTTCTACAATCCCTGCAGGCTGATATAGCTTAACACGGTTCCAATTCTCTTTGTATATTGAAGGAATTAAATCTTTTTGAGTCATAAAAATTTCATCCAGAATTTTTTTTGCCAAAAAATGTTTATTTTTATCCGGATCCGGAATAATTTTTTTTGATTTATCCTTATAATAAAAATATTGTTCTTCTGCCATCAACTCTCCTTATAGTTTTAATTTTATACTCCCATTTTTTAATCCGTTTTTTATAACTTCAATACACCTGTTATATTCTTTTTTTTCTTTACTGTTTTTTAGAGGAATATCCGAAATCAACTCCAGATTATTCAGAACATCTTGAGGTACTCCGTCAAGGTTATCTCTGGTTAAATAATAAACATTGTCTTCGTGTCTTAGCAGATGCCATTCTTTATCGTTGGCTTTATGTTTGTCGAGATAAACAATGTCGGCGTTATTCATTCTGGGGCAGAGATAGTATACCTTTTTGCCGTAAAATAAATATTTTGATAAATACATTTCACCGACTGCGATATGTCCTGCACGTTGTGAACTGTCCGTAAAGTTCCGCTTCATACGGCCGGTATATTTAATTACGGATTCTTCTTTTAATATTGTTGATCTTTTTTGGGCAAAAATTTCCCAATTATGCTGGTATTTAGAAAATTTATTTTCATACCAATATTTATGTTTTTCTTCTGTATAATTCTTCAAAAAATCATTAACTTGCTTAGAATTTCTGCCGTATTTTACAATAAGTTCCAACAGGTCATTTACAATGGACAGATCTTGAATAATAAGGTATGTGCCTTTTTCCTGAAGCGTTGCGTTATACGCCATTTCAAATAAATCCGGCTGTATACAGCTGATTCCTTTTCTAAGATAATAAATGCCGATATATCCGTTTTTTACCGCGCCCAAAGCGTGATGGAAACGTTGATATTGAGCATTTCCCGTACTGCCTCTGTTTAAAGCATCCGTTCCTTCCAGACCAATTAAGGGCACTTCTGTAATAGTGCCGTTAACATTTTTTTTCTCAAACCAGGCTGCGTCACATGAACCATAGTTTACACCATTATAAGAAAATGTTAATCCTCCGTTTTCGACAAGCTTTTGATCCTCATTGCTGCTGTCCGGAAAAATTCGGAGTGTAATGTTGTCAAATTTTTTTATTTTTTCTTTGATTTCATTTTTTATAACCTGGTCACTGGACATACCGGAAGACATAATCTACTCCTTTATTGCTTTCATCAATTCTTCTACAGACAATTCTTTTATTGTTCGGATTATCTTGTCTTGCTTATACTCACCTTTTGGATTTAACCTGTTTATGTATTCTATTAGCTCGGCATTCGTAAAATTTGATATAATGTATAGCTTCAAGTAGTTAATAAACCATGTATTATATTCTTTTGGGTTAAAAGAAGCTGATTCAGGTATATAATCAGCCTCAGGTTCTCTGCATTCAAGCTCAAAATCATTGTTTAAACGGATTAACCCGAAGCTTTTTTTGGCTGGCGCTTTTTTATCCGGATGAATTTCAAATCCTTGAACAAAAAGCCCGGTAGTTAAATATTTTTCCAGCTGGGAAGCCATAACAGCCGTTGAAGTTTTAGCCTCTCCGACAATCATTTTTTCTATATAAGGAGTTTTAGAAATTACATAATTTCCGGTAATTCTTTGCAGCGCCAATTCAATAATATGAAACCCTTGGCTGTCTTTAATTTTATACCCGGCAAAATCCGGAGTACCTATAGTATGTCTGAGCGGTACTTGGTTTTCGACGATGAAACCTTGTTTTTTAAAATATTCGCAAGTCAAATATTCTAAAAAACATTCCATTCCGTTGCCATTTTTCCAGGATTCGATTCTGAAAATAATAAAGTCAGTTGTTTTAATTCCTTGACGGGTAAGGTTTTGATAGACAGATTGTATTTTATTGCGGAAATCGGATTCGCTGTTTGCTTCACATAAAATAATATATTTATTACCTTCAAACAAGTAAGGCTTTGTTTTTATTAACTCACCCGGGGAACAGTATAAATTATGTCTGTCGAAAATTCCGGTCACAAAGTTGTAATTAAACGCTTCTCTTAAAATTTTCAGCATTCCTTTGGGCGTGAAAGGGAAACAGTCATCATCTAAATATCCGGCCCCGGTAATATTGGCGAATAAAAACGCCTGAATCGGCGGCATAGAAACAGCCTCTCCCACAGGAGTATCGACTATCGGGAAAGAAAAATTTCTATTAAAAATTTTTAATATACTATCTCTGTTTAATTCCAAAAAAACTCCTTGTTCAGCATATTCAAAAAGGGAAAAATACAGTTTTATTTTAATATCTAACAGCAATTATTTTATCATAAATATAAGCAATATAATGTTACGGGTATTTTTATTGACAATTATTCTTTGTTCGTTGTATCATTTATATGAAAAGTAAGAGCTTCTTATTTTACTATTCCCGGATCGTCTAGCGGCAGGACGAAAGATTCTGGCTCTTTTAACGGTGGTTCGAATCCATCTCCGGGAGTTTTTTATTGTTTATAATTTATTTGAACATTAATTAATATACAGGCCCTGAAAATTGTAATTTTCAGGGCCTGTATGAAACTTTTTATTAAAAATTATTTGTAAGAAATTTTATCCTCTTCAAGAACTCTGGCTGTACAAGCTAAACCGTCGCCCTTGGGATCCTTTCCTTTGCAGCCGCTGTCGGTGTTCCATTTTGGTGCATTTTCATCAAATAAATTGATATCATCACCGCCGTACGGGTAAATTTTTCCTTCTCTGGACAGATAAAATTTAAATATATCATGTCCAAATACATTTGGTCTTTTATCCCCGTTTACGTCAATGTAAATGTCTGCATAATTTTCACATAAATTTCCGCCGCTACTTTTTATTGCATTACACTCTGCGTTTAAAGAGGATTTGTGAAATACAATATTTAAGGTAGAAGAATTTGCAAGATAGAACCTTACGGTCTGATCCATTGTACTTGATGCGGCCATTTGTAATGTATATACCGGAGTGCTTGACGGAACTCCGGTTGTCATTTTATCCACCTTAAAATATTTCGCCATCTCTTCTTTTACATCATTATTTGATGCATTTACATCAGCTGTTATTATTTCGCCCCATAGTTTTGTATCATCAAGGGTATCAGCATTTTCTAAAGCAAGCATCTGTGCAAAACCGTTATTTACAATGCTTACGCTGTTTTTTAACCCTGACAGCCAGGTGCTGCTGTTAATATTGCTCATTAATGCAGGCATTGTCATGGCGGCAATTACGCCGAGAATTGCCATGGTGATTAATACCTCTGCCATTGTAAAACCATTCTTTTTCATCATATAAATCCTTTCTCTTCTTTTAAAAAAAATTGTACCAAATTTTTTAAATCATATCAACTCTGAATTGAAATGCCTGCATAAGATGTTCCAGCTTTATATTTTCACTCAGATTTAAATCTGCAATCGTGCGTGCAAGTTTTAATATCCTGCTGTATCTTCTTCCGGAAAGCTGATATTTCTGCGCAGCCGTTTTCATAAATTCTTCGGAAGCCGCATCCAGCATACAATATTTTTTAATCTGTTTTGCATTAAGTTCGGAATTTGTCAGTATTCCTTCTCCTTTATATCTTTGTGCCTGAATTTTTCGCGCCTTCACCACGCGGGCTCTTATCTCGGAAGAGGGTTCCGCCTCTGTAGTTGTATTAATAAGCTCGTCTGTTGTCAGCCTCGGTACATTTATTACTAAATCAATCCTATCCAGTAACGGGCCGGATAATCTTGAGCGGTATCTTTTTATTTGATACTCCGCACAGGTACACTGCTTTTCCCGATCGCCTAAATACCCGCAGGGGCAAGGGTTCATTGCGCCTATCAGCATAAACTTTGCAGGATATTTTATAGAATTTTTAGCCCTAGAGATAACAACTTCTCCGTCTTCCAGAGGCTGCCTTAAAACTTCTAACACACTGCGCGGAAATTCAACCATTTCATCAAGAAATAATACACCTCTGTGGGCAAGTGTTATTTCTCCCGGTCTTGGGTTGGAACCGCCGCCGATAATACCCGTCTGTGAGGCGGTATGATGTACTGCCCGGTACGGGCGTTTTGTCATTAAGGGTTCTTTAGGGTCCAAAAGCCCGCAAATGCTGTATATTTTAGTGAGTTCCAATGCCTCCTGAAGTTCCAGAGGCGGCAGGATAGAGCCCAGACATTTTGCCATAAGCGTCTTTCCTGAACCGGGAGAACCGGACATTAAAACATTGTGACCGCCGGCTGCTGCTATTTCCAGGGCTTTTTTTGCCTTTTGCTGCCCCTTTACATCCTTAAAATCAAACGGATAGTCGGAGTCTATACCTGCTTCCAGATATTTTGTTATATCGACAATAGTTTCTTCAAGAGGCGATTCCGTGTAATGATTAACAATATCTCCCAAATGCTTAGCACCGAATATTTTAACATCTTGAACCAATGCGGCTTCTTTTGCATTTTCATAAGGAACAAAGACTGTTTTTATACCCGCATCTTTAAGCCCGTTGACCAGCGGCAGCACTCCGTTGACATACCTTAATGAGCCGTCAAGTGAAAGTTCGCCTAAATACGCGGTATCCGTATCATCCGGTATATTGATTCCATTCTCTTTTAAAATACCGATGGCAATTGGTAAATCAAAATTTGTTCCTTCTTTTTTTAAATCAGCAGGCGCAAGATTGACGATAACTTTACCTTGCGGAAAAGAGAATCCTGAATTTTTTATCGCGGAACGTACTCTCTCGCGAGCTTCATTTACGGCACTGTCCGGAAGTCCGACAATATTTATATTCGGGAGAGAATTAACAACGTCAACTTCTACTTCCACTTTATATGAATTAATTCCTATTGCTGCAGCTGTTATTGCTTTTGTTACCATTACAATAATTATAGTACAAAATTAATCAGACAGCATAGAAGAAATTTCTGCTACAATCCGTGCAATATCCGGACCGCCGAATATTGCTTCCAAAATCAACGCGGAATTAATAATAGTGGTTTCTCTATATTCCATTGTATCTATATCAATAATATTAAACTCAATGTAATCATCACCGACATAGACAACTTTACCGTATTCCGCACCTGTTGCCCATCTCAAAAAAACATATTTTTGTTCAAATACTTTGAGTCTGTTTATCAATCTCATATAAATACCTTTTTGTATATAATATTATTAGCTCTAATTTTTATAAAGTCAAATATAAAACTTTGTTTGTACCAAAGGGTAACTCCACTCTTATATGATAACACATGAGAAAAAAGATAACAACCAAAAACTTGACGCTATTTTAAAAAAGCGCTACAATCTGAATTATGTGTAGAATAGGGGCGATAAAATCAAAGAAAAAACTGCATCCTTCTTATGCTTTGAAGCTTATGAGAAGCCAGCAGGAAGGTCATGATGACTCCGGGTTTGCTTTTGTAATGCAAGATTTGGGAGGCTTGTTTGAAAATTATAAAGAGCTTCCGCTTTTATCTATGGCCGCAACTGTTGAGGGTACAAGGCTTGCGGAGGATATCTTAAGAGAAATCGGCTTTACAAGAGTAATGCAATGGTCTCCGGATATCAATCATAAAAAAGGGCTTAAGATTGAAGCTATGCCTAATTATATGTTTGAAGTTGTTCAGTATCCGAAAAGTTACAGGCACGCAACAAAGGAAGAGAAAGAAGAACTTCTTATTGACACTTCAATAAAAATTAGAAAAGTTCTGGAAGAGACAAATTCCGGTTTTATTTATTCTTTCTGGCCGGATACTTTGACTCTCAAAGAAATAGGTTCTCCTAAAGATATCGGCACATATTTTAATCTGTGGGAAGGCAATAAAGACTTGACTTCCAGTATTATTACAGCACAGTGCAGGCAGAATACTAATTATGATATTGTACGGTATGCAGCTCACCCGTTCTTTTTGGAAGGATATACAGGGCTTGTTAACGGCGAAAATACTTTTTATGAAAAAAACAAAGATTACCAGATGAATCTTTATAAAGGGTATATCGGCTTTGAATCGGATTCCCAGTGTCTTTTATACACCCTGCATTATATTCATAAAATTTTGAAATGGCCGCTTAAGTATTTTAAACACACAATAACGCCTTTAGGTTATGACGAAATAATAAAGCGCCAAGACAGTGAAATTCTTTTGAGAATAAAGGCTTCGCTTGCGAATTTAGAGATAAACGGGCCGAATACATTTCTTGGTGTAACGCCGGATAAGGATTTGATTTGTGTATGTGATTCAAAAAAATTACGGCCGATTGTAATCGGAAAGGATGATGATACCGTTATAATGACTTCGGAAGTCGCGGGTATAAACGATTTGATGCCGGACAGAAATCTTGAAGAGGATATTTATCCGAATGAACACGAAACAGTTATTGTAAGGGATGATTTAACGGTGGAAAGATGGCAGCAGTAAGGATTAGCGAACTACATAAAGGGGATTTGCCCTGGATAATTGAATATGACGAATCCAAATGCATAGGATGCGGAAGGTGTACTGCAGCCTGCTCTTTTAATGCGATTTCTCCGGCGGTTGAGCCTAGAAAAACAAATTCAATTACATCAAAAAATAAAACAGAGAAGGTTCTTGTAATTAAGCAGAATATTTCTCTTGAGAATTACTGCCGCGGCTGCGGAATGTGCGCAAATGTGTGTCCGAACGGTGCAATAAAAGCGGTTAGAAACAAAGATGATAAGTATTCAGTAATGTATCGGGCAATAAAGGCCGATTCCTTCAAAAAAGGCGGGCGCTCAAACCTTAATACAGAGGGAAGAACTCTTGATAAGATTAAAATCGGACGAATTTCTCAAATGACAGATCCGTCTTTGGATGCACAAAGACACACTTTTGAGTTAAAAACTCCTTTCGGGAGAGTTCTTTCGCCTGAGAAACTGAATCTTGAAGCAAGAGACGGAAAACTATTTGAGACAAACTCGCTTCCTCCTAACAGGTGGATTTATCCGATAATATTCGGCGATATGTCAATCGGTGCGGTTTCGTGGCGCATGTGGGAAGCAATGGCAATTGCAACGGCTTATCTTAATGAAGTAATGGGGATTCCAATCCGTATGTGCACCGGAGAAGGCGGAATCCCGACAAAACTTTTGAAATCCAAATATGTAAAATATATGATTCTGCAAATAGCCTCCGGTCACTTTGGCTGGAACAGGATTATAAAAGCAATGCCTGATATGACTGAGGATCCTGCAGGTATCCTGATTAAAATCGGGCAAGGCGCAAAACCCGGAGACGGCGGCCTTTTGCTTGCAAGCAAAGTCGCAAAATACGTTCAGGAAATAAGAGGTGTGCCGAAGGCTGATTTACTTTCTCCGCCTACCCATCAGGGACTTTATTCAATTGAAGAAAGTGTCCAGAAGATGTTTTTGTCAATGAACGCAGCGTTTAAATTTAAAGTTCCTGTGGCAATAAAAGTTGCGGCGTCATCCACGAGCGTTTCAGTTTATAACAATCTTTTGAGAGACCCGTATAATATTGTCGGCGGATTCTTTATCGATGGGCTTGCCGCAGGTACCGGTGCTGCGCATGAAATATCTTTGAATCACACAGGGCATCCGATAACCTCCAAACTAAGAGACTGCTATCTGGCAGCAGTTCATCAGGGGCGGCAGGGCGAGATACCTCTATTTGCAGGCGGAGGTTTGGGACAGACAGGAAGCTTTGCGGCCGACGCGTTTAAACTAATTTGCCTCGGCGCAAACGGAGTTTTCACCGGCAGAATGCTTATGGAAATTGCCGGCTGTGTGGGAAGCGATACCGGAAAATGCAACGCTTGCAACACAGGGCTTTGCCCTGCAGGGATTGCGGCTCAGGAAAATTGTCTGGTAAAAAGATTAGATGTTGACAAAGTTGCGCAGAATCTTGTTAATTATATTATTGCAACTGATATAGAACTCAAAAAACTTATGGCGCCTGTCGGCTGTTCAACCTTGCCAATCGGGCGTTCGGATGCTTTGATTACGGTTGATAAACACATTTCAAACAGGCTGGATATACAATACGCATGTTAAAAGTAAAGGATTGAAGTAATGAGAGAAGGTAGTTTGGATATTTCAAAATATGAAAGGGCAGTTAATAAACTGGGAGAGATTATACAAAGATATAATCAAAATACAGAAGATGATGCAATAAGGGATTCCGTAATCCAAAGATTTGAATTTACTTATTCAATTGCACTTACAACATTGAGAAAATATTTTATTGACAGAGCCTTTGTTATAGAAGATGTTAATCAAATGTCGTTCAATGATATGATAAGAACTGCAAATCAGCTCAATCTTCTAAAATCAAATTTGGAAGTCTGGTCTGATTTTAGAAGAATTAGGAATATGACGTCGCAAGCTTATTACGAAAGTATTGCTGAAAAAGTAATAAATATTATTCCTAAGTTTTATGAAGAGATGAAGTATCTATGTACAACACTTTATAATTCTTTAAAAACAGCTTAATATTTTAAGATTTATAAAAACGGATTAAAACTAACATGATAAAAATTCAAACTTTAAAAAACAATAACCGAATGTCGACGCAGGAACTTCTCCAGACGATTTATCAAAAAATCAGGGAAGGAGAATGCAAGTTTGAGATAGAAGCCTGCGGTCAGCACGATATCGGAGGTGCTGTCTGGGGAAAAGACGGGAAAAATTTAGAATTTCATATCACAAATCCCGGACAGAGAGTCGGCGCTATGGCAATGGACGGAACAAAAATTGTAGTAGAAGGTTCAGCCCCCGCGGATGTCGGCTGGCTTAATTCCGGTGCCGAAATTATTGTAAAAGGTGATGCCGGTGATACAACGGCTCACTGCGCTGCAGGGGGTAAAATCTATATAGGAGGCCGCGTCGGAACACGTTCCGGTGCTTTGATGAAGCACGACCCCAGATTTGAGCCGCCGCAGTTTTGGGTTCTTAAAAATACAGGCTCTTTCGGGTTTGAATTTATGAGCGGTGGAATTGCCGTAATTTGCGGGTATGAGTGCGAGGACACGCCTTCTGTGCTCGGAAACCGGGCCTGTGTCGGAATGGTTGGCGGAACAGTGTATGTAAGAGGAAATGTCAACGGGCTTGCCTCTTGTGTTCAGCAAGTCAGTCTGGATAAGTTTGATAAAGACTTCTTAAAATCCGGCATGCCGGAGTTTTTAAATGCAATAGAAAAAAAGGAACTCATTGATGAGTTATTGGATTTTTCAAAGTGGTCAAAGATTATACCGTTATCTAAAGAACAAAAAATACAAAGGCTTCCGGTTTCGGAATTTAGAAAAACAGAGTGGTTTGAAGACGGATTGTTCGGCGATTTGGTGGAAGATGACGGAAAAGTTTATACTCTTGCGCAAGCAGGAGAGGCCAGAATTAAGAAGCCTGTTTGGGATTCAAAACTCTGTGTTGGATGCGATTTGTGTCTGAATAATTGCCCTCAAAAAGCGATAATTGAAGAAGACAAAACTTATATTTCAAAAGACGAGAAATGCATAGGCTGCGGAATCTGTGCGGCTGTTTGCCCGCGTCAGGCCTGGAGCTTAGTTAAGAATTAGTTTTTGGGGTTGTAGAATAAATAAAGAATCGTAGGTTTTGGTAATCTTTGATTACCGAAACATTATTTGATGTGGTAAATCTACGATTTACCACATCCTACCGTTTGATCACTTCATAAACACACCTTTCACCCTTCACCCAACAAAGTCAGCATTTTATATACGGCTTGCGCGATTTTTCTGTGCCCGTCCGGGGTAAAATGAAGTCCGTCGAGCTCAGACGGTTTGGTAATTTGTTCTAAATCAATAAATCCGCATCCGTTCTCCTCTGCCAGAGACTTATATATTCTGCCGAGTTCTTTTGATTTTTTTATTGAGATTTCATCAAACATTGTTGAAAAAAAGCTTGATAAAATATGCTTTGTGATAACAGGCGGAGATACAAGAATTATTCCTGATTCGGGCGCGAAGTCTCTCACTATCCGGATAAGCTTTTGCATACCTGACTTAAACTCATTTTCTTTTACGGAATATATTTTCTGTAAATCATTTATTCCGACAGCAAGGATTGTGCAGTACAAGTCCTTTTCAAGATAAGATGGCAGAACTTTGTACCCTGTCTCCATAATCCCGGCAGGATTATCGGAAAAAGCTGTTCTGTTATTGCAGCCGGCTTCGATTATTGTAAAAGTGTTTTGACATAGTTCTTGTAATATTCCGCACCAGCGGGTTTTTGCATCATAACGCTTTCCGCTTAAGGGAATAAAACCGTATACATTGCTGTCTCCGAAACATAAAACTTTTTTCATACAAATATTATACCAGACATTTGACGGAGGGATGATATTGTAATTTAATTATCTTATGTTGAATCGATTTTCGCGTACAGAACTGCTTATCGGAAAAGAAGGGCTTGAAAAATTAGCCTCTTCAAGAGTTGCGGTTTTCGGAATCGGAGGCGTCGGCGGGTATACGGCAGAAGCGCTTGTCCGAAGCGGTATCGGTGAAATTGATTTGATTGATAATGATAAAATCTCGGTAACAAATATAAACCGGCAGATTTATGCACTCACAAGCACTGTGGGAATGGATAAAGTTGATGCGGCGCGTGAAAGAATTTCAGATATTAATCCGGATATAAAAGTTAATACCTATAAACTGTTTTTTACGCCGGAAACCGATTTTGATTTTACTCCCTATGATTATGTAGTGGATGCAATTGATACTGTTTCTGCCAAAATCGCTATTATAGAAAAATGCAAGGCGTTAAATGTTCCGGTAATATCTTCAATGGGTGCCGGAAACAAAATGAATCCTGAGATGTTTGAGGTGGAAGATATTTATAAAACGTCTGTGTGTCCGCTTGCGAAAGTTATGAGAGGGGAATTAAAAAAACGCGGGATAAAAAATCTAAAAGTAGTATATTCAAAAGAGACTCCGATAAAACCCGCCCAAAGTCCGGAAACTTCTGCGGGCAAAAAACGAATCCCGGGGAGTAATGCTTTTACCCCGTCTGTTGCAGGATTGATTATAGCATCCGAAGTAATAAAAGATTTAATGGCGTGATGCCCGAGGGTGCATTAGCCGTTCAAACTTCTCGCTGTGTTCCGCCCTGTCTGCGAGGAATGTTGAAATAAACGGAATTACTATATAATAAATTCCGCCGACAAGAAGTATCGGTTTTGCAATCTTTATTCCTTCCACCTGCTTTTCAACATTTTTCATCCCTTTATTGGCTTCGCGGAATTTTTGGATAAATTTTTCTGTCGGCTTTTCAAGAAGTTTGTCCGCGATATATCCGCTTATTATGCTCAAACCGGTTGAAAAAGCGGCATTATAATTAAGCGCCTTTTTTCTTCTCTCTTCAATTCCCTTAGAGCGGTTAATTTCGTGAATAAAAACTGCTGTATTAAGAGCATCCGTTGCGGCAATTATGTGCATTGCAAAATTTGAATCTTTGAATCTGTCTGAGAATTTTTGCATTTTAGGATTGTCCAAGGCTTTTCCAATGTTTTTTGCAAGCTTGTCCGGATTTTTTCCTTTAAAATTTAATCCTTTTGATTCCTCTGAGTTTTTAGGCGGTTTTGGTTTATGAAAGATTTTTTGCATAATAAACGGCATACCTGCACAGGTAAGAATGGCTTTAGGTGCCGCAACAACAAGCCCCAGCCCTAATTTGAAAAGCTGGGTTGCAAGTATATAACTTTTTGACTGCTGTAATGTTTCTGCGCCGGATTGCATGTTTTGAATCGTTTGGGATTTCAGATATTTTTGCGGGTTTTTATCAATTTTTTTTATTGCTTTTGCAACCGGACTTGATAAACCAAGCATTAAAATGTAGCCGGCAAGACTTGAAGATATGGATTTTGCACAGGCAACTTTTTTGTTTTCCTTATCCGTATGCGGCGCCAGCCAGATTGCAGCAGGCCGTGCAAAAGCAGAAAGGCATAGGGTTGCCGTTGCCGCAAATAAAGCACCGTTTTCTTCTGCAAACTCCAACCCTTTTTTTAGTGCTCTGTTAGTATAAATACTTTTGAATGAGATATCCCTGTTTGAATTTACTTTCATCTATTTTTATTAGATAACATAAATATGATAAATTTTAAACCGAGAAAATATCTTGAGTGTGCGGCTTTAATTTTGATTTATCTGATTTTGGTAATAAATGCGGTAATTCATAGAGACAGCCCGATTGCATTTATATCGGCATTTTGCGGAATTACATATACAATAATGGCCGGAAAAGGCAATCCTATATGTTATATTATAGGGGTAACCGGTTCGGGGTTTTATGCATACTTGTCGTTTGTTAATGCTTTATGGGGAAATCTTTTATTGTATCTGGCTTATTATATACCAATGCAGATTCTTGGTTTTTATAAATGGCGGAAACATTTGAAAAAAGACAGATATGAGATAAAGAAAAGTTCACTGCCCAAAAAAGAGCGGTTAATAACAATACTTTTAACATTAATTTTTTCTATTGCAGCAGTTATAGTATTGAGTATTTCCGGAGATAGAAATCCTGTAATAGATGGTATAACAACAGTTTTTTCAATAACCGGCATGTATTTGACAGTACGTCGTTCAATAGAACAGTGGCTGGTATGGATTATTGTAAACGGTTTGTCATTGATAATGTGGTTAGAAATAGCATTAAACGGTGTAAAAGTTTATTCTACTGTAATTATGTGGGGTGTATATTTTTTACTTGCGATTTATTTTTATATTCAATGGCGCATGGAGATAAAGTTACATTCAATGTAACTCAATACCCATTGAGTTACATTGAGGCTGTTTTTTTAGGCTGAAACACCCTCAATGAGATATTTTTAT
>CALVBV010000035.1 GCA_944325815.1 Candidatus Gastranaerophilales bacterium
TTCCGTCAGCGAAGTTATCAGAGAGGCTTTAAGAATGATGGCTTCCAAGGATAAAATATCTCAAGACAGAATTGCGCAGTTAAACAAAGAGATTGAAGAAGGTTGGAACGATACCTTAATTTTAGACGGACATTCGGCTGTGGAAAAACTTATTAAAAAATATGAATGATTTAGAACTTGAAATTACAAGTAAAGCATATAATGACATTGAAATAATTGCAGATTATATTGCTAAAGACAATAAAACTGCAGCAACAAAATTTGTAAAATTGTTTTATAAAACATTTAAAACTTTGTGTAAGCATCCTTATCTTGGTAAATCAAGAGAAGATTTTACATATTTGGATGTAAAATTTTATATTATTAAAAAGAATTATTTGATTATTTATAGAATCATTGATAACAAAATATTGAGGATATTGAGGATATTGAGAATTTTAACGACTTATCAAGATATTTGTTCAATATTGTAATACTCAGACTCTATGTCAAAGATAATCAAACTGACTGTTTATTTATAGCAAATCCCTATCGACTCGGGCTCATGTTTTCGCCCGATTCTCTCGGGGCGCACGGCCCCCTCTCGTGAAACGATACTTAATCGTTTCACTTCGACATAGTCCGTGAGGTCGGGGGTAAATATTCCGGATTAAAACAAAAACATATTCCATTGCGGATTTGGCCTAAAACGATTCTCTCACTTGCTACCATTATTCACTGCTGTCCAGAATAAATTTATCAACGAAAGTCATATACTACCACTTCTCTAGATTTGTGAGATATTACATGATTCCTGGACATAAAACGACCCCTCTCCCGAATTTCGAAGTTTCGCCATTGCTCAACTTGAAATTCTTCCCTCTCCCACAGAGGGGCGAGGGAACTGCCACAGCGGAAGTTTAGTACACCCTCCCCTTTCCGGAGGACATCAAGCTTGTCGCCCAGACCAACCGGCCAAATACATTTACCCTCCCCTTGTGGGAGGGTCGAAATCTCTGATTTCGGGGAGGGGTTAGACATTAAGTTAATATTTTTAACTTCTAAATATTATCTTGGACAGTAGTGCCTAAATGAGGGAAGGGCCGGGGATGGGTGATAATGGCGTGAAGCGTGAGGCGTGAAGAGTGAAGGGTGCGTTTAGGAAGTGACCAGGTGATCAAGTGAACAAGTGATCAAGAATTTATAACTTCTTCTCAACTTCTCAACTTCTAAACTTCTCAACTCCTAAACCCGAACTGACCCCTCTCCCTGGCCCTCTCCCACAAGGGGAGAGGGAATAATTACTATTCAACCTTTCCACTCTTCAACATTTTTAACTTCTTCTCAACTACTAAACTACTCAACTTCTAAACCTTTCTGTAATGTGGTAGACTGAAGTCTACCCTACCCGTTCCCCCCACCAGGGCCGGCACCCACCTAACCTCCCTCATTAGGGAGGAACTGTTACAAACTCCTAAACTTCTAAACCCAAGTAAACCCCTCTCCCTGGCCCTCTCCCACAAGGGGAGAGGGGATAATTACTATTCAACCTTTCCACTCTTCAACATTTTTAACTTCTTCTCAACTACTAAACTCCTCAACTTCTAAACCTACTTTCTGTTCACTTTATCGCTTCTAAATAAAAATTTCTCTCTTGTAGGTTTATCTTTTAGTTGTATAATAACTGTATGATAGCAGGGAGAATATGATGCAGGAAGTTTTAGAGAAAAAACCAATAAAAAATATTGATTTTAACTGTGATTTGGCGCAGGCCTACGGAATTTATAAAAATAATGTTGAATATGAGCTTTTGGATTATGTAAGCTCTGTTAATATCTCTTGCGGATTCCACGCCGGAGACCCGATGACTATTAAAGAAGCAATGCTTAAAGCAAAAGAGAAGAATGTTGCAATAGGTGCTCACATAGGATTTAACGATATTCAAGGCTTTGGCTACAGGCCGGTTGAGCTTAAAGAAGACGAACTTGAAGCTCTGGTTATTTATCAGGTAGGCGCAATTATGTCTTTTGCAAAAGCGTACGGATTGGGTATCGAGCACGTAAGACCGCATGGCGCTATGTACAAAATGGCCGGAGAGGATTTTATTTTTTCATCAACAATCGCAAAAGCAATTAAAAAATGCTCAGACTGGCTTGTTTATTACGCGCCGGCTGGAGAGATTACCCAAAAAGTTGGAGATTACGTAAATATTCAGACTGCTCAGGAAATAAGCCTTGAAAAAACTTACAATCCTGACTTAAGTATTGATTACGCTATTCCGGATAATACAAACAACTTTGAGATGATAAAAAGATTCCAGCATCTTCTCCATACATCCCAAATCCGGAATAATGCAGGCGGGATGAGCTTTGTTGAAGCGGATACTATTCATTTCTCAAACAAGTACAAAAATTCTCTGGAACTGATTCAGCAGGCAAGAAACTTTATTACACCTGCGCCGGTTAACTATATTAATGCAAAGAGTTCAGGGTGGGTAGACTAGAGTATGGCTTTCAATTTAAAAGATAATGTTAAGGTTACAAAAGATGTAGGCTGGCTTATACCGGGACTTGAAGTAAAAAGGTGGTTCTTTTTAATCTTCCTCGGCTCAATAATGATTGTTTTGGGTTTTATGGTTCTTGCAAACGTAAGACCGATATACTTAATGCTTGAGCTAATAAGAAAAGCTGCGCTCGTTCTGCCTTCTAACCTTCTTGCTACAATCTTTATTCTTGTCGGTTCAGTAATATTTTTCAAAGGGTGGCAGAAAACAACGCTTTCTATTATGGATATGGATTCCAAAAAAGGAAACAATTCCATATTGGAAAAATTATACAGAAGAAGGAAGCTTAATAAGGGTGCAAAAATCGTTGCAATCGGCGGAGGGACAGGGCTTTCTATGCTTCTTCGCGGAATAAAGAAATACACAAATAATATAACTGCGGTTGTAACTGTAGGCGATGACGGCGGAAGTTCAGGAAGATTAAGAGAAGAGATGGGAATCCTTCCTCCGGGCGATATAAGAAACTGTATTGCTGCGCTTGCAGATGATGAGGATTTGATTACAAAACTTTTCCAATACCGTTTCAGAAACGGCGAGGGGCTTGAAGGGCACAGTTTCGGAAATCTTTTTCTTACGGCACTCTGCGCCATTACAGGTGATATGGTAAGAGCGGTTAAAGAATCGTCTAATGTTTTGAATATCAGAGGGGTTGTGCTTCCGGCAACTTTGGATGATATGAAACTTGCTGCGGTTTTTGAAGACGGAAGAGTTGTGAAGGGTGAATCAAATATTCCGGAAGTTCACGGAAAAATCAAGCGTCTTTTTACAGAGCCGGAAATTTGTCATGCTCTGCCTGAAGTAATTACAGCAATACGTGAGGCTGATTTAATAATCCTTGGGCCAGGAAGTTTGTACACAAGCGTAATACCAAATCTTCTGGTTAATGGTATTGTAGAAGCTGTGGAAAAATCTCATGCAAAGAAAATTTATGTGTGCAACATAATGACTCAACCGGGTGAGACTGATAACTATTCGGTTGCAAGCCATGTCAATGCTCTGATTACTCATGCCAAAGGCAAAAAGATTATAGATGCGGTGCTTGTTAATGACAGTCTGCCGGAAAATATATCAGAAGGGTACGCAAAAAGCGGTTCAATTCCTGTAAGATTAGATATGGAAAACATTGCACCGATAGGAGTTGAAATAGTTTCTCAGAAACTTATTGAAGAAAATAAACAGGGACTTGTAAGACACAGTTCACATAGAGTTGCAAGAGCTGTCTATTACTGGTATAGGAGGAAATCCAAAAGATGAAAACAGTAAAATCTTTTCAAAAGCTTAAAGACAGCGGTGAGAAAATAGTTATGCTTACAGCCTATGACTACTCAACAGCTCAGGTCTTGGAAGAGGCAGGAATAGACGGAATCCTCGTAGGGGATTCGCTTGCAATGGTGGCACTAGGATACAGAGATACTTATATAATTACGGCTGACGAAATGCAGGTTTTTGTAAAGGCAGTTTCCAAGGGGGCAAAAAATTCATTTATTGTCGCTGATATGCCGTTTATGAGCTATAACATCAATGTTGAACAGGGTCTGGAAAATGCTTCAAAAATGATTAAGGCAGGCGCCTCTGCAATAAAACTTGAAGGATGTAACAAATATATCTTAACCCTTATTCAGAGATGTCTTGAATCCGGCATTCCGGTTCTGGGGCATTTAGGTTTTACCCCCCAGCTTATGAACACAATCGGCGGGCATAAAATTCAAGGTAAGACAGCCGAGATGACAGAAGAGATTCTTGCAAGCGCTCAAAAACTTGAAAAAGCAGGATGTTTTGCGGTTGTACTTGAACTTATGCCAAAAGAAAGCGCAGAATATATAACCAAAAACTTAAGTATTCCGACCATAGGAATCGGCGCAGGCGCAGGATGTTCCGGTCAGATTGTTGTGACAGATGATATTTTAGGAAAGTATACGGACTTTACTCCGAAGTTTGTAAAAAAATACGCAAATCTTCATGATGTTGTTTTAAATAGCGTAAATGAATATAAAAAGGACGTAAAAGAAGGAATTTTTCCTTCTGATAATGAATCATTTGAACTGGATATAGAGGAACAGGAAAAATTATGTTAGCACATACAATAGAAGAAGTCAGAGAAAAAAGAAGAGAGTGGAAAGGGCTTAAGGTCGGACTTGTGCCGACAATGGGGGCTTTGCATGAAGGGCATTTAAGCTTGATAAAGAAAGCAAAAGAAACTTGTGATAAAGTTGTGGTTTCGGTATTTGTTAATCCTATACAGTTCGGGCCTTCTGAGGATTACGACAAATATCCGAGAACTCTTGATAAAGATTATGAATTGTGCTCAAAAGAAGGTGTTGATTTAGTTTTTGCACCGTCACCTTCTGAAATGTACGGGGATGGAGGAAAATTATCAAACGATACTTTGACTTATGTGTGTCCTCCGTTTTTCTACGTAAACAAGCTGTGCGGAAAAACAAGGGTGGGACATTTTGACGGAGTCTGCACTGTTGTGTTGAAATTGTTTAACATTGTTCAGCCGGATTACGGATTTTTCGGACAAAAAGATGCGCAGCAGGTTGTTATCATAAAGAAAATGGTTAAAGATTTGAATGTTCCGATTGAGATTGTTCAATGCCCGATTGTAAGGGAAGAATCAGGACTTGCTTTAAGCTCAAGAAACAAGTATTTGTCTCAAGAAGGTAAAAAAGACGCACTTGTATTGAGCAGTATTCTAAATAACATTAAGTTATGTTACCAAAAAGGCATAACGGATATTGAGGCGCTTAAAGAGACTGCTTACAGCTTTCTTACAGACAAACATGAGATGGAATATTTAGAAATTCTTGACAGAAATACATTGGAAGAAAAAAGTAAAGCTGATAATGATTCTATTGCGCTTATAGCCTGCAGAGTTGAAGGAGTAAGACTAATTGATAATACTTATTTAGGAGAGAGATAGGATGCACGAATTTATTTTAGGCTTTTTTAAATTCCTGAGAAATGTTCTATACTTAATAAAAATAATTGCGGTATTTTGTGTACTTATGCTTCTGTTTTACTGGGTACAGAACCTTACGGGAGGTCATTGGAACTGGCTTGAATTTATTACCCCGTTTCTTGACAGTTTATTAAAGCTTGCTAATTCAATCTACTCCATATCATTTGACGTTTTCGGGGTTAAATTTGAACTTAAATACGTAAGCGCAATTGTTATTCTCCTGCTTTTCGGAATCCTTATGGAAGTTTTAACCGTATGTGTAAATCTGATAGAAGGATTATACAAAAGTGGACGTTTTTTGTGCAGAAAGGCTGAAGAAGCTGCCTTTAATAAAACACTTGAAAATGATATGAAACGCTCTCAAAAAAGTCTTGCTAAATATCTGGTAGCTGTTAATACTTATGAAAAACCAAAAAATCCATATAGCCCAGTAAATGTCAATCTGGAAGAACAAAATATAATAATGAATAAATTCATAATGGAAAAAACCAACAGTACACCTTCTAAATTTGAAGATGGATTTCTGTACAGTTTTAATAATTTCGAACAAGTGGACAAGGTTCTGGATGTTTTATTTAGAGTGCTGGGTTCCAAGGCGCCTATTGATTATGCAATCTGCGTTCAGATATCTACCGGCAATCCGATAAAGGATAAAGAATTGATAAAACGTTTAGTAAAACTAAAATATACAGGCAAAATAACCACGGGCTCAGATACAGCATACAGATACAGCTATAATGATATTCATATTTATGAGACAACACAGCTCGGAATTTTCCAAACAGAAAACGGCGACACTATGGAAGTGCATGAGTTTAAAAATAATCTGTAGTATAATAAATAAGACAGTAAAAGAAGGAGTACATAATGAGATATGATGCGGGCGAAGTAATAACAGCAATGGTTACACCAATGAATGAAAAGCGTGAAGTTGATTATGAAAAAGTGGAGATGCTTGCATACCAGCTTGTAAACACAGGCTCAGATGCAGTTCTTGTAACCGGCACAACAGGAGAATCACCGACACTAACTCATGAAGAAGAAATCGAAATTTTATGCAGTGCACGGCGTGCAATAGCTAAAAAAGGTAAATTAATAATGGGTACAGGTTCTAACTCTACAGAGACAGCCGTTATGATGTCAAAAAAAGCCGAACAAGAAGGGGCTGACGCAATTCTATCAGTGGTACCTTATTACAACAAACCTTCCCAGAGCGGTATAATTGAACATTTTTCAGCAATTGCAGAGGCTGTTGAGCTTCCTATAATTTTATATAATATTCCTTCAAGAACCGGTGTTAATATGTCGGTTGAGACCGTCAAAACCCTTGCAAGAAAGTATCAGAATATCGTTGCCGTAAAACAAAGTTTTGGGGATATGGATATGATAACTGATTTGAAAATGAGCTGCCCTCACGACTTTGCTGTATATTCCGGAGATGACAGCCTGACCCTTCCAATGCTGTCTTTAGGCGCACACGGCGTAATCTCTGTTGCGTCTCATCTTTTCGGAAAAGAAATAAAATCTATGATTAGAAACTTCAAAACCGGCGATGTTATGACAGCTAAGAATATGCACCAGAAACTTTATCCGATATTCAAAAAGCTGTTTATGGCGCCGAATCCTGTTCCTGTAAAAGCAGCACTTGCATACAAAGGCTTGATAGAGGATTATGTCAGACGTCCGCTTGTTGAACTTACAAAAACTGAAAAGACTGAATTGATTTTTACTCTTGATTCAATCTAGCCTGATAAGGTAAGAAATTTATTTTCATATTTGGGATATTATAATAAAAAATGAGGAGTACATATAAATGAAAAACAAGTTAATACTGTTCTGGGTGATAGTCGCACTCGTTATCACCGCAGCAGTTGTAATTTTTACCAAGCCGACCAAGCTCGGTTTGGATTTGGTAGGCGGCTCACGCCTTGTATTGGAAGCAAACCCGACTAATGCCCAGGTAACACCTGATATGATGTCAAGCCTGCAGTTTGCAATAGAAAACAGGGTTAACAAACTCGGCGTATCCGAGACTGTTGTTCAGCGCTCAGGCGATAAGAGACTTATTGTAGAAATTCCTGACGTATCAGATTTAGATCAGGCAAAGGCTTATCTTGGCGAGACTGCCGAGCTTGATTTCAGAAAACCTGTTATGAAAGACGGTATGCCCGAATGGGAAAAAACGGATTTGACCGGTAAGGATTTAGAACGTGCTGATTTAAGTACAAATTCACAGAATGGTCAGTGGGTAGTAGATTTAACATTTAACGGCGCCGGCACAAAGAAGTTTGCTGATTTAACCAAACAGCTTGTAGGCCAGCCGATGGCAATTTTCTTTAACGGCGAACTGCAGTCAGCACCTGTTATCAGAGAAGCCATCACCGGCGGAAGGGCGCAGATTTCAGGCGGTGACAGCGGTTTTGCTTATGAAGAAGCAAAGAAAATGGTTGACCTTCTAAACGCAGGCGCGCTTCCTGTTCCTGCCAAAATTGTTGAAGAAAACACAGTAGGGCCGACTTTAGGTGCGGATAGTATCGCAAAATCAAAAGTTGCAGGCGCTGTCGGTTTAGGTTTTGTAATGCTGTTCATGGCATTATACTACAGAGCCCCGGGTTTAATCGCAGATGTGGCATTAATTATATACGGAATCTTCCTGTTCGCACTATTCAAAGCAATTCCGATTACATTAACCTTAGCGGGTATTGCAGGCTTTATCCTGAGTATCGGTATGGCGGTTGATGCAAACATTTTGATTTTTGAAAGAACAAAAGAAGAATTAAGAGCGGGAAGAACTTTGTTTACTGCAATTAATTCCGGTTTTGACAGAGCGTTCACAAGTATTTTCGATTCAAACATGACAACAATTATCACCTGTGTAATCCTGTATTGCTGCGGCACAAGCGTTGTTAAAGGTTTTGCTCTGACACTTGCTGTCGGTGTAATTGTATCAATGTTCAGTGCAATAACAATCACAAGAAACTTCATGCACTTAATCTTCGGTACAGGAAAACTTGTTCACCCCGAGTGGTTCGGCTTGAAGAAAAGCGAAATCAATGAAGGGTTTCAGTCTGTTGAAACTTCACGCGAAAAAGCTAAGTTTGGTATCTTAGACTAATAAATAAAGAAAAATAAAGGAATACGATAATGAAATTTAAATTAGACATAGTAAAATACAGATTTTTATTTCTCTTGCTTTCAGCACTCCTGCTTCTGCCGGGGATTGTTGCAATGATTTATTCTACAGTAACTTATCCTACGCATACGCCTCTGAAAGTCGGAATTGACTACACGGGCGGTACTACCTTGCAGTATGGAGTTAAGGAAAATATTACAAACAACAAGCTTGCTGATGTAAGAACAAAACTTGAAAAAGGCGGCATAGAAAATCCTTACCTGCAGATTATCAATGTCAATTCCCAGGAAAGCACTGATTTGAAAGCAATACTTTCTATCAGGACAAAGTTCATAGAAGAAGGCTCTTCTGACCAGAATAAAATTACAAATATTGTAGCTCAGGAATTTCAGTCTCCGGAACTTGTTCAGGTATCCTCTGTCGGGCCGACAATGGGGTCGGAGTTGTTTAAGAACTCTTTAATTGCTCTTTCTCTGGCGCTTCTGGGTATTGTTGCGTATTTAACATTCAGATTCCAGTTTGATTACGCGCTTGCTGCAATATTGGGGTTAATACATGACGCTCTTTTTGTAATCGGCATGTTCTCAATATTCGGACTTGTTTATGATGTACAAATTGACGCTCTGTTTGTGACCGCGCTTTTGACAGTAATCGGTTTTTCTGTTCACGATACAATCGTTGTGTTTGACAGGGTTCGTGAAAACCTGAAATATTATTCTAAGAAAATGACTTTCAGCGAAATTATGAACTCTAGTATTCAGCAGACACTCGCAAGAAGTATCAATACATCTTTAACAACGTTGATTACTTTGACAGCCTTGTACTTCTTTGGCGGAGTTACAACAAAAGATTTTGTACTTGCAATGATTCTGGGTATCGCAATAGGAACATATTCAAGCATATTCTTCTGCTCGGTTCTTGTTGATATCTGGGAAGACAAGAAAAAATCAGCAAAGGCTGTAACAGCATAAAATAAAAAACGATAAGCTTTGAGCTTATCGTTTTTTTTAGTAGCAAAAAAATTTTATTAGCGGTATTGTATTATTGTGAGAATAACACCAATAAATTTTAATAATTTTTTACGTCCTGTATCAGCAGCCAATAATCATAATGATTATTCTCAAGGCATAGCCTTGAGACCTGCTTTAAAATGTGATACCGTGTCATTTACCGGCGGAGTTCCAAATGGTAATGTTTTAAAAAGCCTGTTGTCTTACAGAATTCCGGACATGTACACAGGACGTGTAATGATACCGCCTCAAGCCATTCAAGAATTTCTGAAACGAAAGATTTTTTCCGGTTCATTGCGAAATGCAGTTAAAAATCTTACGCCTTATGAAGAATGTTTAAATCCGGTCAATAAATCTATCCTCAGTATTCTGCGAAACGCTGCAAAAAATACTCCCAGAAAAAGTCTGGAAGAAGTATTGCACGAAATGGCGCCGGAACATCAGCTTAAATTGCGCACCGTTCAACAGCCGATTTTTGATACGCTTATAGAACAATCTAAAGAGATGCCGGAAGATTTACGGCAAGAATTTGACGCATTTATGGAATATACTCAGAAAAAATTGTACAATATGCCTGTTGTAGTAGATTTTAGCGCAAAAGAATTTCAATATAAACTTCAGCGGGCAGCCGAGGGTATTAACCGCCGCGGGATATTCTCCGAACAATCAACAATCCGAAAGCTTCTCCGCCTGTCCGGGAATTTTTCTGTTTTGTCAGAAGAACAAATGTATGAAAGGGCTGCTGCAAAAAATAAAATAAAGACAAAAAATAAATCACGTTTTATTCAAAAATACCGTCAAAGGCAGGCAGAAACGCTGAGACAGATGGATAAAGTTCTTATGACATCACCGCTTTGCGATGACAAAGAATTAAATGATCTGTTTGTCCAAACAAGGTTTAGAATTTACAAAATCCCGCAGATTTATACTTTTAACAGAAAGTCATTTATTCATGACCTTAAGAAAATTATTTCTAAACTGGAAGATTCAAAACTCCAGCATAAAATGATTCAGACAGCAATAAAGCTTCCGACATCGAAAGAAAACATCTCGGCGTTTATCGTAAAAGCGGCAGATTATTCTTCTGAAAAGATAGGTTATGAATTAACATACGGTTCTATGGGCAGTATAGAACATCTTACTCCTGCCAAAAGAGGCGGAGAAGATGTTCTGGCAAATTATGGGCTGGCTTCTGTTGACAGCAACGGAGAAAGAGGACACAGAAGTTTTGAAGAACAGTTGAAAAAACACCCTGAAACATATCATAATGCACAGAAATATATTGACCGATTAATCGAGCTTTATAATGACGGCACTTTTAGCAGAATGGGTTTGAGCAGAGGTTATATTCAAGGTTTTGCAAGCAAATTGCATAAAATGTCTCCGGCAGAAAAACCATTAGTACTTGATTTAAGCAAGCTTAAACCATAAGAAATTATCATTCTGAATAATTAATTTTTTGTTTATTTTTTAAGGTTTTCTTGAAAAGAGTGGTTTAATAAAAGTACGGTGATTGAGTTGTTCTAAATCACTTCTTGATAAATATAACTAAAAAGGAGACATAAATTATGGCAAAAACAATAGGTATTGACTTAGGTACAACAAACTCGGTTGTTGCAGTTATGGAAGGCGGAAAGCCGACCGTTATTGCGAACGCAGAAGGTATGAGAACAACACCTTCTATCGTAGGATTTTCAAAAACCGGCGAAAGACTTGTCGGTCAGTTAGCAAAAAGACAGGCAATTTTGAACCCGGATAAAACAATCGCTTCAATCAAACGCCACATGGGCGAAGATTACAAAAAAAATATAGACGGAAAAGACTATACTCCGCAGGAAATCTCGGCAATGATTCTGAGAAAACTTGCAGATGATGCAAGTGCTTATCTCGGAGAGAAAGTAACATCAGCAGTAATCACAGTTCCTGCATATTTTAACGACGCACAAAGACAGGCAACAAAAGATGCAGGTAAAATCGCAGGTTTAGATGTTCTTCGTATCGTAAACGAACCTACAGCAGCAGCTCTTGCTTACGGTTTGGAAAAAGATAAACCTGAAAAAGTTCTTGTATTCGACTTAGGCGGCGGTACTTTTGATGTATCTATTCTTGAAATCGGCGACGGCGTTCACGAAGTTCTTTCTACATCAGGTGATACACACTTAGGCGGCGACGACTTTGATAAAAAGATTATCGACTGGATTTGCGACGAGTTCAAAAAACAGGAAGGTATTGACTTAACAGGTGATAAACAAGCTATGCAGCGTATTAAAGAAGCCGCTGAAAAAGCTAAATGCGAATTGTCATCTGTAGTTGAAACTACAATAAACCTTCCTTACATTACAGCTGATGCTAACGGGCCAAAACATTTGGAATTATCATTAACAAGAGCAAAATTTGAAGAACTTTCTCATGATTTGCTTGAAAGATGCAAAAAACCTGTTGAACAAGCTCTTTCTGATGCAGGCTTGAGCAAGAATGACATTAACGAAGTAGTACTGGTAGGCGGTTCTACCCGTATCCCTGCAGTACAGCAGTTAGTAAAGGCTTACACCGGCAAAGATCCTAACCAGTCCGTTAACCCGGATGAAGTTGTTGCAGTTGGTGCTGCAATTCAGGCAGGTGTATTAGCAGGTGAAGTTAAAGATATCGTTTTATTAGACGTAACACCTTTAACACTTGGTATTGAGACATTGGGCGGAGTTATGACACCTTTGGTTCCGCGTAACACAACAATTCCTGTAAGCAAATCTCAGGTATTTTCTACTGCAGAAAATAACCAGACAGCTGTTGATATTAATGTACTTCAAGGTGAAAGACCAATGGCTTCCGATAATAAGTCACTGGGTATGTTCAGACTTGAAGGTATTGCGCCTGCGATGAGAGGCGTTCCGCAGATTGAAGTTACATTTGATATCGACGCTAACGGTATTGTTAATGTTTCTGCTAAAGATAAAGCTACTAATAAGGAACAGAAGATTACAATCACAAACTCTTCTAACCTCTCGGAAGCTGATATCGACAAGATGGTAAAAGAAGCAGAAGCAAACGCAGCAGAAGATAAGAAAAAGAAAGAAGAAGCAGAAATCAAAAATAATGCTAACTCTTTAATCTCATCTTCCGAAAGAATCGTAAAAGATTTTGAAGGCAAGATTTCTGATGAAGATGTTAAGAAATTGACAGAACACAGAGAAACTCTTCAAAAAGCTTTGGATGAAAATAAATCTACTGATGAGATTAAGAAACTTTCAGAAGAATTACAGCAGACAATGTTTGCAATTTCACAAAAGGCTTACGAAGCTGTTCAAAAAGAAGGCGGCGACGCACAGAGTGATGCAAATTCTGCAGGCAGTGAATCATCTTCTGACAAAAAAGATGACGATGTAATTGATGCAGAGTTTACTAAAGAATAAATCGTTTTTTCATATTGATTATCTTTACCGGGGTAAAATTTGTATTTGCCCCGGCTTTTTGTGTTATAATATAGGTATGGAATTAAAGAAAGAGTTAAAACAATTAATCATCGACACACTGGGGCTGGAAGATATAACGCCTGATGATATTGCGGATTCGGAACCGCTTTTTGGAGAAGGGCTTGGGCTCGATTCTATCGACGCGCTTGAACTCGGAATGGCACTAAAAAAAGAGTACAACATTACTCTCGGAAGCGACAAAAATGAAAACGAAAAAGCGTTTTATTCAATAGATACTCTTTGTAAACTGGTGGAGTCAAAAGTTAATGGCTGATTTTTCTAAAGAACAAATTTTTGAAGAAGTTAAAAAGATTCTTGTTGAAGAAATGGAAATTGATGAAACTTCCGTTAATTTGGATGCAAATCTTTTTGAAGATTTGGATTTAGACAGCATTGACGCTGTTGATATAGCCGTCAGGATGCAAAAATTCACTGATAAAAAACTCTCACCCGAGGAATTTAAGAAAATCAAAACCATCAATGATGTTGTGGAAGCCGTTTATGGGCTTATTGAATAAAATAACCAAAATTTTAAAAGCTGTCTTTCCGATTATTACAATGTTTGCAGTAATTGTACTATTTAAGCTTACAGATTTTCCGCTGCTTAAATATTATCCTGCAGTTGTTAATTTCGGATTCTTCGCGGTTTTTTTCTCCTCTGTTTTTCAAAAATATACTGTCATCCAAAAAATTGCAATGGCGTCGGAAGGAGATAACATCAAACCTTGGGTCCTTAATTACACCAGAAAACTTACTTACATCTGGTCAGCATTTATGTTTATCAACTTTATTATTGCAGCTGCGACGATATTTATGCCGTACAAAATCTGGGCTGTCTACAACGGATTTATTTCTTATATGCTGGTTGGAGGATTTTTTGTTATAGAATATATTATAAGACTCAATTTTAAGAGGAAGTATGACGGCTGATTTTTTTAATAATAAACTGATTTTAAAAAGCAATGCTGAAAATGAAACGCTGAAATTTATTCTTGATTTTATGAAGAATAAACCTGAATACGCCGAATTTTCTTCCGGCGGCACGACAGATGAAAGCCGGCGTATAAAAAGGTCTGTCCGGAGAATTTTAAAAGAGTGCAAAGTTTTCTACGATGCTTTAAATCTGCCGGAAAACCTTGAATTTATATCTACAACTACTCTGAATCACAGATACGGATTTACCACGCAGTTTCTTTTTCCGGCTTCCTGCGGGTACTGTATAAACACAGAAAGAATAAATTACCCGGAAGATTTGAAAATAAAAAGAGCTGTCCTTGTTACAACACCTTCTTTTCTCGATATGATGCGCAAGTATGATTACATGCCGGAAGTCTGCCCTGAAATTATTATAAGCGCCGGGGCTAAACTCAAAGATGAAACTTTTAAATATGCAAGAAGCATTGCCAAAAGAGTTATTGACATGTACGGAAGCTCTGAGACCGGTATTATCGGCTGGAGAGAGCATGAAAATGAACTTATCAGATTAATGGACGGAGTGGATATAATTGAATGCGGGGATAATTATACCAAAATTTCTACTGAATATTCGGACAACGATTATGAAATTCTCGGAGACAGGCTGGAACAAGACGGCAGATGTGTCCGGTTTTTATCCAGAAACGGCAGGATTCTTAAAGCACAAGAAAAAAGAATTGATTCAGTCTGTTTGGAAGAAGAAATTAAAAAACTGCCGTTTATTGAAGACTGTATCTGCATTGAAAGCAAGGGTAAAATCGCTGTACTTTCCGCATTAAATAAGGACGGAATGAACTTTATTATTGAAAATGATAAACTCACGCTTATAAAAAAACTCAAGTCCGCCTTATCAAAACGATTTGAAATAATTCCTCAAAGATGGAAATTTATCGATGAAATACCTAAAACGCTGAACGGAAAAATCAACAGGGAAGAAATTCAAAGAATTTTTGACAGAAACTTATCATTTCCGCTGGTAATTTCAAGAGAAATCCACCCGCAAAGAGTTATTTTCAGTTTATATTTTATGTCCGGCAGTAATTTTTTTAAAGGCCATTTTGAAGGAATGCCCATTCTGCCCGGGGTTGTAGAATTATTCTACGCGGATTATTTTACAAAAGCGGCTTTCGGAATAGAATGCAGAAGAGGACAAATTAGAAAAATTAAATTCTCTAATATTATTCAACCTGATGAAACAATTCAGCTGGAACTGGTTAAATCAGAAACCAGTGTTAGCTTTAAATACTTTAGCGGCAGCAAAATATATTCAAGCGGAATCTTCCCGCTCAAGAGTTTTCTATAAGGATTTTTATGAAAGAAATTGTATCAGAAACAAAATTAAGAATACCTTTTTTTGACCTTGACCCGATGAATGTAGTCTGGCACGGAAATTACGTCAAATATATGGAAATCGCAAGATGTGACTTTTTTAGAAGCATAAAGTATACCTACGATGACATGCACTCTGACGGAATAATGTATCCTATTGCAAAAATGGATTTCAAATTCATAAAGTCCGCAAAATTTGAAGATGAGATTACAATAAAATGTATTTTAAAAGAACTTGAGCCTGCATTAATTTTCAGATATGAAATTTATACAAACGGAGAAAAAATTTTTGTGGGAAACACAATGCAGATAGGTGTAAATATTAAAACCGGAGAAAGTATCTTTGAGGCGCCAGGAAGGCTGAAAGAGAGTCTGCGGAATAAATAAAAACGGAAAGGTTATATATATTGAAAAAAGTTTTAATAATCATTTCTCTGCTAATAATATCCCCTGTTTTTGCAGGCGTTTTTGAACATCCTGCAAAACTTGAAGAAATTTCTAAAAAGCTTCCCGCTCTTGAAAGTGTCAAATGTAAATTTACCCAGGAAAAATATATTCCGCAATCCGGCCTGACTTTAAAATCATCCGGAGATTTTGAGTTTGAAAAGGATAAAGGAGTAACATTTTATACAACTTATCCGATAAAGAGTACTGCTTCTTATACCTCAAAAGAATACCGGCAGATTAACAGCGTCATAACAGCCGTATCATCCGGCGCGTATTCTAAGCTGGAAAAAGATTTCAAATTTTATTTTGTAAAAAATAATGCCCTCTGGACTCTCGGTCTTGTTCCGCAAAAAGATTCAAAAACCGCAAATTATCTGAAATCAATAGAAATTGAAGGGAAAACAGATATTTCCGAAATTATCATCATCACAAAAGATTTAACCAAAACTACAATAAGGTTCACCAAATGAAACGGATTTTATTTATAGTCTTATCAATAATATTCTTTCTCAGCGCACTTATTCAATCCAAGCCGGTCGAGACAGAGCTTCTGAAAGCGTTTATAACACCTGCGTCTAAAACCGAAAAAAACATTGTAAAAATTGCGAACTTATCCTCTAAAAAATTAAACATCATCCTGGAGAATGACAATATTGACGCATTAGAAGAAATGAAATCCGAATTTGAAGAGTTTCTTCCGGACTCTTTTGCGGAAGAAGTTCTTACGGTTTACAGAAACTATCCCGCGAATTTTTTAACCAAACAAGACCGTGATTTAATCAAAACAAAAAACTATAAAGCTCTTGAAGCCCGTGCCCTTGAAAAACTATACGACCCTCTGGGCTTCTATGCTGCACCGATAAATAAAGACCCTTATCTGCTTGCAAATGATTTCCTTATGGAAAAGAAAATTTTTCAACAGGAAGATACAAAAGAATACGGAGGGAAATTTTATTCTCTCCTGCGCGTTACAACAGACAATCCTGCCCCGATTATTGAAAAACAAAAATCAATCAAAACCGGAAAAGTATACCTGACAGGAACCCCGATTCATTCTTATATAACCAGTACAAAATCAAATACCGAGATAAATATTATCTGTATTATATCGAGCCTCGCAATACTTCTGCTCGCCAAACTCTGCTTTAAATCCATAAAAATTCTTATTCCGGTAATTTTGAGCATTTTATTCGGAATCCTGACCGGATACTCTGTCTCAACATTTATCTTTGAAAAAATCCATATCCTGACCTTTGTTTTCTCAACTTCGCTGATTGGCGTGAGTCTTGACTATTCCCTCCACTATTTTTTAACAGGCCGGGAGGCGGGATTTAAAAAAAGCCTGACATCTTCTATGCTTACAACCGTTACGGCATTCGGGATTCTTGGATTTTCCAATATAGAAGTTCTGCGGCAAATTGCGGTCTTTACATCGTTTGGACTGTTTGGAGTATATCTTTTTGTGCTGATTATTCTTCCTATGTTCAAAATTAACACAGAGCATAATCATTTTAAAAAATTAATTATTCCCAGAATAAAACCATACCTTATTGGATTTATTCTCCTTGTAATAGTTTGCGGCGGAATTAGGATTAAATTCAACGACAATTTAAGAACGCTGTACAATCCGCCGAAAGACCTTGCAGCTGCAGAAAGCTTATACCGGGAAGTATTTGCCCCTCAAAACCCGGAATTTATCCTTACAAGCGGGAAAAATACAGATGAGATTCTTGAAAAAGAAGAAAAATTAAATATCAATAATGCACTGAATTTAAGCAGTTTTGTATCCTCTATTTCAAGACAAAAGGAGAATATCGGGCTTGTGAAATCCCTCTATGAGGCAAACCTTGATGATTACGCAAAATTTTTAAACAAAGAAAATATTCAAAAACTCAAGAACATGAATCCTGAAATCTACAACCCGGACAGCTTTCCGCTAAAATCAGAATTTATGCTTGATGACAACACCTCCTGCACTATAGTCTTTAGCAAAACAAAAGATTCCATAAACATTGCAGACAGCATCTCCCAAATTTTAAAACGGTTAAGACACAAGTGTTTTGTACTTATCCCCTGTGCATTTTTGTTCTTATTTATATTTCTTACCCTGCTTTACGGGATAAAAAACTCGTTTAAAATAATTCTCTCACCTCTTCTTGGTGCTTCATTTGCCATAACAATTTTGAGCGCATCAGGCGCGGAAATCAATCTGTTCCACATTTTAGCCCTGTTCTTGATAATCGGTTTCAGCCTGGATTATTCAATCTTCAGGCTCAACAGCGGAGAAAATTCCAAAGATGCGGTATTTTTATCCTGTACATCAACTGCAGTCTCATTTCTCCTGCTTTCTTTCACGAGCTTTAAACTCATAAGTTCGCTTGGCATAACCCTGTTCATCGGAATTTTAACCTCATATATTGTAAGTCTTTTTATGATAAAATCAAAGTAACAAGACGGAGGAACATGGTTAAACAGTGGTTTCAGCTGAAAGAACAGGGCGCAGGCATGAAACGCCTGATTTTGACAATGTATATATACAAATGGTTTGGCAGCCTGCCGTTAAGAATTATCGCTTTTTTTGTTGTACTGTCAGTATTTTTGACGGCCAAAGAGCGTCGTGAAGCATCCGGTAAATTTTATAAAATTCTTAATAAAAAACCCGTTCTGCTAAGTTCATTCCGTCAATTTCTCAACTACGGCAATGCACTTGTTGACAAATTTATCTCATCTTGCGGAGACTTAAGTTTAGAAAAATTTGAAGTTGAAGATAATGAAATCTTCGATGGTACTCTATTTCTGATGACCCATATCGGTAATATTGAGGTATTAAGAACACTTCTTTCCCGCCCCGGGGCAAAACGCGCAAATGTATTTATGCAGTCAAATGCTTGCGAGATTTTCAATAAATTTTTAAAAATGACAGAAGCAAAAGTCAATCTGGAGATATTCCCTGTTGAAGAAATTAACGCAGAAACTTCAATAACCGTTTCAGAACGCTTAAAAAACGGTGAAATTGTATTTATTGCCGGGGACAGAGTTTCTGCACAAAATACAAACAAAGTGTATACTCGTCCGTTTTTGGGCAGAAAAATCACATTGCCTCTTGGTTCATTAAAGTTTGCCTTAATGCTGGGTGCACCGATTTGTTTTATTGTATGCGCAAAGGAAGGGCGAAAATACGTGGTTCACACGGAAAAATTTACCCCGAAATCAGAAAAAAAATCAGAAATTCTGGAAGAGCTTGAAATCGCGTATGTTGAATTTTTAGAAAAATATACCCTTAAATATCCATATCAGTTTTATAACTTTTTTGATATTTTAGAATAATGACTTGCAATAATTGAGTTGCATCATCATTCTTTGTTCTTTAAAAGTTTAGAAGTTTGTAACAGTTCCTCCCTAATGAGGGAGGTTAGGTGGGCGCTGGCACTGGTGGGGGAACGGGTAGGGTACACTTCAGTCTACCACATTACAGAAAGGTTTAGAAGTTGAGTAGTTTAGGAGTTTGTAACAGTCCCTCCCTAATGAGGGAGGTTAGGTGGGTGCTGGCTTTGGTTTAGAACGGGTAGGGTAGACTTCAGTCTACCACATTACAGAAAGGTTTAGAAGTTGAGTAGTTTAGGAGTTTGTAACAGTCCCTCCCTAATGAGGGAGGTTAGGTGGGTGCTGGCTTTGGTTTAGAACGGGTAGGGTAGACTTCAGTCTACCACATTACAGAAAGGTTTAGAAGTTGAGTAGTTTAGGAGTTGAGGAGAAG
>CALVBV010000036.1 GCA_944325815.1 Candidatus Gastranaerophilales bacterium
GGATCTTACCAGAAAACAAGTATAACGCCAAGTTGGTAAGATGCTGAACCAAGTTCAGCATGACAGTTATTGTCGGACTAATGTCCGACTTACAAATCTTATTTTTTACCGGACAGCAGTGCTAAATGAGGGAAGGGCCGGGGATGGGTGATGATGGCGTGAGGCGTGAAGGGTGAGGCGTGAAGAGTGAAGGGTGCGTTTATGAAGTGATCAAGTGATTAGGTGATCAAGTGATCAAGAATTTATAACTACTCTTCCACTTTTCAACAGCTAAAATAATTGACGCAGAATTTTAAAGGATTTTTGTCTTTTAGCGAGCTCATTTTATTGACACATCAATCTGTTAGCGGTAGATTAACAAAAGGTATGAAGGATAAGAAATTCGGGATACATTTAACATTAATAATACTCGGGTCTTTGTTTTACTTTTTTGCCAATTTTCAAAGGATAGTAATTCCGGGGACTGTATTTGATTTGTTACAGCACGAACTTTCCGTGAGTGCACCGTATATAACTGCGTTCGGTGCAATATTTATGTATGTCTACGCATTCAATCAGCTTGTAATTGGCGTTTTGGTAGACAGATTCGGCGGATATAGAGTTATGTGGGGCGGAGGAATTGTTCTTGCGCTCGGTGCAATGCTTTTTCCCGTCACTTCTAACCTGTTTATGATGTATTTAAGCCGTGCTTTAGTAGGGTTGGGCGGAAGCTGTTTTTACTTAAGTCTGATAAGAGAACTTAAGGATTGGGTTTCTGAAAAAAACTTTGGTATCGCAATTTCCGTAATGCTGTTTACCGGATACGCAGGAGGGATTGTCGCAAATGCACCGTTTGTATTTTTAATGAAATATATGAACTGGAGAGAGTTATTATTTTTGTTTGGGGCATTGGTTCTGGCCGGAGTCATTCTATTTTCGGTATTAAAAACGAAAATTGAGCTTCCAGAAATTAACAAAAATGTGAAAATGCGGATTCTGCCGTTCAGGCTTGTTTTGCATAAAAAACATAACAGAAATCTGTTCAGTTTTGCCTGCTGTAATTTTGGGATTTCTTATGTCATACAGGCGATTATAGGTAAGAAATTTTTAGAGGATTTTTGTTTGATGCCGGCATCTGAATCTGCTATGGTTTTATCGATTATGGCAGTAGTTTCTGCGTCATTTAATATTATAAATGCCTCGGTTTGCAAATTGTGCCACAACCATAGAGTTAGATTTTTGAAAAATGCTTCCATAATTACATTTATCTCTCTATTGATAATATGTCTGTGTCTTTTGTTTAACATAAGGACAGCTTTTATTGCCTTTATTTTCTGTGTATTGTCAGCAAATGCAAGCCTTACCTCTCTTCTTGTACCGGTGCTTCATCTTACTAACAGAAAAATGGTATCAGGAACCGCTGTTAGTATAATGAATTTTTGTTTCTTTACCATGGTAGGGATTCTTGGTACAGTTATGGGGTTTTTGCTAAATTTATTCGAGCCCGTTAAAAAGGGAAATGTGCTTGTGTATTCTAATTATTCTTACCTGGCGGTATTCGGCTTATTTTTCGTTATCAGTGTTTTTGAGCTCTACAAGGCTCATAAGCTCTCTAATAAATATTGAGACTTGTGTGTTTAAATCTTCGATAGAACCATTGTTTTCAATAACCCAATCTGATTTTGGAATCTTTTCTTCTTGGGGAATTTGTGCATGTATTCTTAAAAGAGCTTCTTCTTCCGTAAAATTATTCCGTTTCATAAGCCTGGCGAGTCTCAGTTTTTCATCGGAGGCAATAAAAAGTATTTTATCAAACATTGTCTCAAAATGAGCTTCAAATAAGAGAGGAACAGATACAAAAATAACATCTTTATCCTGCTGAAAAATTTTTAGAATCTCATCTTTAACTTTCGGGTGAATATACTCCTCAAGTTTTTTCTTTTTTTCAGGGTCTGCAAAAACTTCTGCCCCGAGTTTTCTTCTATCAACATCACCCAGAATTTTATGCGCAATTTTATCTGCGTCATACACAGAAAATTGATTTGCAAGAATATTTTCAACCTGAGATTTACCGGACGCTATATTACCTGTTATCGCTATTTTCAGCATATTCCCTCTTTATTTTGGCAATATATGCCTTAAGTTCTTTGACCTGTTTGGGCTTAAGAAGTTTAACATCTCCTCTTTTAAGCCCGTCCAGCGTAATAGTAGCATGCTGAACTCTCTTAAGACTTTCTACTTCATATCCGAGTTTTGCAAACATTTTTCTTATCTGCCGGTTTATTCCCTGATAAAGAACTACCTGTACTGCAGACGAGTTCTGATTTATCTCTATAGGCACAGTTTCTGCAAAGGCGGTCTTTTTTTCTCCGGTATCAGTATCAATCACAAGGCCGTTGAGCATTTTTTCAGCATCATCGCGGGTAAATTTTCCGTTAATATGCACCAGATAAACTTTGGGGACTTTTATTGAGGGGTGGGTCATATCGTTAATAAGTCCGCCGTCGTTTGTAAGAATTATAAGCCCGGTAGAATCTTTATCAAGCCTTCCGACAGGTTTGAGGTTTTTAAGTTCCGGAGGTATAATATCGTAAATGGTTTTGCGCCCTTTTTCATCATCAGCGGTTGTAATGTAGCCTGCCGGCTTAAAAAATTTATAATATTGAAGATTTTCGGGTTTTATCAGTTTATTTTCTACATACACACGGTCTTTTTCTCTGACGTAAAAACCCAGCTCTGTTATAATCTTATCATTCACCCGCACTTTGCCTTCCTGAATAAGTTCATCGGCTTTTCTTCTGGAACACAGACCGCTTGAGGCAATATATTTATTCAGTCTTGGCATACAAGCACCTTTTCAAAAGCATTTTTTAATACTTCCGGCATCCTTCTGTGCAGGCTGCCGTCATTGTGAACTGCTACGATTTCAAATTCGGCCTGCAAAAATAGTTTCCCGCTTTCTTTATTACGTATTGTCTGTTCAAAAATTATTGTAACTGGCGTAATCTTTTTGACTTCTGTTTCAACGATTACAATATCATTAAGTTTTCCGGATGCTTTATAACGAATATTCATATTTGTTACGGGAAGTACTATATCCTGTTTTTCCAAATCCGGCATTTTAAGCCCTAGAGCTTCGCAATATTCAACCCGTCCCATCTCAAGCCATCTTAAGTATGAGCCATGCCAGACTATTCCGAATGAGTCGGTATCAGAATAATAAACTTTTTGTTCTACTGTATGTTTCATACACTCATTCTAGCATGATATAATTAATAAAGTAAGGAGGAATATATGAAATTTTTACATACAATGATTCGTGTTAAAGATATAGACGCGTCTTTAAAATTTTATACAGAGATTTTAAATATGAAGTTAGAGCACAGAAAAAGGCTTGAAGACTGCTGGCTGTATTTTTTATCGGATGAAGACAAAACCTGCCAGATTGAGCTCACGGTCAATGATGAAACTCCTGAAGGCGGATATGATATAGGAAGCGGATTTGGACATTTTGCGTTTGCGGTGGATTCTTTAGATGAATTTTCTGACAAAATCGAAAAATTAGGATACTCTTACCTGTACGCCCCGTTTGATTTGAATGGAAAAGGTTCAAAAATTGCGTTTATAAAAGATCCGGACGGGTATGAAATCGAACTTATCGAAAAGGTAGTCTGGGGGTAATCTCAGGCAATTTAAACCGCTTCATATTTCTTAACATAAAGTCAATTTTCTTTAAAAAAAATACTTTATATATATGTAAGGTTAAAAAAGATAAGGTAAGGAGGTTATCATGAATATTGCTTTGAGAAAATTGGCTCTTTTGGAGAAAAACATGCTTGAAAGGGAAGAAGCTTTAAAATTGGAGGGCTACACATCTTCTCCGGTTGATGCAAATTTTAGAGAAAAAATTACGCAATTAATGGATAAAGTAAGGGCTATTTAATTAGTATTTAATTTAACAAGTTCTTTAAAATCTTCACAATTAGTTACTATATTATCAAATGGTGCAATAGCCTCTATTGTACCATTTTTGATGAATATAATTCTATCCGCAGCCTTGATGGTAGAGATTCGGTGGGCTATTGCGATAATAGTTTTTTCTCCCTTTAGAGAATTAAGGACATGGCAGATTTCATCTTCTGTTTTTAAATCAAGTGCAGAAGTTGCTTCATCCAGAATCAGGATATCCGGCTCTGAATACAGTGCTCTTGCTATTGCGAGCCTTTGTTTCTGCCCCTGGGAAAAGCCTGTTGAATCTACAAAAGGATTAGCATAGATTCCGTCTTTGTAGTTTTTAATTATAAAGTCATAAAGAGATGCTTTTTTGAGAGCATCGATAATTTTATCATCATTAATTTCAGTATTGCCAAATGCGACATTTTCTCTTATCGAAGCGTCGATAAGATGGATTTCCTGCGGAATATATCCGATTTTGAGCGGAAGCGTCTGAACTTTTCCGTCAATCAATATTTCTCCGCCTGAAGGGCTCATAAGACCGGAGATAATATCTGCAAGAGTTGTTTTCCCTGCACCGGAAAAGCCTGCAATTCCGATAAATTCCCCCTTATTTATTGTAAAGTTTATATTTTTTAAAACCGGCTTATCTTTTTCGTATTCAAAATTTACATCTTTCAGCCGGATGGTTGAATCAAATTTGGCAAACTCTTTTTTGGTCACAGGTCTGCATTCTGCAATGTTGAATCTTTCGTATTCTGAAAAAAGCTCATTGACCAGCGGAAGAGCAGAATTTATCCCGTTTAAATTTACCTGAATCCTTGATATGGTCGGCGCTAATCTGAAAATTGCAGACACAATCACCGCAAATGATGCTATAAGTTTGTCCGGCTCTGTAAAATTTTGGACAGAGATTACCGCTAAAAGAATAAATAAAAGTATAATTATGAAAGGCTCTGTTATATATGGCGGTATCGTGTTAAGAAAAAGTGTTTTTCCCGTAACTTTAAAAAAATTTTCAAGAGCATTTTTATAATTGTCAAAGAAAAATTTTTCGTGGTTAGAAAGTTTAACCCCTTTTATATTAAGCAGGACTTCATTTGATTTTTGATTATATAATTGCGCCATTTCGTTTGAGTTTTCGGAAGCTCTAAGAAGCCGCGGCTTGAAAAATTTATTCTGCAGATATATTAGCAGACCTGCGCAAAATGTGGTTATTACAGTAGCTATAGGGAATTTTATGATTAAAAACAGAGAAATCAAGCCGAGAATAAACAGATTTACATTCAGGTTAAGTAGCCTCATAATAAAATTATTGACAGTGTTAGTCAGCAAAAAACCCAGAATATTTGCTTTTTGGCTCAAAGGAATCTTTGCTGTCTGCTGATACGGGGCAGAAAGAAAAAAATTCATAAAAGTGAGATTTATTTCTGCCTCAATATTTTTGGTCAGTTTCGTCTGAAGGTAGCTGTAGAATATCATAAAGAGATTTTTAGCCAAAAAGAGTGTAATAATAATTATTCCCAGAAAAACAGGAGACTCCCAAAATGCCGGCTGTGATTTTTGTTCCAGAAGCCTGATTACAAAAGGATACGTAAGCGCGACTCCGAAAAGTTCTAATATTCCTACTATAAAAGATAAAAAAGAATAGGATATAAACGCTTTTTTATTTTTATTAAAATATTTGAAAAATTTTTTAAAGCATACCCTCAGCATAAATATATATTACATTAAAAAAACATTAATTTCATATAAATAAAACATTCAGGTATGGTATAATTATATAAAAAGGAGGGGAATTTATGTCAAATCCGATATTAAATGACAATTTTGCAGCACAGGAAAGAGTTCTGGAAGGAGAGCCGATGACAGTAAACGGAACTATCCAGATTACGGCATTTTTAGGGCTTATTCTTGTTGCGGCAGCGGCTTTTGTATGGACACGCTTTACGGCAGGTTTTACTGATTTAGCCAATATGCTTACTATAGGCGGTGGTATTGCAGGATTTATAGTAGCGCTTATCGTAGCTTTTACAAGAATTAAATACTTAATTCCTGTTTATGCAGCATGTGAAGGTCTGTTTCTGGGCGGAGTTTCTGCCATGATGCAGGCTGTTTATCCGGGAATTGTAGCTCAGGCTGTTGCAGGAACCTTTGCCGCATTGTTTTCAATGCTTATTCTATACAGAACAGGCTTGATTAAATGTACTGACAAGTTTAGAAGCGTTATATTTATATCTACATGCTCTATTGCAGTCGTCTATCTGGTTAACTTAATAGGCAGTTTCTTTAATATGCAGGTGCCTTATCTTAATTCTTCTTCAAATATAGGAATCGGCATCAGCCTTATTGTAGTTGTTATTGCGGCTTTAAACCTTATTATAGACTTCGATTTTATCGAACGCGGTTCGCAGAATATGCTTCCGAAAGATATGGAATGGTACGGCGCATTCGGACTTATGGTAACAATGGTCTGGCTGTATATGGAAATTCTCAGATTACTTGCAAAATTCTCCAGCAGAGAATAGTAAGATAAATAAGAGGGGGATATTTTCCCCCTTATCTCTTCATTTATAAAGAAAGGTAGAAAATGTTATTAGCTTCAATTGTTTCGTTTATAATAGGTGCTCTGGTATCGGGGATAACTCTTTATGTTATTTTTACCCAAAAGGCTTCTGCTGCCCGGGATGAATTAATAAAACTTAAATCCGAAGCAAAAATGTATGAGAATTTGCAGGAGATGATAAAACGGGATTTTGTTCAGCTTGCAAATGAAACTATTAAAAACGAGCAGGAAGATTTAAGAAAACAAAACCGTGAAACTCTTGAAGAAAAAATTCTTCCGTTAACCAAGGAACTCGGAGAGTTTAAGGCAAAGGTAGAAAAATTTAATCTTGCAGGGGTTGAAAATACAACAAAAATTGTTGAGCAGATTGGAAACCTTGAGAAGAATAACAAGATTATTGAACAGGAAGCTAAAAACCTTGTAGAGGCTCTTACGAAGAATCAGAATACAAAAGGCTCATACGGGGAAAATCTTCTGGATACAATCCTGCAAGGGTGCGGAATGCAGGAAGGTATTCATTATTCCAAGCAGTTTGTTACAACTTCTTCCAGCCTGAAAGACGATGAAGAGCATGTAATACGGCCCGATGTTGTGATAAATCTTCCGGACAACAGACATCTTATAATTGATTCTAAGGTTACTCTGACCAGTTATCTTGAGTATGTAAAAGATAATTCCAAACTTAAGGATTTTAAGGCGGAAGTAAAAAAACGTATTACGGATTTGGCAAATAAAAATTATCAAAACGCCGGAGATTTATCCCAGCCTGATTTTGTCCTTATGTACATGCCGGTTGAAACCTCGGTAAATCTTTTATATGAAGATTTGGATTTGATAAACAGCGCTTATAAGGCAAATATTATTATTGTAGGCACTTCCTCCCTGCTTGCAACAATAAGGCTTGTAAACCAGCTTTTTGCCCAGCAGAAACAGTGCGAAAGCGTCAATATGATTGTACGGGCCGGAACAAATTTGTATGAAACATTTGTTCAGTTCTGTGAAGACTTGATTGATGTGCAGAAAAAATTTGACGGGGTTTCTACCCAGCTAAATAAAACAATCAATCGTTTCAGACGGGGCAATAAAAACAAGCCGAGCCTTTTTTCTCAAGTTGAGGCGCTAAAAGAGTTTGGTATAAGTTCAAATAAAGAAATTCCTGCGGATTTATTAAAAGAAGCAGAAGAAGACGAGTTGGAAGGTGTTTTTGCAAATGGCTAAGATTCTGGTAATAGATGATGATCTGGCAATTAATGAGTTAATAAAAGTTAATCTGGAATTGCATGGATATGAGGTTATGCAGGCCTATAACGGTGTTGAGGGATTTGCTAAAGCCAAGCAGGAAATTCCGGCTTTGATAATACTTGATGTAATGATGCCGGAAGTGGACGGATTTACAGTTGCGCAGAGAGTAAGACAAAACCCTGAAACCGCAGAAATCCCGATACTTATGCTCACTGCACTTTCAGAACTTAATGACAAAGTTAACGGTTTTAATATCGGAGTGGATGATTATTTAACAAAACCTTTTGAAATAGAAGAGCTTCTTGTCCGTGTCCGTGCGCTTCTTAAAAGGACCCGCCAGATTCCGGAATCCTCCGCTACAAGAGAACTTCTTACGTACAAAGAAATAACCCTGCTTCCGGAGACATACAGTGTAAAAATTAATGATAAAACACAAAAACTTACGCCTATAGAGTTTGATATTTTTAATTTATTGTTCCAAAACCACGGTAATATGATTTCGGGTCAACGGCTATTAAAAGAAATCTGGGGCTACGAGCCTGATGATAATGTAGAAACAATAAGAGTTCATATAAGGCATTTAAGAAGCAAAATTGACAAAATATCAGATGGTAAAAAATATATAGAGACAATTTACGGCGGCGGATATAAATTAAATATTTAGTTTTGTAACAATTATAAAGTAAATTGAAATTCTGTTATGATTATATACTTTATATATATGAGGAGAGTAAAGTTATATAATCTTAATAGGAGAAATCAATGACAATAGAATATTTTGGACTGACCTTGCCTCCGGAACTCTCCGACTACGGTACTTTTCAGAATTTAACAGAGCCTGATGTTGAAGTGGAACTAATGAGTGAAGTAGAAGTTAACCGGGATTTACGCGGTCGTATTTTGTCGGTTAATTATTATTCTCCGAATCAGGAGTTAATAAAACAGAAGTTCTATCACGGCATGTCTGTTTCTTATATAAATTACTATAGCCAAAATCGGCTATGCAGCAAAGAAGAATATGACGAGGATAGACTTGTGACTAAAACCGTATACCACAAAAACGGTTCAATGGCTTATGAAATCAAGTATGAGTATGAAAAAGCGAAGCTTTCTCACATAAGCAAGCGCACAAGTGAAAATGAAATTGTTATCAAGTATGTATACGACGAGCTTGACAGAATAATAAGCCGTAAGATTTATTTAGATAATCGTCCGGTATCAGAGCAAAAATATAACTATGATATTCTTGACAGAATAAAAGAATATAAAGATGAGAATCAGCGTATAGTAGTAAAAAAAGTAAGTGCAAAAAATGAATTGCTATCTTATTCAATAACTGATAAAATAGGAAATGAGATAGAAATAAACAATCATTTTACAGAGTACGGATATACGGATACGGAGATAACTTTAAATGGTCATAGTATTACTGTAAATGATACAAGTTATGTGGATAATGTGATGTTGAAAAAGCCTTATGCGTCTGATGATGATTTAGATTTAATAATTTCCAGCTTAATGAAACACTCAATGCCGTCAGTTGTTCGTACGGACAGCATGGACGTATTGAATAGAAAATCAATGGGTCTGATAGATAAGAATATTCAAATAAAGACGCTTCCTATATCCATTCGCAAACGCGTCCTGTTTAATATTACCTGCAGATAAAATATTTTACAAAACGAAAAAAATGTAGTATAATATTCCGGTAGACACGAGCAGGAGGTTATATGAAGGAAGAATTTACAACCAATTCAAGGCGCTGGTATGACAAGGATCCTGTTTTATCTTCTGCTATGAAGACGCTGGAAGAATCAGATGATGAAACTCAGATAAAGGTCGCCTTAAACTTAATCAAGATAATAACCGAGCATCATTTGGCCAATACGGAGTATGAGTCGGTAGAGGATATTGTATCGGCTGCGGAAGATGTTTTGGATGATTCCAAGCACGGTCGTTGGTATGATTTGGACGGGACGTTAAGAACTGCGATAAGCTTACTGCAGAATTGTCCGGATTCAACGCGCGGTGTAATCGCAAAGGAAATGGCAAAAAATGTTATTGATATTATCAAAAAAGAAGAAGATGTCGATGATGTTGAAATAGAGGTTCCGGAAGAATAGGAATTAAGGGCAATCTATTCGTTTTTAAAAGCCGGTTTCCGGTATACATTTATTTTTATATTTTAGCGGGGTTATCTCTGCAAAAGCAGTGTATTTTTTCTTGTTCCATTAACTACAGCATAATCTGTGTACCCAAAAGAATCCTGTGTGAATCTTCTAATATATCATTTTGGCAGAATGTGTAGTTTAACATCAGCTTAAGGGCCTGACCTTTAATAAAGTAATTAAGCCCTGCAGTGTATTCCCTCCTTATATCTCCAGAATAATTTTTATCCGGTGTATAGTGGTCATATCTCCCGAGAAGCTGGAGTTTTGGGGTAATTTTATACCCTATTGTTGAATAGAATCCTTCCGCGTGTTTGGTAGAAATACCTCTTGCGCCGTTATAGCCGTTAGCAGATGCCCATTCAAAGTTTGCCATGAATTTTTTGTATTCATACCCCGCGTATATTCCTGATACAAAATAATCTGTATTGTTCTGCCCGGCAGTAATCCCGCCTCCGAGAATCATTTTACCGTATTTTCCGTTTGTCTTGCCAAGCGGTTTAAGATTAACCCAGCCAGAAAACTCCGCGCCGGGGAAAAAACTCCTGAAATACGCCTCTGAGCTGTATCCGCCTATATCATAATCAATAAGATCATAATTACCCTTGATTTTTAATCCGACTTTTCTTGTGTTGCCGAAATTTCTGGATATCTGTGAGCGTGCAACAAGAGGGATAATGGAATCGGAACGTGAACCTTCGTAGCCGGTTGGTGTTCTTGTGTTACCCAGAATTATGGTATGATGCGGAATTGATGCGTTAGCAACATAAATGTCAATAGGAAGTGTCTGTAAAAAAGAGTACCCCTCAACAGGGTCAAATCTGAATCTTGCTTCATAAAAGTTTTTCCCGCCTCTGAACTTACCGTTAATTCCTGCCTGAATCGCATTAAAATCATATATGGAATCCCCGTTTTCAGACACATCCATATCCACTGCCCCCCTGAAGTAGCCGAAAAGATGCATTGTTTCCACAGGCCCGGATTCAAATTTTTTTGTTAAAATTCCGTCAAGCAGGTATGCGGAACTATTTATGTCTGTAACCTCTTTTGCTTTTATATCCTGAATTTTTTCATATAAAGTGTATTTGTCGTCTTCTTCAAAGATTTTATTGATTTTTGCCTCCGGAAAGCTGTTATCATCAATATCAAGCAGAACTTCCTCTATTGCAGAGACGGGGATGGCTAAAAAATTAAAAATACAAAAGACAAGCAGAAAATTTTTCATAAGAATATTATTATACCATAACTTCTACCTAATTATTGTGTATGATTTTTTACGTTTTGCCTCATCTAAACGATTGATATTTTATTTTATTCATAAATAAAATATTGAAAAATCATATATAATACAATTAGGAATATTGACTTTTTATCAAATCCCATTAAAATCATACAAACATTAAAAAAGGAGACTGCTCTATGGGTATGGCAGCATCGCAGGCCAGGTACTTAGCTCTGGTAGCCAGAAAATCAAATTGTGAATACGAAGGACAGCAGATAAATCAGGCAAGAACGGTTTTGTCTAATCAGTCCGCAAATTTGTTTAATCAAATGCTGGGTTTGAGTGTTCCGGTACCTCCCAGTACTCAGGATTATACAAAACAGCAGTATTCTTATACCGATGGGGTTAATGAGTCAACAATTGACAGCTGGCAGCAGCTCGCAACACCGGAAGAAGACTATAACTATGTTGTAACACATCACTATTATGCGGATGTTTATACAGGTTCCCAGAAATTGCGCAATGATCCGCAAGTTCAGTTTGCATCAGGTACAGAGGCAAGTGTAGAACAAATAGAAACGGCTTTAAGATTGGTAACACAGACAAAGGCTGATTATGAAGAAGCTAAAGCTGCGACTGCTGCTATGGAAGAGCAGGCAGCTACATTGTCTAATTATGTTGACAATACTGCCTATACAGGAATCAATTCCAGCAGCTATGATGCTTTGACAGACACATATACTTTTACAACCACAGGCGGAACAAACGGAACTTATGTCGGCTACAATGAATTAATGAAAGATCCTGACGGCAACGCTGCCGCAATACAACAGATAGAAGAAGCGATTCAGCGTCTGGTTGATGAAGGCGCTTTAAATAAAGATATAACAAAATCTGCTGATATGGCTGATATTTACTATAATGCGGCAGACGGCACCATTGCTTTCCAGGATGATTTGAAGGCTCTGTACGGCAGTTCAACCGGCGGAAGCAAAACAATACTTCCGGTATATAGAGCAGGAAACGGTGCTGGCAGCATCAATGAAATTGCAGATAACTTTGAGGCGGAAATAGCCACGCTTGAAACTGCGGAGTATACAGCACTGCAAGCATATCAGGCAGCCCAGACAGCTTATGAAGGACTAAGCAGACCGACTTATGTCGGAAACAGCGAGTTAACACTTCTTGTTGACCTGACTGATGACCAGAAGGCTGAATTGTTACAGGTTGTAAAAGATATGAAAAAGCAGAATATAAATGCCTCAATTAATAACTGCTTTGACGATGACGGCAATTATCTCGGCGGTATATATTCATTTAAGATGAACGGCATTACATATTATACAACTTTCGCTGATTTGAACGCATCTTATGCAAGCGGAACCGGAATAAATCATATTGACGGACAGGATAAACTTGCCTACTACAATGCAACCTATGTTTCAACGAAAATAGAAGAAACTCAAAAAGCACTTCTGGAAACAGACGGCAACGGGCGTTTTACATCCGTAAGATTTGAAGATGATACAATTACTTATACTTTGAATATGGAAACTGTTACAGATGATTTAGCGTATCAGGATGCTATGAATCAGTATTATTATGAAAGCGCTCAATATGATAAGATGGTACAGGATATAAATGCAAAGACATCTTTGATACAACAGGAAGATTTACAGCTTGAATTAAGATTAAAACAGCTTGATACAGAACAGAATGCTCTGTCTACTGAAATTGATGCCGTATCTAAGATTGTTAAAGATAATATTGAGGATTCATTCAAGACCTTTAGCGGTTAACGGTATAAATATTAGATTTATTCTGTATTTAATAAGAATAAGAGGAAAATATGTCATACAAAAACGACGGATACTTAGTAATAGCAAACAAATTTGGTGCAGCATCAGCAGATGCCAAAGTTATGCTGTATGAAACCTATGACCGGTTAAGAGACTTAACTGTAGCCGGTTCAGGCAGTTCCGGCACGGGTTTTGAAGCCGCCGGAGGGTTTTTGTATCAGCTTGCAAGTTTATTCGCCCCGTCTGCCTTTATGACAACTTTGGGCGGAACAAACGCTATGAATATTCCGGGGACTTCTTACTGGACACAGTATACCGGCGGAACCGGAGGGACTACGGGAACTTATTCTTCATTCGGTGTTAATACTCTGGGTAATTATTCCGGCTTCCCGAGCGGTTATGCCGCAAATTACGGGTACAGACAGAGCGGATACACAACGGGCGGTGCTTCGAGTATCGGAGATTTATTAACGGGCTTCGGCTCTTCAAATGGTTCAGCAACCGGTTTTGCATCAGGCATTGGAAGTATTGCGGATATTGCAAGCACTGCTGCTTACGGGGTCGGTACGGCAAACGGCTACGGCATCGGCGCTGCAAATATATTAATGCCTCTTGCCGGTCTTGTCTCCGGATGGGGAGGTATTATGACCGCTGCTGCGCCATATTTGGGAGAATTTGGACTGCCGGCTGTGGTTATGGGGAATTTAATGCAGGGAACAACCTCTGCCGCTTTATCGGCGTATCAATCAGTCTCAAGTAATATTGTTTCAAACGCTGATACTATTCTTTCACAAAAAGTTGCAAATATTGAAACTGTATGTAAAATGCTTGATACACAGGGCGATATTGTAAGACAGATGCTTAAAGATGATATTGAATCCGCAAGCAAAGATGTTCAGGAATTAGGCTCATAGCGGGAATAATTTTCTGATTCTCCGTTTTCCTGAGAAAAAGAGAGATTTAGATGCAAGGACGTACTTTTTTTAGAATTATGCTGGATATTTTATTCAATAACGCAGTATTTAAAGCACTGACGTCTTTTGTAAATTTTTGTAACGAACAACGGTATTATAACAGGAAAGAACTAAAGTTTTTGAAAAAAGTGCCGTTAAATAGTATAGCGCAGAAAAAGTCTCAAAAAAGCGAATTTGTATTCAATAGTATCACCGGCAGCAGGATTAATCCAAAGTAGTATGTTAAAATTTGTAACAAATAGTTCAAAAAATACGCAATTATTGTCATTAACATGTTTTATAATACATGTAGGCTTAGAATGCATAGGAGAAAAAACTTATGCGTGAAGAACTACAAACAAGTATAAAACGGTTAGTGAATTTTATGAATTTTACCCGTTCATTTTTTCGGCGTAAGAATCCGTTTAAGGCACTGGCTGTAAGTTTAATTTCAAGTCTTAAGGATATGCTTACTATCCGTCAGAAATTAAAGATGGCAAAGTACAGGGTTAACTACCACAAGCACCAGCTTCACAAAATGGAAAGTTTGATAGCGGAAAGTAACGAGCACACATTCCTGAAAGGCAAGAATTTAAACGAAACAAGATAGAAGGTATGAATTATGGGATTAATTGCCTCAAGTTTCAGAATGATGTATCTCACGGCGTATAAAATAACGCTGGAGACAAAGATTCAGTGGATAGCTTCTGCCAAGATGGAATTGGTGGCGTCATCCGATGAAATTATGGCTCTGGGTAATGACTTAGACCCGGAGAATCCTGCTGTAAAACAACTTGAGGCACGAAGGGATAAGCTGATAATATTAGAGAAAAAGCTTGATTTACAGATGCAAGAATATCAAAACAGGCTCAAGATGGTTGATGCGGAACTACAATCCGCACAGGGCGCCGTTGATGCGTCAATTAAAAATTCGTTCTCCTATAGTTTTCAGTAAATAGAATAGAAGCTATAATAAACTAATAAAACTTTAGGGATAGTCTTTTCTTTTAACCCCGCATATATTTGTCTAGCGGGCTATCCTTCCCTTTTTCCGGCAGAAAGCGTGCATCTATAAGATGGTATCCTTTAATTTTTCCGGTACGGCTTCTTTCTATTTCAAACTTGGTATGCAGAACATAAGTTCTGCCGTCCTTTCCTTTAAGACGATTTGCAAGGTTGTTCACAAACTTTAAGCCGCCTCGCATATAATTTTCGATTGCAATTTTTGCCTCCGCAGAATAAGGATTCCCGATTCTCTGTATAGAAAAACCTTTTGAGCGCCCGATTTCTTCCCCCAAATCTTTATTAAACCTGTCGACATCTTTGCCTGAAATCATATAAGATATGGGTTTGAAGTTCGTACTGTTCACGCCTTTTCGGTCATAGAATGAGCGAACAACAGAAGTTTTCCCGTAATCTCTGTCATTTGTTTTAATGTATTCTTTTACTTTCGTCTGAATGGGATTAAGCGGTTTATCCGTCTTGTTCAAAAGTCTCACAAGAGCACCCTGAAGCTTCTTGACTAATTCAAGACTCAAAGCGGGCGCGTAGCTTCCGTTGGTCTCCGCAACCCAGTGTACTACAGGATAGGCTGATTTAAAATTTATTGTCGGCTGGTTAAATCTTACAGGATTGATACTGTTCATATTAAATTTAAAACTCCTGAAAAATTTTTTTGCGCCCTATTTAAAAATAAATCCATCCTCTTTCATTCTTCTGATAACTTCCTTGAGTTCATCTTCTCCGCAAACGATTGAAACCCTGAAGAAGCCTTTTCCGTGTTCGCCGAATGCGTCCCCCGGAACCGCAACAACTCCGGATTTGTGCATCAAATCATCTGTGAACTCTACAGAACTCTTATACCTCGGAGGTATCGGAAGCCATAAGTAGAAAGTCGCGTCAGGAATATTAAAATCACCCCAGCCCAGTTCTTCTTTGAGACCTTTTACAAAAATTTCCTGATTCTTCTTAAAGCGGAGATTTGCTTCCTTGATATATTCATCCCCTTCTCTGGAATTAAGAATTTCTGCGCCTGCTTTTTGAAGTGCCTTAAAAATTCCGGAATCCAGAGTTGACTTTAGTTTGCCGAAAATCTTAACCGCATCTTTATTCCCGCAAATCCAGCCCAAACGCCAGCCGGTCATTGCATAAGGCTTTGAAAAACTGAAAAATTCAACTGCAATGTCTTTAGCACCTTCTATTTGAAGGATACTCAGAGGTTTTAGCTCTTCTTTAAAATACATATCTGTATAAGCAGCATCCGACATTAAAAGAATGTGATGTTTTTTGCAGAATGCCACAACTTTTTCCAGATATTCTCTTGTTGCTGTTGCACCGAGCGGATTGTTAGGATAATTAATCAAAAGCGCTTTAATCTTTTTTGGATTATATCCTTCTTTTACAAACCTTTCAAACACTTCTTCCATATCCGGCATAAAATTATTTTCTCTTGTTAAAGGCACAGGGTAAGCAAATCCGCCTGACACCTTTACCATTTCGCCATAAGATGCATAACCAGGATCAGGAACAAGGATTATGTCTTTATCTTCCTTTACGGTTGTCGGATTAATCAATATTCTTATAAAGTTTGCAAGTCCTTCTTTTGAACCGATTAGCGAAAAGATTTCTTCTGCAGGATTAAGTTCCACGCCGAATCGTTCTTTCATACGTTTTGCAACAGCTTCGCGGAAATAAGCTTCGCCTTTTGGAGAAGAATAGGTATGTATTCCCTTTTCATCCAGCGCATTTTTAAGGCTTTCTATAACAAGCTTGGGCGGTGCTGATGTCGGCGCCCCCATCGAAAGCGCAATCGGTGCTCTGCCTTTTGCCGTAAGCTCAGGGGTTATACGCGCAACTGTTTCCTTGATACGAAACATTATATATGTTTCAAGTGACTGTACATAATCGTTAAAAAATTCCTGCATAACTAATATTCCTCATAAAGATATAGGAACATTATAATACTAATTTTTGTTAAAGGGAATAGTTTTTTATTGCCGGAATTTTTATACAGTTATCGAGGTATTCAATCGTACTCAGCTTTTCGTTGTACAAATACTTTATAAAATTGAGATAAGATATATCAAAAGAACTCAGTAAAATATTTATCTCAAATCCCTCCGAGCAGAACGGTTCATAATCATATACAACATAGCTGTTATACTTGCTTTTCCATTCTTTGCGTTCGACTTTGCAGTTATTTTCTTCTGCAATATCTTCAACCCAGTTTACGATATCTTTGTTAATGTTTTTTAACTCTAAATATTTATTCTGAAATTTTTCCATAACAACATATCTCCATACAGAAATTGTAATGTGTTATGAGTGAACATAAATTGCCTTTTAGTTTAGTTTTTAGGGGTAAAGTGTTGCGAAAATGTATAATAGAGTTTTCGGGAATATAAAACCGGATTAATAGTAAAAAAACTTTATGCTATAATCTGATTAAAAAGGGGAATTAAGATTATGGCAAAGTTTTATACAACAACAGCAATAGACTACGTAAACGGAGCGCCGCATATAGGGCACGCGTATGAAAAAATTCTTACGGACGTAATATACAGACACTTTACTCAAAGGTGCGAAGAAACATATTTCCTTACAGGAACAGATGAACACGGTATCAAAATCCAAAAAACATCTGCACAAAACGGTGTTTCACCAAAAGAATTTTGTGATATGAATGCACAAAAATTTAAAGATGCCTGGAAAGCCCTTGATATCGATTATTCTCAATTTATTAGAACAACCGATGAGCAGCATACAAAAATCGTTCAAAAGATTTTCAAAAAACTTGTAGAAAAGGGCGATATTTATAAGCACTCCTATACAGGTCTTTATTGCGCAGGATGTGAATCTTTTTTGAGCGAAAAAGATTTAACGGAAGACGGACTTTGTCCTAACCACCTTAAAAAACCGGACGTTGTTGAAGAGGAAAATTATTTCTTCAAATTAACAAAATACAAAGACGCCATAATTAAACATATAAAGACAAATCCTGACTTTATAGTTCCGTCATTCAGGGCAAATGAAGTTCTGAATCAGCTTGAAAACATAGAAGACATATCTGTTTCGCGCGTTAAATCAAACGTTTCCTGGGGAATCCCTGTTTTAGATGACCCTGAGCAGGTAATCTATGTTTGGATAGATGCTTTGTCAAACTATATTACGGCAATCGGATATGACCCCGAAGGCGAAAGCAGCGAGAAATTCACTAAGCTCTGGCCGGCTGATGTTCAGGTCATAGGGAAAGATATATTGAAATTCCATAGTATTTATTGGATTGCGATTCTTATGGCGCTTGACCTTCCGCTTCCTAAGCATATTCTTGCACACGGTTGGATTACAATTGACCAGACTAAGATGTCAAAATCACTCGGTAACGTAATTTCGCCTACAAGCGTACTTGAGGCATTTAATCTTGAGATTTCGGATCCTCTCAGATACTATATGGCATCTGCTGCCCCCTGCGGAAAGGACGGGAATTATTCAGATGAAGATTTCAAAGAAAAGGTTAATGCACACCTTGCAAATTCTATGGGAAATCTTCTTAACAGAACGCTTTCAATGCTTGTGAAATATTTTGACGGCGATATAAAACCTGAATTTTTAGGCAAAAATGAGTTGGAAAAAGATGCGCTTGAAACAATTAAGGCCGTAAAACATCATTTTGATTACTTTGAAGTTCAAGAAGCTGCACAAAAAATCATTGAGCTTGTAGATGTTACGAATAAATACGTTACGGATAACGCACCATGGACGCTTGCAAAAGAAGGTAATATGGAAAAATGCGGCGTTGTTTTAACCAATGTACTGCAGGTTATGACAGTTATCGCATCGTTGATTTATCCTTATTGCCCGAATATTGCTAAAGCTATGGCAGAGCAGCTTTCTTATGATATCAGCACAAAGCTTGATAATATCGACTGCAGAGTCCTTAAGTCCGGACATTTGATAGACAAAGAAAATATCAAACCCGTGTTCTTAAGAATGGACAGCGAGCTTGCCGACAAGAAAAAGGGATGATTGTAGTTTAGAAGAAGTTATAAATGTTGAAAAGTGGAAGAGTTGAAGAGTAGTTATAAATTCTTAATCACCTAGTTACTTAATCACTTCTTTAACGCACCCTTCACGCCTCACTGACCATCACCCATCCCCAGCCCTTCCCTCATTTAGCACTGCTGTCCGGTAAAAAATAAGATTTGTAAGTCGGACATTAATCCGACAATAACTGTCATGCTGAACTTGGTTCAGCATCTTACCAACTTGGCGTTATACTTGTTTTCTGGTAAGATCCCGAAACAAGTTCGGGATGACATTTTACTTATTCCTCTCATTCTATTACCCCCGATTTTCTACGCTTTCAGGATGACAAAAGCTTACAAGCCAACTTTTCATTTTATTGTCCGGTCGACTTTATTACAAGGGGAATAGCTTTTATTTGCTACGTCTTGCTTTTTTATGCGCTTTTTTTACCGGACAGTAGTGGCCCCTTGTGGGAGGGTCGAAATCTCTGATTTCGGGGAGGGGTGCTTGGGGGTTGAATAAAGAAGAATACAAAAAAA
>CALVBV010000037.1 GCA_944325815.1 Candidatus Gastranaerophilales bacterium
CTTGCAGATGTTCAACCGTAGTATTAAACTTTTTAGCAAGACTGCTTAATGTATCACCTTTTCTAACACTATAATGACCCATACTACTCCTTTCATTTTTATATATATTACGGCCCGGAATAAAAGAAACTTTAATAATTTCATTTAAATATTTACAAAAATTTACAATAAAGGGCTTTAAAAAACTTAAAATTGCAATTTACTGATGTTTGTAATATAAATATAAAAGCTTAATAAGCTTTAAAAGGAGGAAGCCGAATTATGGAAACTTATGGAATAGAAAAACTTGGTATAATAGAACCAAAGGCAGTATATCGCAATTTGAGTGTTGCTCAATTAACAGAAGCAGCACTGCGCCGTGAAGAAGGGAAGCTAAGCAATACCGGCGCGCTTGTTGTGACAACCGGTAAATACACAGGCCGTTCTCCTAAAGATAAATTTATTGTCGATACAGCAGGTATTCACAATGAGATTGCCTGGGGTAAAGTAAACAAACCTATTTCAAGAGAAAAATTCAACTCAATAAAAGGCAAAATCGCAGCTTATCTGCAAAACCGCGAGATATTTATATTTGATGGCTTTGCAGGCGCAGACAAAGCTTATACTCAAAAATTTCGTGTAATTAATGAACTTGCAAGCCAGAACTTGTTTATTCACCAATTATTAATCAGACCGACAGAAGAAGAATTAAGAAGTTACGGCGAGGCGGATTATACGATACTTTGTGCACCCGGATTCAAGTGTAATCCGGAAGTTGACGGTGTAAATTCAGAAGCCTGCATTGCAATTGATTATGAAGCGCACGAAATTATTATTTGCGGTTCTCAATATTCCGGAGAAATAAAAAAATCCGTATTTGCAACAATGAACTATATTATGACAAAGAAAAATGTGCTTCCTATGCACTGCTCTGCGAATATGGATCCAAAAACCGGTGAAACAGCAGTATTTTTCGGACTTTCCGGAACAGGTAAAACAACACTATCTGCGGATCCTAACCGTAAATTAATCGGTGATGACGAGCACGGCTGGTCTCCGGATGGTGTATTCAATTTTGAAGGCGGATGCTATGCAAAATGTATAAATCTTTCAGCTGAGCATGAACCTGATATTTATAATGCAATCAAATTCGGCTCTCTGGTAGAAAATGTTATTATGAATCCAGAAACTCGCGAATTTGACTTCAATGATGGCAGCCTAACCGAAAATACCCGGGTCGGCTACCCTATTGATTACATAAACAATGCACAAATTCCTTCAAAGGGTGGTATTCCGAAGGTTGTTATATTCTTAACAGCTGACGCATTCGGCGTTTTACCTCCGATATCCAGGTTGGATAAAAACGCTGCAATGTACCATTTTGTAACAGGCTTTACTTCAAAACTTGCAGGTACAGAGCGCGGCGTAACAGAGCCTCAGCCGACTTTCTCAACATTGTTCGGTGAACCTTTTATGCCTATGGACGCTTCAGTTTATGCAAAAATGCTTGGTGAAAAGCTAGACAAGTACGGAACAAAAGTTTATTTGGTTAATACAGGCTGGGCCGGAGGAAGCGCAGCTTCAGGGGCAAAACGTATGAAATTAAGCTACACAAGAGCTATGGTAACTGCAGCTCTTAACGGTACATTTGACAGCGTGGAATTTAAGCATCACGATGTGTTTAATGTTGATTATCCGACTTCTTGTCCGGACGTTCCGTCAGAAATGCTTGATGCAAGAGGCATGTGGGCTGATAAGAATGCTTATGACGCTGCGGCTAATAAGCTTGCTCAAATGTTTGCAGACAACTTTGCGGCTAAATATCCGAATATGCCGCAAGAAATTGTTAAAGCAGGTCCAAGAGTTGTTGCAAAAGTTTAGTTGAAAACTTAAAAATCTAAAAGCGGATTAAACAATTCTGTTTAATCCGCTTTTCTGTTGACTTAGCTCATGAAATCTGCATCATTTCCTTTAACTTGTTCTTTCTTATTCTCTTCTTTTACAGAGTCTATAGTTTCCTGCCGGATTTGTTCTAAGTCTTCTTTAACATCAACAGCGGTATAGAAATCTACGACTTTTTGATAAAGATTCGGGCAAGCAGATTTTATTTTATTAAGAAAATTCATTCTTTCCTGACCATTGAGTTCGCCATCAGCTTTTTGCTCTCCTTTTGTATTTTCAGTATCACATTCCTTAAAAATGCTGTTAATTTTAGCGCTGTCTTCTCCGCTTATTTTAACCCCATTGTCCTGAAAGAATCTATTTAATCCTTCCATATTCATTTTAATGTTTCCAAAATCCCGAACCATAGTTTTCTCCTATATTTTATACAACCAAAATAATTAACGGCAGATAAAGTAAAAACTTTAATATTTGTAAAGAAATTGTTACAAAATAAGGATGAAGAAAATGTGATTAAATTAAGTTACATTCAATGCAACTCAATACCCATTGTGTTACATTGAGGCTGTTTTTTTAGGCTAAAACACCCTCAATGAGATACTTTTATCTTGTCCGTTTCTTTCTCTTTTATTGCGGGTAAAAGAGAAAGAAACAGACGGAAAGAAAGAGAAAAACGCAATCGTTTTCAATGCCCTTCGGGCATAGGTTTGAGGGGCGGGCAAGCCCGCACTTTCCCGCGGGCTATCGCGGTTTCACCGCACGCCCGCGAACAAATAAAACTAATCGTTGGCAAACTCAATAAAATATGATATTATAACTACAGGTTTTATGTCTAATGTAACACAATGGGTATTGAGTTACGTTATATGTAACACAAAAATGGGGTTGCTTCGGCGCAAAGCGCCTCGCAATGACGGTTTTAATTAGTTGAAAGGCAGAAGAGTGGAACTGGAGTTTAGAAGTTGAGAGGTTTAGAAGTTTATAAGAAGTTATAACGAACGCTTCACCCTTCACACCTCACGCTTCACACTAAAAATATAGGAGATAATATGAAGAGAAATGGCTTTACTTTAGCAGAGCTTTTGATAGTTCTCGGCATAACAGGAGTTATCGCGGCTGTTATACTGCCGGCTATTAACGGTTTGATGCCGGATAAAACAAAAATAATGTATTTAAAAGTTTATGACGAGCTGGGAAAAAATATTAAAGCTCTTAGCGCAGATACTTCAATTTTCCCGATTATCCTGAAAAACGGAAATGATGATATTGATGTCAGCACGATTCCGCTTCTTAATAACGAACAACCCCTTAAGTCTCCTTTTAAAGATGATAATAAATTCACCGGAGATAAAAAACTCTGCAACTTGATAGCTTTTTCTATGGGTGTTAATGACGCCTGCCGGGATACAACCTATCCTGAAACTCCTTCGTTTACGACTGCTAATGGTATGAAGTGGTGGATAAGCGAGACAAAACGGGATATAAACCCGGCTGAAAGCAAGGCCAGTTATCAGACTGATATTTATGTTGATGTAGATTCGTCTAAAAAATCTTCTGATTGTATGTATGGTGAAGAAAATTGCAAAAATCCGGATCGCTTTAAATTCCTGCTTGCTGCTGACGGGAGTTTAATTCCTGCAGACCCTGCCGGGCTGCATTATATCAACACAAGGAAAAATCTTCTTAAAAAGAATTTTAAACCGGAAGGTGATGTACTTGTAAATCTTGATGACACACTGTTAAATAGAAATTATCATTTGTATTTAGATGATAATGATATTACTCCTACGCCACCTCCGGGTACAGAGCCGGGAGAAACGCCAGAAACCCCGGGGATAAAGCTTCCGGCAGATTCAAAGAACTGTTCTTCAGATCCATATTCTTGCAGATGCGGTGATATATTCAGAGGTAGAATTATAAACTGTTATTCGACGAATCATCAGGTTCCTTCTGTTTATAATTACGAGCCTACTGATATAGAAAAGAAGCAAGATATGGAGGAGTATGCAAGCAAATGGGGAATAATATATCATAAAATCAATGCCTCTCCGCATTCTTTTTACATAGCTTATCATAAGCCTGTTGGTGTAACTTTTCAATTTCCTTTGAAAAGGAATTTATATATACCTTCATTTGCATTTGCTTCATACGAATACGAATTATTATCAACAGGTCTTAGGTACAACAGAGATTGTTCTCAATATTTATACCCTGAAATGAAAAGGAAGTTAGATTCTTGGTTAAATAGTAGTGAAAGTATTAAAAATACATATAAAAATGTTCCTATGATGTACGTTTTACCTGCAGGAAGAACTTATTACAAGGCGCCAAATGTCTTACCAAAAGCAATTGCAAATTTTAAAACGGAGGATCTGCAAGAAGCGGCTGAACCTTATTCTGATCAGAGATGCAGCTATAGATTTGAGCTTTTTCATCCAGCGTATTATGCCGCGCTTATAGAGAGTTATGAGGATGACTTTGAGTCAGAATTTTTTGGTACTTTTTCACAGAGTTTATTGGCGGTCGATAATGATTATATTTATTTTTATACAGGGAATACTTCTAATGGTACTGTAAGGCTTATAACTGATGATAATATAGATTCAACAATTACTACGGATATAAAGTTCGGTCTACAAAGACTTGAAAGCTATGCTAATTTTGGCAGATTACTTTTAAGTGGCGAAGAAAAAAGTGTAGCGCAAATCAAACGTGTAGCTCGGGAATATATTGAGAACCACAAGGCAGAATTTTTAGAATATCAATAATTTTTCTCCCCCCCCTGAATTTATCAGGGGGGGGGCTCTGGCGGCTACAAAATATCCAATGGATCGACATCTATGGATAATCTGATGTCTTTGGGCAGTGTTATTTTATTTAAGAATTTTGAAACAAAATCGTGTCCTTTTTGTGAGAGTTTGTTCTTTATTAGTATCTGGAAGCGGTAATAACCATTTAATTTTTCAATAACACAAGGGGTCGGGCCCAAAGTCTCTAAATACTCGGTAAATCCAAACTTATCGGTCATTGTATTAAGCCTCATTGCTATCTCCATAGCGGATTTTTCCGCCCGAAAATTATTCTGAGACGATAATATAAGTCTTATAATCTGGCTGAACGGCGGGTAATCAAATTCTTGGCGCGCCTTAATCTCTGTTTCAAAAAACTTTTCGTAATTTTGTGATTTTGCAGTCTGGAAGGCGTAATAATCAGGGTTATATGTTTGAAAAAGGACTTTGCCTTTAAACTCTCCTCTGCCGGCCCTTCCGGCAACCTGCGTAAGAAGCTGGAAGCCTCGCTCGGAGGCTCGAAAATCAGGAATATTAAATCCGGAATCCGCACTCAACACACCAACAAGAGTGACGTTTGGATTATCAAGCCCCTTTGCTATCATCTGGGTTCCTACAAGAATGTCGATTTCTCCTTTTTGAAATTTGTTTAAAAGTTCAATATGAGCATTTTTTCTTGTTAAAATGTCACTGTCTATCCTTTCAACTCTGGCATCAGGATAAAGTTCTTTTATCAAAAGTTCAATTTTTTGGGTACCGACCCCGGATGTCGACAAGGCATCGCTCTCACAGGCCGGACAATAGTCCGGAAAGCTCATCTCCCTATTACAATAATGACACTTGAGCTTTTTTATACTGGCATGCCAAATCATAGGAATAGAGCAGTCCGGACATTCAATAACCGTTCCGCAGGCCTTGCACTGTGTATACGTCGAATACCCGCGTCTGTTCATCAAAAGTATTACCTGCTGTTTGCGTTCAAGCGTCTCTGTAATTTCTGTCTGCAGGGGCTTTGATATAATCCCTCTATAAGAGGCTTTGCCATACTCCTGCATATTTATTACCTGAGGAACTGCAAGCGGAGAATTGTTAAACCTCTTTTTCATTTCAAAGAGGTTGTTGTTATTTGTTGCATAATAATATGTTGAAACATCCGGAGTTGCCGAACCTAAAAGTAAAGGCGCCTGATGAAATTGTGCAAGGCGCCTCGCTACGACGCGCGCGTCGTAGCGAGGCGCCGGATTGGTCTGCTTGTAAGCACCTTCATGCTCTTCGTCTATGATTATTAATCCTATATTCTGCAGCGGCGCAAAAACCGCAGAACGCGCGCCTGCAAGAATTTTGATATCATTCTTGTAAAGCCGTTGCCAGACGTCGTACTTTTCTCCGTCAGAAATACTGCTGTGCCATATTGCAACATCTCTTATGCCGAATTTTCTTGCAAGCCTCTTGGTAAGCTGTGAGGCTAAGGCAATTTCAGGCGCAAGAAACAGTACGTTCTTGCCGGTATCTATAACATCCTTTATTAATTTGAAATAAACTTCTGTTTTACCCGAGGCGGTTACACCGTGCAAAAGTATTGGATTTGGGGAACGAAGCTTGGATTTTATACCTTCATAAGCAGTTATCTGCTCTCCTTCAAGCTCAAATAGGGGTTCTTTTTCTACATCTTTGAATATTGAAAGCGGGTTTCTGTAAATATATTCTTGTTCAATTTTAACAAATCCCAGTGATTCAAGCTTTTTCATTGTTGCTCTTGTTGTTTTTGCGATTTCTTCAAATTCAATGAGCGAACTTTTCCCGCGCAATTTTAACAGCTCAAGTATTTCCTTCTGTCTTTTAGTGAGTGATGAAAAATCTTCATTAATAAGAGATACTGCAAGTTCTACTTTTGCATTTTTTTCAATCAATTTCATCGGAAGAGCTGCATTTAATACTGTCACAAAATCAGTGCAGTAATAGTTTGCAACCCACTCCAGAAGCTTTAAATACTTTAGAGAAAAAAGCGGAGTTTCATCAAGGATTTTATTAATCTTTTTTGCTTTAAATTCTCCCGGCAGATAGTCAGAGAATCCGACAACAAAAGCATTGATAAGTCCCTGCCTCCCAAAAGGAACAAGAACGGCCTGCCCGATTTGAATAATGCTCTGCATTTCATCGGGTATAAGATAGCTGAATGTTTTTACTCCCAGTCCCTTTATGTTTACTAAAACCAATGCGTATTTCATAAACAATATTATAGCAGGGAATTTGATAATTTGCAGGGCTTTGCAATATAATATTTGTTGATGGACTTGGAGAAGAAAACAGTAAAAAAAGCTATAATCTGGCTATGCCTTGCGCATCTTACCGCAGATGTGTACAGCGGCTTTTTGAATCCTATTATGCCTTTTATTGCATCAAAATTAGGATTCACAATGGGGATTGCAACTATTATAATCAGCATTTCGCATATTTGCTCGTCTATGATACAGCCTGTGTTTGGATTTTTTGCTGATAATATTTTAAAAAGATTTTTTATCTTCTGGGGTATTATTCTTGCATCTTTATTCATACCGCTCGCCCCGCTTGCACCGGATATAAAAACATTACTGCTCTTTATGATTCTGGGAAGCCTTGGCGGAAGCTTTTTTCACCCTCAGGCAATGGGGTTTGTCAATTATTTTTCAGGGAAAAACTGTTCTGTAAATATGGGCGTATTTATGAGCATGGGCTCATTAGGATTTGCATTCGGACCACTGTTTGCATCTTTGATTACGCAGGTTCTCGGGCTTGACATGATTTCTTATACCTCAATATTTGGTTTAATACTCGCATTTTTAATGTTTTTATTTGTGCCAAAACTTTCGCGCATAGAAAAAGCCCCCGAGCACAAGGAATTTATTCGTTCGTTTAAAGAAATCTTTTCTAACAGGCAGATGAATCTGCTTATGCTGGTTGCAATGATGAAATCATTGATAACTAACAGCTCTTCAATCTTGCTTCCGTTTTTGTGGAAGTCAATGGGGTGTACCCCCTTTTATATAGGCTCAGCCTTGTTCTTGTTTATTTTTGCAGGCGCAATAGGCTCTTTTTTTAGCCCCAGGCTGGAGAAAATTGCGGGTCAAAAATCCATCATATACTTTTCAATGTGGGCAACATTCCCGATGATGATATTATTCGGGCTTACGTATGAAAATCATCCGGTTTTATCATTGGTAATATTTTTTATCATAGGTTTTACAACAATGCTGGCCCAGCCTGTTACTATGGTTTGGGCGCAGCGGATTCTTCCGCAGTACAAGAGTATTGTAGCAGGATTTATAAACGGATTCTGTATTGGAACGGTTGCATTATTGATGTCAGTTCTCGGAACAGTTGCACAGAATTACGGTATTATGAATGTACTTATTATCTTGAGTATAATTCCGGCTGTTTCATCTTACTTTGTCCGATATTTAAAGGAAGAGCAGAATAGTTGAGAAGAGAATAAGTTGAGGAGTTGTTATAAATGTTGAAAAGTGGAAGATGTAGGGTAGACTTCAGTCTACCACATTACTGTTTTCATTCATAATTAAGCTCTGTAATTTTATTTTCGTCTTCAAAATTACACCAATTTTTATCATAAAACCCTTGTTTAACAAATTTTTTGAATGAAGAGAACTCCCAATCTATAGGTTTTATATTATAATGTTTCATAGGGTTGAAGTGGATATAATCTAAGTGTCTAAGTAAATCACTCTCATTTCGGATTATATGGTCATAGTATTTTCTTTGCCAGATACCCTTTTCGCGGCGTCGGATTTGTTGTTCACTTTGATTAAAATTAATTGGCATTTGTTTAGAAAATGAGGCTTTAAAAGAAGCAATTATTTTATGAAATTCCTCTGCTTTATCAGCTTGAATTAATAAATGCATATGGTCTTGTAATACTACTCCTGCCAAAATTCTATAATTGTAGTTTGGGTTTATAAGTGATTTCCTTAATTTATCAATATTTTTTACTAAAAACGGGGTTCTATTATATGTAACGATTGTTACAAATACAATATTATTATTTTGATAATATCTCTTAAAATTTGACATAATATTATAATAAATTATTGGTAGACTAAAGTCTACCCTACTACTCTGCTTACTTTGTCCGATATTTAAAGGAAAATTGAAGAGCGGAACAGGAGTTTAGAAGTTGAGAAGAAGTTATAAATGTTGAAGAGTTGAGCAGTGGAATGGTTGAAGAGTAGTTAAAAAGTTCCCTTCACTCTTCACCCTTCACCCGGTAATGTGGCAGACTGAAGTCTACCCTGCTACTATTTTCATGTTGTGGTATAATTATACTCGGAGTAGAGAAAACTTGAAAAATTGGATTAAAAACTTAATACACCAATTAAGAACAATGAAACTGCTGGACAAGTATATTTTAAAGCAGGTTATTGAAATGTTTATTATGGGTGTGCTTGTTTTTACTTCAATAATTTTTGCGTCTGATACATTTATTACCTTGATAAAGCAGATTTCAATGTATGGAATCCCGTTTAAGATTGCGTTTTTAATTATCATTCTGCACCTGCCGGCGGTTTTTGTTATGACAATTCCAATGGGAGTTTTGCTCGCAACAGTTATGACACTGAATGGTTTAAGCTTAAGTTCGGAAATCACTGTAATGAGGGCCTGCGGTATAGGGCTTAACAGAATTGCGAAACCGATTTTTATATTTGCAATTGTAATGGCGTGTGTAAGCTTTATTCTCAATGAAACTGTTGTTCCTGTTATGACAAAACAGTCAACGGATTTGGCTCTATACGCATTTTCAAAGAAAAATATTCCTGAGGGCAAGCATAATTTTACATTTAAAGAAACCAAAGAAGGCGGACTGTTGAAGCGTCTTTTCTATGTAGGAGACTGCACTGACAAGCAGCTTCATAACATAACCGTACTTGATGCTTCAAAAGACGGCACTATTCAAATTTTGCAGGCAAGAGAAGGGGCTACAACACCGGAAGGGTGGAAATTCCAAAAAGGTGCTATTTATACGGTTACTGACAGCGGAAAAACCCTTGATACAACATTGTTTGAAGATACCACAATCAAATTCGGAATGGATTTATCCAAGGAAATGAACAGGAATTTAGCAAATGAACACAATTTTATCCAGCTTTGTAAATTCCTTGCAAACTCTGACAGAGAAGACAAGCATATTTTGAAGATAAGTTTGTATGATAAAATAGCTCTTCCTCTGACAACAATTGTACTTGTTTTAATCGGTGTTCCGCTTGCTATAACTCCGCCGAGGGTAAGATATAACAGAGGTTTCTTATTTAGTATCTTAATCATTTTTGCTTATTATCTGGTAAGAGCTTTATCGATTTCATTTGGGGAAGCAGGCTCGCTGACACCTGCGCTTGCGGCTTTTATGCCTAATATAGTATTGTCGATTGCCGGTGCAGGACTCTATTATAGAAAAGTGTTCACCATCTGCTAGAGGAGGTGGAATGTACGGTTATAGGGCAAGATTAATCGCTTCATTAATATCTTTATTAATATTTTTATTTATCAGATTCCCTGTGCCGGCGATTATAATATCTGTCGCGGGGGTAATTCTTTATTTGTTTTTTTCAAGACTTCGCAGGAAAACAGTTGTTGATAACGGCAAAAAATGGCGCAGAGAAGGGGCGCTAAGAGAAGCTCAGGCATATCTTGTTCCTTATGACAACATCTGGAATAATTTGAGGCTTTCAAATAAGTTTTGTTCTTTAAGGCTGGGGCGTGACGGGGTTACGATAACCGGAAAAGAAAATAATGCGAATCCATACAGAACTTTTAGAATCATAGCCTCCAAAGTTCATGCCTGGGATGATTTGTGGGACATGTTTTGTATAAACTTTTCCCACAACAAAACTTATGACGGCCTGGTTGAGGATTGCAGAAGATTCCAGCTTGTTATTGAAGAGAACCATATTCAGACAGATTTACCGGTTAAGCAGGCAGAGCAAAAAACAATAAAGGTAACAGAAAAAATCGATATTAACAATTGTTCTGAAATCGAGCTTACTGCACTTCCCGGAATCAGCGTTGTGCATGCAAAAAAAATTATTAAAAAAAGGAATGAAATTGATGGTTTCAAGACAATAGAAGATTTGTTTCTTTTTATAAAAGTTAGACCCCATATAGAAAAACAATTAAGAGAAATGATTTGTGTAAACAAAATGAAAGGGGCTAAAAAGATTAAGCGGAACAGCGAAAGAACAATAGATTTATAAATGGAACTAAGAGTGTATAATATCTTAAAAAAGACAAAAGTCGAAGGGCCGGGTTTGCGTTATTGTATTTGGACTCAGGGATGTTCAAGACACTGCAGGGGGTGTCAGGCTGTTCATACCTGGAGTCATACGGGTGGAATACTGCTTAAAACAGATGATATTATAGAAGATATCCTGAGACAGGAAGGAATTGAGGGGGTGACATTTTTGGGCGGCGAACCTTTTGAGCAGGAGAGGGCGCTTGCCTTGATTGCAAAAGCAGTTAAAGAAGCAGGGCTTTCTGTTTTAACTTTTACAGGAAATTTGTATGAAGAAGTAAAAGACACTGAACTTGTAAAATATACTGATTTATTAATAGACGGGGCCTTTGAGATTGATAAGCTTGATTATTCACGCCCGTGGTGCGGCTCATCCAATCAAATATATCATTTTCTTACGGACAGATATAATGAGGAAATTTTTACTAAATATAAAAACAAAGTCGAGGTCAATATTTCAGAATCAGGATCTGTGTTTATAAACGGAATGGGAGACTTTGAAGATATACTGAAAAAGATTGATTTAACAAAGGTGAAAATCTGATATACTTAATCAAAATGAGGATTTTATATGAGTATTTATAAACTTTCAAACCTTATAAGAGCAAGGTTTCCGTTGATTTATATAACAACATTTGAAGAAGACAGGGTAACAAAATTTATTAAGTCTGTAGTGACTGATGTTAAGCAGGTTAAATTTGCAAGAGAGGTCTTTTTTTGGACGCAGACAAGCGGATTATATAATGATTCTACTAAAAAATTTGTTTCCGATACAACCTGTCCTTGCAAAATGTTAGATTATATAAATAAGTATGATAAAGATGCTGTTTTTATTGTCTATGATTTTCATGTAAACTTCGGGCCTAAAAACAGAACGCCGGATTATAATGTAATAAGGAAGATTAGAGATATTATACCTGAATTAAAACTGGGCTCTATAAGAAAAACGATATTTTTTATAGCACCCGAGCTTTTAATACCGGAATCATTACAAAAAGAGATTACCATTTATGATTTTCCGCTTCCGACTCTAAAAGAAATCCGCGGAAAATTTGACAGCATGCTTGCTCAGAACAAAAATGTAGAAGCCGATATGACGGAAGAAGAGAAAGATAAACTCTGCAAAGCTGCATTAGGATTAACACTGCAGGAAGCGGAAAGTGCGTTTGCTCTTGCAATGGTTAATGACGGCAGGATTGATATTAAGGATTTGCCTGTAATTATGGAAGAAAAAGTTCAGGTAATCAAAAAGACGGGTATTTTAGAGTTTATAAAGTCTGATTACACAATAAAAGACATAGGGGGCTTAGATAATCTTAAGAGCTGGCTTCTAAAGCGTAATAATTCATGGTCAGAGTCCGCCAGAAAATATTGTATTCCGGCGCCAAAAGGGGTTCTTGTAACAGGGGTTCCCGGGTGCGGTAAGAGTTTGACCGCAAAAGCTATGAGTACAATCTGGCAGCTGCCTCTGCTTAAACTTGATTTTGGAAAAGTTTTCTCAGGCCTTGTCGGGAGTTCCGAGGAGAATATGCGGAGAGCACTTGCAACAGCAGAAGCTGTTGCGCCGTCAATTCTTTGGATTGATGAGATTGAAAAAGGGTTAAGCGGGCTTGGCTCAAACGGTGACAGCGGAGTTTCAACAAGAATTTTCGGACAGTTTTTAACATGGATGCAGGAAAAAGAAGCGCCGGTTTTTGTTATTGCAACGGCAAACAATATCAGCGGCTTGCCGCCGGAGTTATTAAGAAAAGGACGTTTTGACGAAATATTCTTTGTAGATTTACCGACACTGGAGGAAAGAAAGGAAATTTTCAAACTTCACCTTGAAAGACGGCTTAAAGATAAAGAAGTTGCCTCGGAAGTTATCGGAATAAAGAATCTTTGCACGGAACTTGCTAAAATGACAGAAGGTTTTATAGGCTCGGAAATAGAGCAGGTTGTAGTTTCTTCTCTATGTGATGCGTTTTTTGAACAAAGAGCTCTTAAATTTGAAGATTTAACCAAAAATATTTCAACAACAGTTCCGCTTTCCATGACCCAGAGAGAACAAATACTCGCTCTGAGAGCGTGGGCAAATGTCAGAGCTGTATCTGCAACAAAAACTGCAAGTATGAAACAATACGCAAGAGAAATTGACAGTGATAATGTTGCAGCAAGCAGAGGCGGAAGAACTTTGGATTTTTAAAATAAGGAGAAATTATGTCTTGTACGGTTTTAGCACTTCCTTATGCTATAGCATACGCAATAGGCTGTTTTGCAGCCGGTGCTGTGAGTTTGTCAAATCATTATAACAAAGAATTAGGAATGGACGGGCTCGATTTTTCAGAAAATACTGAAAATATAAATATCCCCCAGCCTTGTGATGAAGTTCAGGTTATTTCCGATAAGCATTTTATTGAAAAGAGCTTTGAAACAGCGTTTATGGATAAAGATATTTTAATGAAGACTTTAGAAGAGCATGGGATTAAAAGTATTAGTGAGAATCTCGGACAAATCTCGGGCTGTATTGATAATTATACGCTTACGTTTGAAAAAATGGAGGCAGATAAACCTTATTATATGCGTATAACTTGTACTGAATCTGATAATGCAGAAGAAAAATTTAATGATTTATCCAATGAATACGCGCTGAATGTTCAGGAAGAATCTTATATGAACATTGTTGACAAATTGAAACAGAACAACATGCAGATAGAGGAAGAGGAAGTTCTGGACGATAATACAATCGTTTTAACAGTAAATTTGGAGTAATATATGGCAAAGAAATTAAAAATAAAGCTGCTCTCAAACGGCGAGATTCAGATGGAAACACACGGTGTTAAGGGCAAAAAATGCCTTGATTATATTGATTTATTAAAAAAACTGGTTGATGTAAAAATCTCAGATATAAAATATTCTCAGGAATATTATGAAACGGAAACTGAAATAACAACAGATGAAAATGCTCGGTTAAGGCTTGATTAACAAAAAGTCGGGCCGGTTTAACAAAACCGGCCCGACTTTTAAACCTAAAAATTAAGCACGTTCTTTAGCAGTAATAGCAATTTTATGTCTGCCTTTAGCGCGTCTTCTGTTCAAAACTTCTTGTCCGCCGGGAGTAGCCATTCTGGCTCTGAAACCGCTGACGTGTTGTCTTTTAATCTTTGTTCCTTCTAGTGTACGTCTCATTTTCTATTTCCTTTTCAGCTAATTTTACTCATAATAGTTTTATCCTATCCAAAACATGGTGTTTAGTCAAATAAAAGATTAAGTAATATGAAGCAAAATAAAATTCTCATCATATAATAAAAAGCGGACGCCAATACGTCCGCTAAGCTCTCAAAATATCCACCTTTTATTCGGTCACTGCAGAATAGCAATCCTCGCAGATTGTCTCATATCCTGCGTGTCCGCCCAATTTTCTATACTTCCAGCAGCGTTCGCATTTTTCGCCTTCAGCTTTAGTTACCCATACAGTAATACCGTTTTCCGAGTATTCATTCAAGAAGCTTTCCGGCGCCTTTTCAGCCGCATAAGCCTGAGAGGTTATAAAGATATCAGCTAAATCTTTTTCGTTAGCTTCTAAAATCTCTTTGTTATCGGATTTTACGTATACTGCGACCTCCAGCGAGCTTCCCACTTTCTTTTCAGCTCTAAGAGGCTCTATTGCACGCGTTACAACCTCTCTTGTTTTCAAGATTTTTGTAAACTCTTCTTCTAATTCAGCATTGTTCCAGTTTTCATTTACCTCTGCCCAGTCAGCAAGAAGAATACTTTCCAATCCGCCTCTTTGGGATTCAGGAGTATTCTGCCAGATGTCCTCTGCCTGATGAGGCATTACTGGAGTTAAAATCCTGACAAGCACTTGTAATGTTTCATACAAAACTGTCTGGCAGGCACGGCGTGATAATGATTTTTTGCCGGCTGTATAAAGTCTGTCTTTTACAATATCAAGATAAAATGCGCTCAAATCCACCACTGCAAAATTTTGCAGACATTGAATGTATTTGTAAAACTCATAATTTTCAAAAGCTTCCGTAACTTCTGCAACAACTTTGTTTAATTTATGCAGAGCAAACTTGTCTATGGGTTTTAGATCTTCATATTTAACATAGTCTTTTGCCGGATCAAAATCATAAATATTCCCGAGCAAAAATCTTGCAGTATTTCTTGTTTTCTTAAAGATTTCAGCAAGCTGCTTGATTATATTGTCTCCAATCTTGGTATCATTTCTGTAATCAACGGAACCTGCCCATAACCTAAGAATATCTGCCCCGTAATTTTTGATAATGTCGTCAGGTCTGATGTAGTTTCCTAAAGATTTTGACATTTTTCTTCCGTCCTCTCCGAACACAAAACCATGTGTCAGAACAGACTTATACGGCGCTTTTTCCTGAGTTGCAACAGAAGTCAAAAGCGATGACTGGAACCATCCTCTGTGCTGGTCTGAACCTTCCAGATACATATCTACAGGAGTATGCCCCAGCTCATCAGAGCGTTTTTCCACAACAGCTCTCCAGGTTACACCTGAATCGAACCAGACATCCATAATATCTGATTCTTTTTTGAAGCAATGCGTTTTTCCGCATTTTGGACACTTAAATCCTTGCGGCAAAAGTTCATCAGCAGAATATTTTACCCAAGCATCAGAGCTCTCTTTTTCAAATATTTTCGCAACATTTTCTATAGTCTCGTCAGTAACAATTGCCTCTCCGCATTCATTGCAATAGAATACAGGTATCGGAACACCCCAGGCTCTCTGGCGTGATATACACCAGTCTGAGCGTCCTTCAACCATGTTAGAAATCCTTGCTTCTCCGCTTGCGGGAATCCATTTTACCCCTTTTATTGCTTCTAAGGCTGTATCACGGAATTTATCTACTTTTACAAACCATTGAGGTGTTGCTCTATATATAACCGGATTCTTACATCTCCAGCAATGAGGATAAGAGTGGTTAATATCCGCTGCCGCAAGTAATGCACCGCAGGCTTCAAGTTTTTCTATAACAATCTTGTTTCCTTTATAGTAAGGAACTCCTTCTAAATCCTTATCACCGACAATTTCTGTCCATACACCTTTGCTGTCTAAGGGGGAGAACACGTCTATTCCGTATTTACACCCGACCTCGTAGTCCTCAAGACCGTGTCCGGGTGCAGTATGGACAGCACCTGTTCCGGCATCAAGCGTAACGTGCTCGCCTAAAATTATCGGAGATTTTCTATCATACAAAGGATGTTTGGTATTCAGAAGCTCTAAATCAGCCCCTTTAACAGAGCCTATAACTTTGATGTCTTTTTCTTCCCAGCTTACACCTTCAAGGAAGCTTGCAAGAAGTTCCTGCGCAATCATATAAATATCGTTTTTATACTCGAAAAATGTATATTCAAACCTCGGGTGCAAACTTATTGCCATGTTGGAAGGAATTGTCCATGGAGTTGTTGTCCAGATGACTGCATAAACATTATCACTTGGAAGGTCAACTAATTGCTTAATCTTATTTACTCCCTCGTCATCAAACTTGAATCTGACATAAATCGAAGTTGAAGTGTGGTCTGCATATTCAACTTCAGCTTCAGCAAGAGCTGTTTCGCATGAAGCACACCAGTAAACAGGTTTTAGGCCTTTTTCAATGTATCCTTTTTTATACATTTCACCAAAAACCCTTATTTGTTCTGCTTCGAAATCCGGTGCATAAGTAAGATACGGATGTTCCCAGTCTCCCCACACACCGAGACGTTTAAATTCAGATTCCTGTCCTTTAAGACTTGTATTTGCATATTCTCTGCATTTTTCGCGGAGTTGTGCAGGAGTAAGAGCCTCTCTTCCGCCTTTTATATTCTTTACAACCGCATTTTCGATAGGAAGTCCGTGCCCGTCATAGCCCGGAACATAAGGTGCATAATATCCTTTCATAGATTTATATTTAATCAGGATATCTTTCAGTATTTTATTCAAAGCTGTTCCCACGTGAATTTTACCGGAACTCAAATACGGAGGGCCGTCGTGAAGTACAAAACTGTTCACTTTATCCCGCTGCGCCAAATTTTTCTCATAAACATTTATCTCTTCCCAGAACTTTTGTGTTTCCGGTTCTTTTTTTGTTGCGTTTGCTCTCATTTCAAGAGTAGTCTGCGGTAAATTCAACGTGTCTTTATATTCCATTTTCACCTCATATTTATTCATTTACTTGTAATCTTGATTCTTCAATAGGATAAACTTCCGCCTTTACCCCTTTTACCTCATTCATGTTTGTACAAAAATCTTTTTGAAAGCTTACATCCCGGCGGATTTTAGTAAGCGTATTTGTTTTCAGATTTCTCATTTTTATAAAATCAGCCATTTTATTATAATCAAAGGCATTTTCCCATCTGGCAATAACAACGGTTGCAACACAGTTCCCGATTAAATTAACGGTAGTTCTTCCCATATCAAGAATTTGGTCTATACCCAAAAGAACTGCAACGCCGATAATCGGAATATTAAAACTTGTCAGGGTTCCGGCAAGAACTATTAAAGAAGCTCTCGGTACACCTGCAACGCCTTTGCTGGTAAGCATTAAAGCAAACATTATGACAAGCTGCTGCTCAAATGACAAATGAATACCCACAAGCTGTGTAGAAAATAATACCGCCATTGCTAGGTACAAAGTTGAGCCGTCAAGGTTAAATGTATACCCCGTCGGCATTACAAAACCCACGATAGACTTTGGAACCCCGAATTTCTCCATTATAGCCATTGCCTTAGGAAGCGCAGCTTCCGAGCTTGCGGTTGTAAATGTTAAAAGAGCAGGTTCTTGAATAGCTTTAATCAAGGCCCTTACAGATATTTTTACAATTCTGCAGGTTATAAAAAGCACAAGTGCAACAAATACAGCCAGTGCGGTATACAAAGAAAGTATAATCTTTCCGTAATTGAACAGGATCTCAATTCCGTTAGAGCCTACGGTATATGCGATTGCCCCGAAAATACCAACGGGCGCAAAAAACATTACATACTCTGTAAACTTGAACATAACGGAAGCGACCGAGTTTAAAATATCAATGACAGGCTGTGCTTTTTTCCCGACAGCACAAATTGCAAGAGAGAAAAATATACAGAAAACAACAATCTGTAATAAATTCCCTTCTGCCATAGATTGGAAAATACTTGTCGGGCATAAGCTCAATAGCAAATCTCCAAAGGAATTGTGGTGCGTAGTCGAAGCCATTTCAACAATTCTGGTAAGCCCTGTATGATCGGAAGCTATGTTAGCAATCCCGACTCCGGGTTTAAATATATTAGCAAATCCCAGCCCTATAAAAAGTGCCAAAGTTGTTACGATTTCAAAATAAGCAATTGTTTTAATACCGAGCCTTCCGAGACTCTTTACATCACCGTGCCCGGCAATCCCTACCACCAGAGTTGCAAACAAAAGCGGTGCGATAATCATTTTAACCATTCTTAAAAATATTTCGGCAAGAACATGCATTTTCACTGCAAAGGCCGGAAAAATCCAGCCGACAAGGACGCCTAAGAATAGTGCAGTAAATATCGCTATAGTTAATCGTGATTGTTTTTTCAAAATCTTTTCCCTTATAACGGAGTAATCTCAGTCTTCCAAAATTAGTTTACCCCTTCAATAGTAAATTATACACTAAAAAAAATTTTACAAATACTACAATATGTTACAATAATAGTTAACAAATGATTGACACTCCTTCTTTTTCGTCCTAGTATAAAGGTACCCTAGTCGAAATTTTCTTGCCGGATTTGACGGCTCAGGGGGGTATATATCAGAGATTAGCCGGATTTTACAAGCAAAAGTCGAAACCTTATGCATAACATCAAGATTAATCAATGAAATACCAAATAATGAAATAAAATGAAAAGGTAAAAGGAGAAAATTATGCCTACAATGAACCAGCTTGTGCGTTCAGAACGTAAAAAGCTAAAAGACAAAACCAAATCGCCGGCTCT
>CALVBV010000038.1 GCA_944325815.1 Candidatus Gastranaerophilales bacterium
ATCATACAACCGCCCCGTGGCTTGCATCTTGGACAGTTCTTGCATATTTACCCAGATATCCTTTTGCGTTTGAAACAAAGGGTTTTAAATTCTTTCTCCGCTTTTCAAGTTCATCTTCCGGTACCATAAGATTCAGAGTTCTTTTATTAATATCGATTTGTATTTTATCACCATCCTGAATAAGTGCAATCACCCCGCCATCTGCTGCTTCCGGACAGATGTGGCCGACGCAGATTCCTCTGGTTCCGCCGGAGAAGCGTCCGTCTGTGATAAGCGCCGCTCTGGTTCCAAGCCCTTTACCCACAAGAAGAGATGTCGGCGCGAGCATTTCCCTCATCCCGGGGCCGCCTTTTGGGCCTTCGTAGCGGATTACAATAACATCACCTTCTTTTATTTTATCGGCTTCCAGAGCTTTCATTGCTTCTTCTTCTGAATCAAAAGTTTTTGCTATTCCTTCAAACTCGTAACAGCTTTCATCTACTGCCGAAATCTTAATAACCGAGCCGTTTGGCGCAATATTCCCATACAAAATACCAAGCCCGGGCTTTGTAGTAAAAGGTTCCGAATATGGATGAATTATGGTTTTATCCGAGTAAACTCCTTTATACTCTCTTCCCTTAAACTCAGGAACGCTTTTTGCAAGTTCGTCCATAACAGCAGGAATACCGCCTGCATTATGAAAATCTGTCATTGTATAAATTGAGGAAGGTTCAAGTTTAACAAACTGATGGATTTTATATGAAAGTTCTTCAAAGTCTTTCAGACAAACATCAATTCCTGCAGAGTTTGCAACAGCTAAAATATGTAAAAACGAGTTTGTAGAGCCTCCGAGCGCTAAATCTGCAATAATTGCATTTCTCAAAGAATCTCTTGTTATAATATCCAAAGGTTTTTTATCTTCTCTTACCCAATCCACAATCTGCATTCCGCTTTCAAAAGCTATTCTGCGTTTCTGCGAAGACACGGCAGAGGCGGTTGAACAATATGGAAGGCTCATTCCGATAACTTCTGTCAGGCATGCCATGGTATTTGCGGTATAAAGCCCCTGACAGGCGCCTGCAGAGGGGCATGAAGCTTCTTCCAGTTCAAGAAGTCTTTCCTGCGTAATCTCTCCGTTTCTGTATTTCCCGATTGCTTCAAAAGCACCTTTAATCATTGTTAGCTTTTCGCACCTGCTTTCACCGTCGAGCATCGGGCCTGCTGTTACAATAATTGACGGAATATTAATTCTTGCAGCCGCAATAAGCATGCCGGGCGTTATTTTATCGCAGTTTGAAAGCAGGACAAGCCCGTCAAGCTGATGGGCGTTAGCAACCGTTTCCACGCAATCTGCAATAAGGTCTCTTGAAGGAAGCGAATAGCGCATCCCCGAATGCCCCATTGAGATTCCGTCACAGACAGCAGGAACGCCGAATATAAACGCCTGACCGCCTGCTGTGTGAATTCCTTTTTCAATCTGTCTTTCCAAATCTCTCATTCCGATATGACCGGGAACTAAATCCGAAAACGAACTTGCAATCCCGATAAATGGTGATTTCATATTCTTTTTGGAAACTCCTGCCGCCATCAAAAGGCTTCTGTGCGGTGTTCTTGCAACTCCTTGTTTTATGTTATCGCTTCTCATACAATAAAAACCCTTTCGCCATAATTCTAGCACGAAAGGGAGTAGTTATTAAATAGGTTAAATTAGACTGATTTTTATATTTTTTAAGCACTTAATCTTTGAGCTGTATTTTGTGCTGCATTAAGAACATGCTGCGGAACTTTTTCTCCTGCCTGCGCTTTAGCAAGCGCCATCTGGATTAATTGAACCTGTCCTTCCGGAGTTTTTTTCATATTTTCTGCCGCCACTTTTGCACCGACATCTTCTCCGACTATTTTCTTAGTAAGCTTACCCATAAGAGCACATCCGATAGAGCCGCCGATTAATCCTGCAACAGCCCCGATTGCGGTGCCAATACCCGGTGCAATTGCAGTACCTGCCATAGCACCGATTTTAGCCCCTGCCCAGGCGCCTACAGCTTCACCTGCAGTCCATCCGACCAATGCGCCGAGACCTTTAGCTGTTGTCTGTCCAACCTGCTTCCAGCCGGTTTCTTTGTCTTTAGAGAATGCTGCTTGAATATTACCCCAGTCAAACAGGTATTCCATACCGAACATTAGAGCACCGCCAACGCCGCCTTGCCCTTTCAAACTGTGTTTGAACTGCTGGGAAAGTGTGGAAGCGCTCTTTTCTGCCATATTTTTGCTTACAGCAGATGTGATAGCTTTATCATCAGCAATTTTTTCCGCTACGGTCTGAGCAGTTGATTTGAATCCGAGAAATTCTTTTGTCTTTCTCCAGCCTTGAGGGATATAACCTGTTTTAGCATTAGTTGCAATTCTTATCTTTTCGGTTGCTTTTGCAATTGCTTCTTTGTCGCCGGATTTTAGGGCTGATTCCATTTCTGATTTTAAAGTATCATATAAATCTTTATCCAATCTTGCTTTGAACAGCCCGAGACGTGATTTTGCACCGCCTTCTAACTTGTGCATTCTTGCATAGGCATCTGTCATGATTTTATGTGTTTCCGGATTTCTCCAGAGCTCGTACATCTTTGAACCCTTATTCTTTACATCAGCAAACATTTTTTCTACTTTTCCTATAGTAGAAAAACTGTTCCAAGGGTGCGCAATAAATCTTGTATTATTAACCAAACCAAATGCTGCACCGCCGATTGCCGCACCGCTAATGGATTCACTCGGGGCTAATGATTTTGTATAATAATCACAAAGTGTATCTAAATCTTTATTATCTGTATCCTTTACAAAAGAATCCACGCCGGAATTTTGATTATTAAATACACCCGGATTCTGATAATTTCCGTAATAATTTGCCGGATTATTCCAAGCATTTTGATACATTCCGTTGTATAAGTATGGATTATACAATCCTGCAGAACTTGCCCTGTAACCGTTAGAATAGCTCGGACAGTTCGGGTTGAACCCTAAGCCGCCGCCGTAGAGCATATATTCCATATTCGCAAGTGAACTGATCGGAAGTGTCATAATCTAACCTACTTAAAATTAACCTTATATATATAAAGTCATTTGCTCATTAAAAATTGACTTTTTGTAAAGCAATGTTACAATCAATATATGGCAGACTTAGTGGACAAATTAAAAGAAATAGGTTTCAATACTTATGAAGCCAAAGTTTATATCGCACTTCTTAAAAAATATCCCGCAACAGGATACGAAGTTGCAAAACTCGCAAATATTCCGCAGTCAAGAACTTATGACACATTAAAAATTCTGGAAGAAAAAAATATTGTGGTTTCTGCCAACACCAAACCAGTAACTTACACCCCTATTAAGCCCAAACAGCTTACATCAAGATTCCAGAAAAAAATGACATCAACGATAAATTATCTTGACAAACACCTGCCCAACGTCAAGGACGATTATAATGAGCCTATTTTAACAATTACCGGAAAACAAAATATCCAGGATAAAATCACGGAAGTTATTCAAAATGCAAAACGGGAAATCTACATGGAAGTCTGGTCTCAGGACTACAAGATTTTTGAGCAGGAACTCCTGAACGCCTATAACCGTAACGTTGAAATAAGAATCGTCGGATATGATAATTTCCGGTCGCGATTTGGTCTTGTTTTTGAACACGCGTTTGCAAGAGATATCGAACTCTCACTCGGCGGAAGAATGGTTATTATTGCGGCAGACGATTCAGAGGGTATTGTCGGTAAAATTTCGTCACTTAAAAATGATATCTCCGGAACAAATATTATCTGGACAAAAAATCAGGGAATTGTGTTCATCATAAAAGAATTTATTGTACACGATATGTACCTCATTGACGTTGAAGAAAATCTCGTCGAGCAGATGAAATATATTTACGGAAAAGGACTTAAGCGCCTGAAAGACAAAGTTTTAGGCAGCAATGCCACTTATATGATTCACTAATAATGCTGTGGATTTTTTAATCCGCTGACAAATAGAATTTATATTTTTTGTCGGATTAATATTCGTTATTGTGTGTAAAGTAACAGTCGGTTTGATAATAAATTACAGAAGTTTTAACTATTTATGAAAAACTGTATTTTGTTGTAATTTCCCCATTCGGCAGTTCAAAAATAATTTTACCGTTTATGCAATAAACATTTGGGATACCTTTTTTATGGTTATTTTCCTGAGCTTTTTTTATAGCCCTGTTACCGAGTATTAACAGTTTTTCAGATAACTTTGTCATTATTTAAATCCTTTATAAATTTATTATACAAATTTTCGTTGTATATTTCAATCTTACTTTTACTGGATTGAGCAACTAAAATATACTCTGATGTACCGTTATAGAACAAATTCCATTCATCAACCAGGTCTTTATATGTATTCCAGAAGTTTTCTTTACTTCTGTAAAATCTTCTTATTATGTCATTTTTTGGAATATTGTGTCCGCCATTTAATACTCTGATTTTAATTCTGTTTTCGCATAAAATCGGACTATCGAGATAAGAATAAATTAAAACTGTATAATAACCTAAATTTTTGGCTTTTTGAATAGTTTTTATATGGTTTTTACCGGCTAAAGTCGTTTCTATTGCGAAAGATTTTTGGCTGTTTAGCAATTTTTCAAGTCTTTCCAAAACAATTTTGCCTGCTTTTATTTTTACACTTTCTATATTTTCAGGACAGATTTCTTTTGCAACTTCATCCGCATTTAAAAAATATAAATTTTGTAACAATAAAGCAAGAAATATATTTATAAATTAACAAAATTTTATTTTTATATTATTAATATAATATTTATATTTAAGGAGTATAAAAATGAATATTCAATCAATTAAAGCTAGCAATAACACAAATCCAACTTTTTCGTCAAAATTAGTTCCGAATAATACTTTGAGAGATGCTTTTGATCATGCTAAAAAAACTTGTGATGTTAAATTTTTAAATTCTGTAAAAACTATTTTAAATGATGGGAAAAATGATACTATAAGTATAGTTTCTTATCGTTGCCCACATAACACGGATGAATATCTAAAGACAAGTTTATATGTAAATGATATTGAAAAAGATTTTTTACATAATCAATCCCCTTTTGTTTCAAAGAAAAATACCAGTACAGGCAACAGAATTTTAGATTCGATAAAATTAATCATTAGAAATTTTACTGATAGAAAACAGGTACGGACAGAATTAGATGACATATATAAAAACTCTAAATTAGATGAAGGTGATACTAGACATTTTAGTGAAGCACCTGAATTTTTTTAAATAATATTCTTGATTTGTGAGTTTGGCATCTTTTCAATTTCATGTTTGTTTTTCTCAATGTAAAAGAACACATGGTTTGATTTTTTCGGACACTTCCGGCAGGTTAAAATCTAAACACAAAGCCACTTTACGGGGTAAAATCATTTTAACCGTACAGGATTGAAATGTCTGGTTTAATACAATTGTGTATAGGGATTTTTATACATTACACAAATAAAAAAGGCCCACTCTGTGAGCCTTCTTTATTTTGGGTGTGGTGGGACTCGAACCCACGACCAATTGATTAAGAGTCAACTGCGCTACCAACTGCGCCACGCACCCATTTATTAATATTTAATTTTCAATCTCGGCGCAGTTGGCAGATATCTTTATACGGCTCACCTCACTTTCGTTCGGCCTCGCCTCCCATCCATTCAAAACGATACTTAATCGTTTTGAACGGAGTCCTTGCCACGCACCCATTTTCTATTAAATTTTCAAAATCAAAACTTTCGTCCTGCATGAAAATTCTATCATAAACACTTTTTTTTGAAAACATCCGGCAAAAAATTTTTTTTTAAGTTTTTATATCAATGATATGAACATTACAAAAATTCAGAATACTCCAAATTTTTATAATAACCAAACTCATCCTAAAAGAGAATTTATTGACGTTATAGCGGATAATGTCAAAAATCCCCGTGATGTCCAAGACTGCGTCGCTGTCCCAAGAGGTATTTTTAAAGCATACATTTACTTGATGGCAGGAAGCGGACTTTTATCAATCTCAAACTTCTTGCCAAATAATTGGAAAGGTGTAAAAACTTCTTTGAATGTAATAGGGGCGCTTCTCGGAATAATAAGCGCGGTTTATTTTGCCAAACCGTTTGCTTTCAAAGGGCTTTCTCCTACAGTTGAGAAAAATAAAAACCTCTAAAATTTCTTTTAGAGGTTTTTTTAAAACTTTTTTAAATCAACTATCTTAATTTAACAGTAACTGATTTAGCTTTTTGAGTGTATTCAAGTTTGTCTTCTCTTGATAACCATCCTAAGCCCATTTCAGCAAAGTTTTCATTTAAGCTAAGGTCTTTTTTCATTTTGTTGATAGATACTTCACCTTTGTTAGAAAGGTAGTTGTAAATTTGACCTGCTGATTCGATGATTTGTTCTTGAATACCCATTTTTGCTTCTTTAACTTTTGCCATTTTTTAAATCTCCTTCTTATTAGTGTTTCTGTAATAGCTTACCCAATCATTGTATAAAAAATTTTTCGATTTGGCAAGAGGTTTGAACCCTGTTTATGATAAAATAGTCTATAAGGAGTATGTTATTAAATTTTATTAAAGTCGATTTTCAAACTAAAGTTTTAGTTGAAAAATATCTTGAGCTTATCTCCGATGGCGTAAAACCCTCGGAAATACTTGTTCTCGTCCAAAATTCAACCCTAAAAAAACAATTTACGGATAAAATTTTGGATGAGATAAAAATTGATGCGATAGAAAAGTTAAATGTTCATTCTTTTTTTTCAATTGTATATAATACACTTGTTGAAAACTGGTGTTTTATTGAGAATTCAATCCCTTCCGATAAACATTTTATACTCCCGAACCTTGTCGGGCTTGAGGTTTCGCAGTTTTTGCTCAAAGATATTTTAAAGCATGTCGATGTAAAAGGATACAATTCTAAAAAATCTCTGCTTCATCAAATTTTTAGAAGATATTCGCTTATTGTGCAGAATAATTTAACAAATGATGAAGTAAGAGAACGCTCGAAAATTTTGAAAGAATCATTTGCAGAAGATGCGGAACTTATTATAAAAAAGCTTCTTTCCTCAACTCTAAAAACCAGGAGTCTGGACTATTTGAGGCAGACGCTTATTTTCAACCATGTTTATAAAAATACGGATTATTTTAAGAATATCAAATATCTTCTTATGAGTAATGCGGATGAAATGACGCCTGTTTGTTTTGAATTTATCAAATACTTAAAACCTCAGCTTAAGGACTGGGTAATTTGTTTTGATGCTCTGGGTTCAAGCCGCTGCGGGTATTTGAGCGCGGATACTTCGATTGAGTGTAAACTTGTACACTTATTTAATGAAGAAGTCCAAAACTCCGGCGAAGTTTTTACGCCGGGAGAAATTCTTTTCTCAAATATTTTGGAAGATAAGCATGAAAGATTGAAAAATTTTACATTAACATCTCTGTCTAAACGCGCGGAAATTCTGGACTTCACCATTGAAAAGATTCAAAATTTATTCAAAAAAAATATTAAGCCGAAGGATATTACAATAATCACTCCGCTTCAAGATGACATGCTGAGGTTTACTTTGAGAGAAAAGTTATCAAAGTCATGCACTCTTCTATTCCTTTCAGGCAGTGAAAAGCTTATTGACAACACTCTTGTAAAAGCAAGCTTGAATATATTAAAACTCATGCTTGGAATCGAAATCTCCGCAATGGATTTCAGGGTAATTCTTGCTGATTACGCAGGAATCCCGCTTAAGTATTGCAAAGATATTCTTGATAATTACGAAAAGACCGGAAAGATTCAAAAAATAGAGCTTGAATATTATAACGAAAACTACCGGAAATTCTGTGAAAAATTTTTGGAATGCACAGCCGACTTACAGGATGGAAAGACAAAACTTTCCGCAATTGTTTTTAAAATGTTTTACTCTGTTGTCAGCTATGTTGACGAGACAAAAATTAATAAGTTTAATTTTTTCATAAAACAGCTTAAAGATTTTGAAAATGTTTTAGGGTGGCAAAGGGTTATTGAAAGGGCAGACGAAATAATAGTTCAGATTGAAAATTCAATCATTGCAGAAAATCCGAGCTCTACTCTGGAAATACATGACGATGATTTGGTTGTTGCAACTCCGCAAAAAATTATTGATAACAATATATCTTCCAAATATCAATTCTGGCTTGACGTTTCACATTCTGACTGGGTTAAGACCGACACAGGCCCTCTGTATAATGCATGGGTGTTTCAGGCAGACTGGACAAAAGATGAGTACACGGTTGAGGACGATATCTTTTTATCCAAACAAAAAACCGCAAGAATTTTAAGAAAACTCATGCTCTTATCAAACGAGCATATATTTGCATGCTCAAGTTTGTTTGACCCTGCAGGAGTCGAAAATTTAGGGGGAATTGAGCCTTATATTTCTGCAGGCGGAGAAGAGGATGAGACTGAAAATAAGCATGCTTTTAAAATTATTCCGAGAGATGACCAGAAGCCGGTTTTGGATTACAAAAAAGGTTCAATGGCAATTTCAGCGGTTCCTGGCGCGGGGAAAACAACAATACTTCTTGCGCTTATTATTAAATTAATAGAAAGAGGAGTTGTGCCGACAAATATTTTCGTTCTGACTTATATGGATTCTGCTGCGAGAAATTTCCGCGAGAGAATCAAGAACATGTGCCCTAATTCTACGCTGCTTCCCAATATCAGCACGATTCACGGTTTGGCGCTTAAAATTATTAAAGAAAATTCCAATTTTGAGAGGTTAAATCTCTCATCAGATTTTGACATTTGTGATGACACGCAAAGAATGCGGATTTTGAGAAGTATCGGCGGAAAATTCACAAAGACTGAACTTGAAGAATTTGACCGCGCTATTTCTGTTCTAAAATTGCAGGAAGGTAATATTGATACACCATCTACCGATAAGAAAATAGAAAAATTTAAAACATTTTATAAAGAATATCAGGCACAATTGAGAGAAAACAATGTAATCGATTATGATGACATTTTAATCATGTCGGTTAAACTTCTTGAGAATAATCCGGATATTTTGGAATACTACCAGAATATCTGCGAATATATTATAGAAGACGAAGCCCAGGATTCATCAGGAGTTCAGCAGAGATTAATTGCACTTTTAAGCGGAAAACATAAAAACCTGATAAGATGCGGCGACATAAATCAGGCTATTACAACAACATTTTCTAACGCGGATGTTGAAGGATTCAGGAATTTTATCCAGACCGCTGATAAAACTGTTGAGATGAACCATTCACAAAGATGCACTCAGGATGTGATGAATCTTGCAAACAAACTCGTTGATTGGGGTAACAAAATTCTTCCCAAAGCGTTTTTTACAAGTTATATGAAAGGTGTTGAAGGTAAAAACCCGATAAGTGAAAACGCAATTTATTCTAACGTGTTTGAAAACGCTTTTGCCGAGCGAAATTTTGTTCTGAAAGAAATAAAAAATATTCTGACCAGAAATAAAGATGCAACAATCGGAATTCTTTTGCGGAACAATTATCAGGTCGGCTCGTGGGCAGGCTTTATTAACGACTCCGGCCTAAAAAGCATTACCAGAAGCGAGTCTCTGGGGCAAAAAGGCGTATTTAATACGATTTTTTCAATACTTAAATTCATACAGAATCCGTTTGATAATGAAGTCGTTGTCTCAACTTATGAAACCCTTGCAGATTTAGGCTTTTACAAGCCGCGGCTGCAGCTGGAGATTAGAGCCTCTGAGCTTCCGTTTATACAAAAAGACGGAGACGATATTGAATCAAATGATTTGGCGCAATTCTTGTGGGATATGCAATATTGGCTTAATTCCTCAACCCTTCCTCTGGAAGAGCTTGTAATAAGAATCGGACTTTTCTATTACACAAGCGATATTGAAAAATCAAATGTTTATCTTATTGCAACACTTGTTAAGAGGCTGAACACTCAGGGGAAATTCGACTTAACTCTGCAAAGGCTGGAAGAGTTATCTAAAAAACCGTCGCTTAGCGGATTTAAGTTCTTCTCGGAGGAGGAAGACAAAGACGCGATGAAAGGTAAAGTCCAGATTATGACACTTCATAAATCCAAAGGAGATGAATTTGATTACGTATTCCTGCCGGAGATGGCGGAAAAAAATCTTTCGATTGATGTTGATAAAGCCAAGCTCAAATCATCCTCGCTGTTTATGGAAGAAGTAAAAGGGTTTAATCCGGCTTACAAACGCAAATCTGAGCTTGAATTAAAAGAGTTTAACTCGGAAGAAACCTTAAGGCTGCTGTATGTTGCAATAACGCGTGCGCAGCGTAAATTATACATAACCACATCCGCCAAAGCCAAAGGCTGGGGAAACAAAGAAACAGAACAGACGCCGAGTGTTATTTTTAATTCTGTTTTATGCTAAATTTTCAGCCTAAAAAATTCATTCGGATTTACACCTTCCAGTTCCAAAAGCTTTCTTTTTATCTCCAGTCCGCCCGCGTAGCCGGTAAGCTTTCCGTCAGCACCCGTAACCCTGTGGCACGGAATAATGATTGAAATCGGATTATGTCCGACTGCACCTCCGACAGCTTGGGCAGACATTTTATCCGAGATTGAACCTGCAATTCTTCCGTAAGTCGTGACTCTGCCGTAAGGAATCGTACATAAAATCTTCCATACCCTTTGTCTAAACTCATTACCCTTCGGGGCAAGCGGAATTTCGGAAATTTCCGGTTTTTTACCGTCAAAATATCTGTCCAGCCATTTTTTTGTTTTATAGAAAATCTCAAGTTTGTTATTTTCGAGCGTATTATCTATTCCGGCACAAAAATATTTCTGTCCCTCCAGCCAAAGCCCGACAAGGTTTTTCCCGTCCGAAACCGCCGTGTAAATCCCTGCGGGAGATTCATATTTTGTACTGTAATAAATGGTCATTTTAGTATTTTCTTCAACTTACATATCATATCATCCAGAATCTTTAATGTATCAATATTCGGTTCTGTAAGAAGTTTGTTAATATTTCCGGCAAAGTTTTCCGGCAGAATTTTACAATGCGCCAGTGCATATTGAACAAGCTTTTTTTCACCCGGATGTAAAAGTTCATTTTGAGCAAATATTATATCAAAATAACTTGCCATAAATGCAGAAAGTCTGTGGTTTACACTATTGAGGTCATCCCTTGCCAGCGCTTTTTCTATCTGCTCATAATACGACGCAAAAGGCTTGTCCTTTAAAAGCATCATGTTTCTTTTTATAATATTTTGTTTCAACTCCTCCGGATACGGAGTATCCAGTCTATTTTTAAGCCCTCTTAGCCAGCCGTCTTTGTCATACATAATCCCGCAATTTTTTATAGTAAATAAAAAACAGGTTGTATAACCATTTGAAGGATAATGTTTATACCACACGTTATCCGTCAAATTTTCAATCCAGCCCTTATTCATATACATAACATCAAGCTGTTTGTTCATTTCGTCAACAAAAAATTCATCCCCGGGGCCGAAATACTCTCCTCCTGCTTCATATTTTGAAGAATATTTCTTGATTAATTCTAATCTTTGTTCAAGCGGAATATCTTTATCCACAAAAACATAGGTATCAATATCAGAGAACTTATCCGCAGTATCTGCTTTCTGCGAACCGGAGACGGCAATCGCCCGTACCTGGGGAAATTTTTTAAATTCATTTATTATACTGTCAAAAGTTTTATCCACAACCTCTCTTCTTCCGTAACAGTTTTTCTTATACTTATCCGATGCTTTAAAGGGTGTATTGTACGTCCTTACAGTATTTACCGGACATACGCAGGCTGCAGAAATTCTCATACATCCGCTCTACATTGGACCGGTTGCAAAACTTACGGCTTCTTCATAAGGATTTTCAACCCCTGTGCTTTGTAAAGCTTTAAAAGCTGTTTCAAAAGCTTTATCAGAATTTTCAGCAATCTGCGGATTTTCAATAAGCGCTCTTAAATCCGCCTTAGTGCTGTCCTCTCCTTTAAAAAGCATAGAACGCCCAAGAGCCTCTGCTTTAGGATCAGAAAAATCATTTATCTTTGGCGTATCAGCTTCCGTCTGCAGTTCTTGCGGCGCACTTTCGGGCACCGGCTTTTGTATTCCGCCGAAATTAATCTGATTAACACTAAATTTTGGACCATTAATTTCACTCATTGTAACACCTCGCTTTATTTATTCAATTATATCATATCTTTTTGATTATCAACTATCCATTAGTTCTAAACCGGGAAATCAATTTTTTTTGCTAGTTGAGAAGAAAATTTTTACAAAAATTTACTTTTACCGGTCAGTTGACAAACGGCGAAATATAGTAAATAATATAAATGTAGGGCGAGAGCCTAACATCCTTAACAACCTGTTAAGCTCTGCTTCGCACCCTACGATTTCAAAAGTAATTTTAGTGCTACTAAGAGTAAGTCGAATGCTATTAGTAGCATTATTACTTTGTCGACCATAGCTTGCCTCCTTTCTGTTCAATTTCTTCGAGAATTGTGTGTAACAGAAGTTGCATGTGCAAGCCCTACAAGCTTTATCCTAGCATAATTACAGATAGGTGTCCAATTGCTTTTAGTGTAATGTGGTTGAAATATCTAAAGCTTTTTCTATGCTTGTTGAACTTATATTACTTTGTTATAATCTTCTTATGGATAATGATATTGAATCACTTCAAAATATTTTAAAGGAGGATCCGTCTAATTTTCAGGCAAGAAGGGAATTGTCAATTCTGCTCTTGAATAACGGTTTCAATGAAGAAGCGGAAGGGAATTTGAGATACTTAATCAAATATTTCCCGAGCGATGCGGAACTTTATTACAATCTCGGCATAGTTTACGAAAAACTCAAAAAATTTCCGGAAGCCCTGAAATGTTATGAAAAAGCCGTAGAAATTTCGCCTCAGGACGATTTTTATTATAATCTTGGCGAAGTTCTTGTTGAACTAAAAGAATGGGACAGAGCAATTGAAGCTTTCCGGAAGGTTCTTATAGATGACCCCGGTGACGGAAACTGCTATTTTAACCTGGGGGTTTGTTATTTTAATAAAGATGAGAAGAACCTTGCTCTGGATAATTTCCAAAAAGCTGTATCTATTAACCCGAAGGATGTATTTGCGTATTTTTACCTCGGCTATATTTATCAAAATGACGGTCTGACAAACTTTGCAACAGAAAGTTATGAGAAAGTGCTCTCCATCTCTCCGGACTATAGCTGGGCATATTTCAATTTAGGTTCAATCGCTTTTAAAAACGGCAATATCGAAGAGGCCAAAATGTATCTTAAAAAAACGATAGAATACAACCCGCGGGATATTGAGGCCTATAAGCTTTTGACTCAAATATGCCTTCAGGAAGGCGAAACCGAAGAAATATCGGAAATCTTAAATACAGCACTTGCAGAAGAAGCAAACGGCGATTTGTATTATTTTCTTGCGCGTGTATATAAATATATAGGAAGCCTTGACGATTACTGCAGGGCTCTTGGTGAAGCACTTAAGAATCCTTATACACTTACTTTTCCGCAGGATGCTGTGAAAAAAGAATACGCGGCGGCTCAGGAAAAATCCGGCTTAGGATTAGAATTAGAGCCGGAAAATGAAATTGATGAGTATAATGAAGAGCCGGAAGAAAAAGTGACAGAGGAAGAATCTCAGGATATCCCGGAAGAAACATTTGAGGATGAAGAAATTCCGGATGAGGAAACGGAAGAAGAATTAGAGGAAGAAGACATCTCTGACGAAGAGTTTGAAGAAGAGGATTATGATTCGGAAGAATCAGAAGAAGACACCGACGGGTAATGGGTTATGTTATCAAAGATTTTTATAAAAAATTATATATTAATAGATGAACTTGAACTTGATTTGGCAGAAGGATTAAATATTATTACAGGCGAGACTGGTGCCGGTAAAAGTATCTTAATAAACGCGATTGATATCGCATTCGGCGCAAAAGCCGGAAAAGAGGTTATTAAGACCGGCGCGGATAAGGCGGTTATTGAGCTTACTATACTCAATAAAAAACAGGATTTATCCGGGCTTTTTGAAGAATACGGGATTGATAATACCGGAGAAGAGATTGTTCTCTCCCGAGAAATAACTCAAACCGGCTCACGCTCAAGAGTTAACGGGTGTCTTGTAAATCAGGAGTTTATGAAGAATTTCCGCGAGCTTTTTCTGGATATTCACTCACAGCATCAGACATATTCATTTTTACAGCCTAAATACCACATTGTGCTTCTGGATTCATATACCAAAAATACGCTCGGAGAGAGGCTTGATGAATACAGAAAAGGATTTGCGAAGTATAAAGAATTAACATCACGGCTCGAAGAGTTGAAAAACTCTGCTGATAAAACAGAGGAGCAGATAGATTTTCTAAAGTTTCAGGTTAATGAAATTGAGGAGGCCTCACTTTCATCTCCTAATGAGGATGAGGAACTTAACAACGAGCTTGCTGTGCTTGAAAACGTTGAAAAGCTTAAAGATTTAACCGGTTCATCTTACTGGTCAATTTCAGGAGATGACGGCTCTGTTCTTGACGGGCTTTTGCAGATAAAAACAAACCTTTCAAAAGCCGCCGGCATGGACAGCTCGCTTGAAGAGGTTGAAGGAGAGCTTATTGAAGCGATTGAAACATTAAAAAATGTCTCTTCAACACTCAGAGAATACTCAAGTTCTCTTGAAAACGACGAAGAGCGTATAAATTCAATTCAGGAACGTTTGTTTTTGCTGGATAAATTAAAGCGCAAATACGGCGGAACACTGGAAAAAGTAATGGTACAGGGAGAAGCATTGAGAAAAGAGCTTGAGGGAATTGAGTTTTCCACTCAAAATATTGAAGAGCTGGAAGGCGAGATTGCGGATTTATACAAACAGCTTGAAGCTATGGCAGAAGAACTTTCTAAAGAAAGGCAGAATTACGCGCAGGTACTTTCTTCCCTTATTGTTGAAAAGCTTGAGAAATTGGAACTCCCGAAAGTCAGATTTGAGATTAATTTTGAAAAATGTCCTCTCGGCCCTAACGGATGTGATAAGGTGGAATTTTTGATTTCAACAAATATCTCCGAAGGCCTTAAGCCGTTGGCCAAAGTTGCCTCCGGCGGCGAAATCTCGCGTGTAATGCTTGCTATCAAAACAATATTTGCTCAAAGCGACAACATTGATACGGTTATTTTCGATGAAATCGATACCGGAATCTCCGGCAAGACTTCGCAGTCGGTTGCGGACGAGGTTAAGGAACTTGCAAAATACATGCAGATAATTATGATAACCCATCAGGCAATCATCGCCTCCAAGTCCGACAGACATTTCTATGTAAAGAAAACACAGAATGATAAAACAAGCGTCAATATCTCAATACTTGAAGGAGAAGCCAAGCTTAAAGCAATAGCCGAACTCGCCGGCGGGGAAATCACTGATGAGTCATTGAAATTTGCCCGCACTTTAATGAGCTAAAAATGTGTTATCGTTAATAAAATTGAATAAATTTTCGTGTGACTGCGCGAGCTTTGCATTAAACAACGGCTTCTGCATATTAGGATTTGTACTGTAATTTATCTTTTTATTTTTGGGGATTGTTCTTAAATTCTGAGAGGACAACGAAACCCGGTTATGTATAATCATCTCATTCCTTTCGACTAATGTAATATTAAGGGTAATTTTTAAGAAATCAAATCTTTGAAATTTCCTCCGCCAAGAGGCGTTCTTCTATTATAGGCAGAAAAAAAATTTTGCCAAGTATTTTTTTGAAAAATCAGCCATGCGGTTTTCAAGAAATTTGTCTATACTTGCGATAAAAAGTGGTTTATGTTAGTATCAAAAAAAAGAGAATACATATAGCTAAGGAGTACGTATGATTTCAGTAAACGATTTAAAAAACGGCTTGACACTGGATTTGGACAACGGTCTTTGGACAGTTGTAGAGTTTTTACACGTAAAACCCGGTAAAGGCGCAGCGTTTGTAAGAACAAAACTTAAGAATGTTGAATCAGGAAACGTAATTGAAAAAACATTCAGAGCCGGAGAAAAAGTTGCAAAAGCCATGCTCGATCGCCGTGAAATGCAATATTTATATAAAGAAGGCAAAGATTACGTTATGATGGATAACGAAACCTACGAACAGCTTCAATTAACAGATGCTCAGGTAGGCGACGGCATTAAGTACCTTAAAGAAAATATGATAGTTCAGGTTCTTATGCACGATAAGAGAATTATAGGTGTAGATATTCCTGCACACGTAGAATTGGAAGTTGTTGACACACCTCCTGCCGAAAAAGGAAACACTGCGCAGGGCGGAACAAAGCCTGCTACATTGGAAACAGGTGCTGTTGTTCAGGTTCCGTTCTTCGTTTCTAACGGTGATGTAATCAGAGTCGACACCAGAAGCAATGAGTATTTAGACAGAGTTTAAGAGTTTAGAAGTTGACGGGTTGAGAAGAGTTTATATATAATAAGCGCAAGCGAATTTAAATTCTTATAAACTTCTAAACTACTCAACTTATAAGCAGGCTTATAGCCAGACTTTTAAAGGAGACATAGATGAAATTCGAACCAGAATATATAGAAAAATTAGCAAAAATAATTACCGAAAGCGGTCTTACTGAGATTTCGCTGGAGGATGGAGAACAGGCACTAACTATCCGTAAAGATGTTCCGGAAGTAGTTATGTCTGCAGCCCCCGCTGCGGTCAGTGCACCTGCAGTTCCTGTAGTCAGTGCGCCGGCAGCACCTGCTTCTGCAAAAGAAGAAGCCCCTAAAGGTAAAGCAATCACAGCGCCGATGGTAGGGACTTTCTATGCGGCCTCTTCTCCGGATGCAGAACCGTTTGTCGAAGTCGGTTCTACTGTAAATGCAGGTGATGTTGTCTGCATTATAGAAGCAATGAAATTAATGAATGAAATCAAGTCTGAACAGTCAGGAAAGATTGTTCAAATCTGCGTCAAGAACGGTGACCCGATTGAATATGGTCAGGTTCTTATGTATGTAGAATAATCAGTTATCAGGTGACTAAGTGATTAAGTGACCAATTTTAAAATTTTGGTCACTGTATTATAAAGGAAATGGGATTATGTTTAAAAGAGTTCTAATCGCAAATAGAGGTGAAATAGCAGTCAGAGTTATAAGGGCTTGCAGAGAGCTGGGTATTCCGACAGTTGCAATATATTCTCAGGCTGATGCGGAATCGCTTCACGTAAGACTTGCAACGGACGCTTTCTGTATTGGGCCTGCGCCAAGCGCTCAGAGCTATTTAAACATTCCTGCAATAATATCCACCGCACTGATGACAGGCAGTGATGCCATTCACCCCGGATATGGTTTTATGTCAGAAAGAGCTGATTTTGTTGATATCTGTACACAGCACGGGATAAAATTTATCGGCCCTTCAGCTGAATCAATGCGCAAGATGGGCGACAAGGCAACTGCACGCAGGACAATGATAGAAAATGACGTTCCGGTAACTCCCGGAACAGGAATTCTGGAAAGTGTAGAACAGGCGAGAGAATTTGCCCGCAAAGCAGGTTATCCTATTATTCTGAAAGCCACTGCAGGCGGCGGCGGAAAAGGGATGAGAATCGTAAGAAGCGATGATGAGCTGGAAGTTAATATGAACTTGTGTCAGCAGGAAGCAGAAAAATTCTTCGGAAATCCGGGGGTTTATGCAGAGAAGTATCTTGAAAATCCGAGACACATAGAGGTTCAGATACTTGGCGATTCTTTCGGAAATGTAATTCATTTAGGTGAAAGAGATTGTTCAATTCAGAGACGCCACCAGAAATTACTGGAGGAGGCACCGTCTCCGGCGATTGACGAAAAAACGCGTAAGGAAATGGGTGCTGCGGCTGTTCGTGCGGCAAAAGCAATTAAGTATGAAGGTGCGGGCACCTGTGAATTTCTGCTTGACCATGACGGAAAATGGTATTTTATGGAGATGAATACAAGGGTTCAGGTTGAGCACTGTGTAACGGAAATGATTTCCCAGATAGATATTGTAAGAGAACAGATACTTGTCGCATCAGGTAAGAAACTTGGTTATACTCAGGATGATGTCCTGTTAAGGGGCCATGCTATAGAATGCAGAATTAATGCAGAGGATCCTGAGCATGACTTTATGCCTTGTCCGGGTAAGATAGACGGTTATTTTGCGCCCGGAGGATTTGGAATCAGGGTTGATTCGCATGTATATCCGGGGTATTCGATTCCGCCTTATTATGACTCAATGATAGGGAAGCTGATATGCTGGGGCGAGAACAGGAATGAAGCCAGACGCAGAATGTATCAGGCTTTGAAAGAATATGTTGTAACAGGAATTAAGACAACAATACCTTTCCACCAGCAGATTGTGGAAGATGAGGTCTTTATGAGTGGTAACTTCAACACCGGATTTATTGAAGATTACTATAAGCGTAAGGGAAATGTGTAGGTTAGGAATGCGGATGTAATTCAGTGGTAGAATGCAACCTTCCCAAGGTTGACGTCGCGAGTTCGAGTCTCGTCGTCCGCTAA
>CALVBV010000039.1 GCA_944325815.1 Candidatus Gastranaerophilales bacterium
CCCTTCACCCCTCACCCTTCACGCCATCATCACCCATCCCCGCCCCTTCCCTCATCTAGGGAAGGGGGCTGTGTGTCACTTAATCACTTCAAAAACGCCCACTTCCCCCCCCCCATCTAAGCCCTCTCCCGTTTGGGGTATTGTATATGGGAGAGGGAGGGTCGCTCTCTGGTCTCATATCGGAAGAGATTCGGGGGTATTAATCTCTTCCCGGACAGTTTAGTAAGTAAAGTTGTAATTAAACCAGTTTGGTTGATGTTCTTCCCAGTTAACTTTGCTCAGGTCGAGGATTTGACCTGCTTTGAGTTTAGTCGGATCAGATATTCCAAGCTCTTGCATAATTACGTCTCTAAAGTCTTGCATATAATCATTCAGAGCTTCATCAATACGCTTTTCTGTCCATTTACTCGGATTTGCTTCCACAGAGTTTTTCAACTGCGGGAATTTATCAAGATGATGAGCTAGATAATTTTTCACAATCTTATCAACGCTGTCTCCGGATTTGACAACTACAAGCGTGCCATCTTTTGTGTAACCTCCGTTGATAAACTTTGCTTTCATTACATCAGAGCTTGCGTTATAGATTATTTCCATATCAGCGTCATCTAATATTCCGATATTCTGCGCATACTCTGCCAATCTGTTGTAACCGTTACTTCCGGCTTTCTCGGTGTGTTGTGTCAGGTATGTTTTAATTTTGTTATTGAAAAGTTCTAAAGTTTTTGTATCATTCGGCATATCATGATTATTTATAAGAGACAGAAAGTCATCAATATTTTCTTCCGGCTTTATTGCGGTTAATATTGCCTTAAAGTATTTTGCAGCTTCGCCTTTTGTGCAGTCTTTAGGCAGAAGATTATTAATAATATTTCTGAAGTCTGCGCCTTCAGGCAGTTTTGATTTGTCAAAGGTTACATTGCCTTTCTCATCAATCTGCATACAGTGCTTAACAAGTGCAAGCTTGTTTTCCTCTGATATTGTACTTTTTTCATCAACATATTTAGCCAGCTTGTCCATAACCTCAGGTTCGCTGCCGAATTTTTCGATAATTTTGTCATACGGAAGATGATAATTTTTGTCTTCTGCAACTTTATTTTCAATAAAGTCGATAACCTCTTCTTTTGTTGTCATCTTGTCTACCATTTCCGCATAATGCGGTACGGTGTGCCTGCCATCCAGAGCTTTTTCTACCCCTTGGTTGTATTCACCCTTGCCCATATCTTCAAGCTTAATTGATTTAACAAGGGCTTCGTACATAGCGTTATAATAAACATTAAAAGCCAGAGCATACATCTCATCTTTGGTTGGGCGTCTTGATGGGGTAAAGGTATATGTTTTATTTCCGTTTTCATCTGTTGTGACATTAAAGTATGTCTCAAGAACTTCGGTTTTATAAGCATCTTTCTGCTCATCTGTCATATCAGTTTTATAAAGCCAAGCAAAGGCCTTTTTTAAATATCTGGTATTTTCAAGGTTGCCTTTGTCTTGAGTAAACAGAGTTTTAGCCCTGTCAAGAACAGCTTTTGCAACCTCTTTTTGGTCAGCTTCCGGAAGGTGATCTATATCAAGATATGTAATTTCCAGTCCGTTATTTTTAATAACATCCAAAATATCAGCCCTAGACGCATTCAACTCATCGGCACAAAGTGCTAGCACTGTGCGTACGAATTCCGGATCTGTCTTGTCTTTGTACTCATGATATAGTGCCTGCAGTTTTTCGTTTTTCTTAGCTTCATCTGTTTCTTGTATTGCTGCGTTGTACTTAGCCTGAAACTCTTTTACAAGCTCTTTATCATACGCAGCAAAAGGATATTTGCCGTCATCAATCGAGACACTTGAATTATATTCAATGTTTCCATCTCTATCATAAGCCATTGAAACGAGTGCGTCTCCTTCTTCATCTTTTTCTATTATTGCACCGCTATATCCTGAAATAGATTTTAGTGTGTCTTTTAGGTTGTGCTCAGTCTCTGTCAATCTCACGCCTGCTTTTTCCTTGTCACGGATTTCTTTGTATATACCTGCGACAAGCCTGTGTGCTTCTTCGTCATTTAGAAGAACTGACGGGTCAAAGTCGCCATTGTCATATCTAAGCAAGGCTTCAAGCACTTCAGGATTCCTTGTAAGAATCAAGTCTTTCACAAGTGCTTTGTATTCAGGACTTGTCGGATCAACATTCTCTTCGAAACAGAGTTGTACAGCAACATCTTTTAATACTTCAATATTGCCGTTCGAAAGTCCAACGAGAACATCCAGCTTTGCTAAATTATTAGCTTTTCTTGCCTTTGCAGCTTCGTCGGTTTCATTTTCTGGTTTTTTTGTAATTTTATAGTTTTGCTCAAAAGAAGCTTTAATCATTTCAAGCTTTTCTACTGTAGGTGCAATAAGCTTTACGTCGTCAACTTCTGTCTGGTACATAACTTCTGCATTTTCGCCTTCGCCTTTAGTAAACTTCTTGATACCGGGTTTGTCTTTCACATCTTCACCCTCACCCCAGCTTTCATCCAGCCCGTTCGGGGTGACAGTAATCGTTGATTTTTGTCCTGCTGTTGGTGATTCCGGAGTGTATCCATCTTCGTCTCCTCCGGCTCCTCCTGCAGGAGGGGTGCCGCCTCCGTCTGCGGCAGAGTTTCCAATCTTTATTTCTGTACCTATTCTTATATTATTTACATCGTGTATATTATTAACAAGTGCTATCTGAGCTATACATTTATTTATTGCGTCGCCGGTAATTTTAACACCCTTTTCCTGCAGAAGTTCTTTTGCTATAGCATACAAAGTGTCGCCTTTTGCAATCTTATGAACTTCTGTAAATTCTTGCTCAAGCTTAGACTTGTCATATTTTTTACCAATCGTTTGAATGTATTGATTAAACGCCTTCATAGAAGTTCTGCCGTCAGGAGATTTCTTTTCTTCCTTCTTAACAGGCGAATGGGTATTTATAAATGTCTCCAAATCATTGCCGGACTCAAAATAGTCTGCGCAATATTTTTCTATATCATAATTGGCAGGGTTCCCTTCCATATTTTTTAAAGCCTTTTCTATCAAAGAAAGTTCATCAGCATTGACAACCCTGTCTCCGCCATCAGGATGACCTGTGCTGTCTATTAAATCAAAAAGAGGGAGAAGCTTCGAAAGATTCTTATCTTTCGCTAAATCTTCATACTTGTCGCCTTCTTTAATTGTTAATTGCGTACCATCTGACAATCTTACATTAATACCGGTCATAAACATTACTCCTTTCAAAATCTAACACTTATTTTCATTTACGGCATAATTCTAAAAAACTTTAGAGTAAAAATAAAAACTGTAACAAAACTTCATAATTTCATTTAAATATAGGATAGCGATTTCTTAATAAAACGTTACAATAGAATGAGACATGTTTTAGGACTGAAAGGGATGGAACAGGAAACATCTTACAACAAAATTAAAAGAGCAACTAATGAAGAGCTTGCAGAAATGTGGGCTAAATATTTTGATGACCATAATAACAAAGAACTCCGCGATGCTCTTATTCTTCAATATATTTACCTCACCAGATATGTTGTAGGACGTGTAAAAGTCGCTCTTCCGCCGACGTTTTCTTATGAAGATATTTCAAGCTACGGTGTAGAGGGGCTTATTGATGCCGTCGAAAAATATACTCCTAAAATGGGCGCAAGGTTCGAAACCTACGCGCTTGTCCGTATCCGCGGGAATATTATTGATAAAATCCGCTCGCAGGATTTTCTCCCGAGAAGCGTAAGAAGAAAAATAAAAGACGTAAAGCAGGCGCAGGAAGAATTAAAGAAAAAATTCGGACGTGCAGCTACCAGCACAGAAGTTGCAAATTATTTAGGTATTGAAAAAGAAAAAGTCGAACAACTGCTCTCAGAAGATACAACAGTCACTTCAATATATGATAAAAAAGGTTCGTCAGACGGAGATATTGAGATTATTGACACTATTCAAGATTCTCACAATCTTACCCCGCACGAAGAAATGGAAGAAAAAGACGTTAAAAAAGAATTGGAGAATGCCTTGAAGAGACTGCCCGAAAGAGAAAGAACCATTATGGTTCTCTATTACCACGAAAATATGACGCTCAAAGAAATCGGTGAAGCTATAAATGTATCAGAATCCAGAATCTCACAGCTTCACGCTCAAGCAATTATGAAGCTTAAAAATCTTTTGAGCGAAAACCGTTCCGAAAGACTAAAAAGAAGTATTATTTAATACATACAATATTTTATCGCTTCTATCATGGAATCCGGATTGGCTATATTTTTGCCGGCAATATCAAATGCCGTTCCATGGCTTGGAGAAGTTCTTATTATATCCAGCCCTATCGTCATATTTACAGTTCTTGAACCCGCCGCAGACTTTATCGGGATTAAACCCTGATCGTGATAACAAGCTATATAGCAATCATAAGGCATTTTTTCATTGTTCAAATACTTCTGCACACCTGCAGCAAACAAAGCGTCGGCAGAAAGCGGATTTGTTATATTTATTCCGCGCGTTCTTAAAGCTTCCAATGCAGGCAGGATGGTTCTCATCTCTTCTGTTCCGATAAGACCGCACTCACCAGCGTGGGGATTCAGTCCGCACATGGCAAACGACGGCTTTTTAATAAAAAGTTTGTTCTGAAAATAACTTCTCAGCCTCTCCGTCTTTTCTATAATATATTCCTTAGTTAAAACACCGCTTACCTGATTCAGCGGAATATGCCTTGTTAAAAGAAGCACACGAAAATCTTTTGATACAAAAAGCATTTCAGCTCTCTGAGCGTCATGCGCCAGTAATTTCTCCAAAACCTCTGTCTGTCCGCTGTAATTATACCCGGCAAGATTCATTGCCTCCTTTGAGGTTGGCGCGGTTACTATAAAACGAGGCTTTATCTCACACGCTTTTTCTAACAATCTATAGGAAAAAGCCCCTGCAGAGGCCGAAACCTCTCCGGGAACTATCTTCTCAGGATAATCCAATTCTATCAGCTCATAGCTGTTCTCCAGGCTGCCGTAAGTATTCAACACCTTGGAATTAGATATAATGACAATATCCTTTGGCGGCAAGTTCAAAAGATTCAACGCCTTTATCGTTATTTCCGCGCCGATGCCGTTAGGATCACCTGTCGTTATTGCGATTTTGTTTGAGTATTTATTCATGACATCCAAAATAATTTAGTATATCTATCAATGTTTTTGTATTTCCCAAATTCCCGGACTTTGTAACTATCCATCTGCCGTTTGTGTCCAGACAAAGAGATATCGCCGGAACTACCTCGTCTATAAGCCTTAACTCATTGGAATTTATTGCCTTACAGCATTTATAAGAAGTCTCGCCGCCCAATGTTATCAATATTACATTAATCCGGGCAAGCACCTTCTCTGTTAATTCTGCAAGATAATCCGTTATCATCGATGTCAGCTTATTCTTAGTCAACTCTGCATTAAAAGAATCATCTGAAAAACCGTCAAAATTAGTAATCAAATGAGATGTATGCACAACTACCGTTATATTGCTTCTTAGATTTGAAACAATCCTCTCTGTCATTTCAGAACTTACACCGTTTATAATTTCACCTATATCCAGAGCTATGAAGTTAATATTATCATAATCATCACACTGCTCTAATTTCGTAATCTGCTCAGCTGTAGTCCTGGTTGCAGTACCTGAAACTATTAACTTCGGAAGTCTCTCTAATTTTACGGGAATATCCTCTTTTTCTATCCCGGAAAGCCAGAATTTAGCCAACACCTGAGCGCCGGCAGCCGTTCCCGCAGGAAGAAGCTTCTTATCACATTTTTTTATTGCAAGAGCTATCTGTTCTATATCTGTTATTGACGTCGCGTCGGAGACAATAAGTTTTTTGCCCTCTTTTATTAATTCATTTATTTTTATTAAAATCGGCCCTGCACCATTCATTACAGTCTTTAAATCAATTGTTCCGACAAGCTCTTTTTGTTTATCATCCAGCTGTGAACGCAATAACGACGGAATATGAGATTCTAATATCGGAGAATGAGGATCTCTTGCAAACTCGGTTCTTCCCAAAGGCACTCCTTTTAACAAATGATAACCGCCTACTGTTATACGGCCTTCCTGAGGAAATGCAGGAATTATTATTGCACAGTCATAGTTTAACAGATTCAGCATTGTCAATGTTTCTATTGCAATATTTCCCCTTAAGGTTGAATCTATTTTTTTATAGTAATAATCAAAAGAAAAATTCTCCATGAAAGAATTTACAGCCTTCTCTACGCAGCTCACCGCCTCCCAAGGCTCAACATTTCTGGATTCTGTTGATAACGCCCATACCTCTGTACTCTCTTTGTCGGAAGGAGTATGTTCACAATCCAAAAGAATTTTTGTATTTGCACCGCGAAGATGAAATTGAAGCGCTGTGTCGTTTGCACCGGTTAAATCATCCGCAATTATACCGACTAAATCTGATAATATCATTGCTCTGCGTCTCTTTTTGAACCTAATAATCTTACATTATTTGCAACTATTAAAAAACGTTCCTTCTCTTCCCCGGTTTGATCCGTCCATTTGCTTATAGAAATTCTTCCGTCTACAACTACCTGACGGCCTTTTTTGATATACTCGCCCGCAAACTCTGCCTGTTTATCCCACACTTCTATATTATACCAGTCTGTTACTTCTTCTTTGGTTTTAGAATCCCAGCGGTTTACCGCAAGAGAAAATGTAGTCTTTACTTTCCCTGATTCAAAATATCTTATCTCTGCGTCCTGACCGGCTCTTCCAATGATAGTTGCTGTATTCATTAATTTCTCCTTTTTAAAAAACTATATTCTGATTATACCATGTAATTTTTCTTGCTAGCAAAATTTTTTTTTACCTGGTTTAATATAAAAAAGTGGAGAATATTAATGATACAAAAAATAAACGCGGTTAACCCAAACATTCCTTTTAAATACGAAACTAAAGAAAAATCAAGTACAAACCCGGTATATCCGGAAATAAATACTCTCCAGGGAGTGCCAAAAAGCTATATTTCTTTCCGGGCAAAAACAAATGATATAAATTTTACCGATGATGCCAAAGTACTTATTGATACGGCTAAAACTATTGCACTGGAACACGGACATAATGAAATTACTCCTTTCCATATTATTGAAGCCTCAATTAAAGAAACCCTGGATAATATAGAAACTCTCGGCGAAGATATTATTAACTCCGGGGCGGTTGAATCGGTTTCTTCACTTAACCGCATTGCCGATAACTACGCTAAACAAAATATCCTGACTGAAAAAAGAAACCGGGATTATTTTCTTAATGCAGTTGAGATTCTGCAGGAAAGCAATGCCGAAATGTTAAACAACCTGCCGGCAGCTGAAACATCCGACAGCCGGGATATCACGCTTTCCGATGAATTAATATCAAGCCTCAAAGAATTTAATACTCCGGCTGTAGACGGATATATGCTTCTCGGAACGGCTTTCAATATGATTGTCGGTCAAAATATTTCATACCCCTCTGACTTTCTAAATGACTTTGTCAGTTTAAGCCTGCATAAAAATCTCTCGCATATTAAAGAAAATTACTTAAAATTGTATGATGCAAAAGCAATTGATGTTTGGAATAAACTTGCTCTCGGTTCTGATTTGTACGTCACATACAAAGACAGAAAAGAAGCCGACAGAATTGCTTCAAGTATCGTAAAAACACTAAATGCACCTAAACACGGCAATTTTAACAGCAGAAATACGCTCTTGTATCTCATGTCAGAAAATATTACCGGCCCCGGACTTATGTCAGAAATAAATTCAATTAAGGAGGCTGAACCGGATAAAAATCTTATATTTATGGTAAATATGGACAATATTCTCGTAAACTCTATAGATCCCGACAGCGGCCACACCGCATACCCGGCAGAAATCTTCCGTCTTGCCGGACATAAAAATGATAATGTTAAACTTATCTTTTTCCAAAATGATAATTCTTATTATCAGTGTATGCAAAACCCGATTGTAAAAACAACTTTCTCCGACTTTCTCTTATACCCGATTCCCCCGATTCATACATTTGAAACACAAGAACTGCTGAGCCGGAACAGAAAATTGATGAAGGATATCAAAACTCCGTTCACCAAAGATGCAAGAGATAAAACAATTTTATATGCAGATAAGATAAACGGAATTTTCCCAGATAAAGCAGTCGACTTGATGAAACGCATTTCTGAATACTACGGCGATAGAAAAAATAAAATTAATGTAAAAGATGTTGATGAATTTGCGTCTATTGCAAAAGATTTATTTAATAAAGAAGAAAGCGGAGTAATATACGATACCGGAAAAACCCTTTCTTCCTTATACGGAAAAGACACAACCAAAAAAGATGTTGAAGCTCTTGTCAAACAAATAAAAACAAGAAGTTTTGGCACAAAAGGAATTATAATATACTCAAAAGATGAAGAAGCCGGTTCCGGCAGACGTCATACAGCCCAGGTTATTGCAGGAGAAGCAAAAATTCCTTTTCTTGAAATAAACTCTTCTGATTTTGCGGTTTCATCACGTGAAGAGGACGGCAGTTCTTCTATTCTCCCTAAAGATGCCATGGCAAGAATCTTTACAAGTGCTAAAAAAGCAGCGGAACAAAACGAAAATAAAACGGCGATTATTTATATTAATAACTTTGAAGAATTTGCCTTCTCAAGCCCGTATCTTCCGGGGTATAAGCAGGCAATGGCGCAGCTTGTTAAAGAAATGGCAAAAGCAGAAGCTGAAAAAGCAAATATCCTTGTTATTGGTTCTACCGAAGAATATTATGCTGATGCCATACCGCTCGTTGTCAGAGGTTTCAACCAGACGTTAACAGTAGATTCTCCGGCCTATAATAAAAAAGCCCGAAAAGATGTGATTACTAACAGAATCAATGAACTGAATCTTAAATTGGCTTGCAAAAATAATGCTGAAAAAGAAGAACTAATCAACAAACTTGTAAAAATGACAGATTATATGTCTTTTGTTCAAATAAAAGCGCTTGTAGAAAAAACAAAACAGATTATGGCAGAAAGAAACAAACAAAAAGCCTCAATAGGAGATTTCATTGAAGCTTATCTGCAGCTTACAAGCGGAAGAACCTCACTGCCGCAAATGCCGGAATATAATAAACGGGCAACTACTTCTCACGAATGCGGACACGCAACAAACTTAGAAATCATGAATGAACTTTTGAGAGAAAAAGGAAAGCCCTGGCATCAATATCACGATGTTGACTTTATTACCCTTGATCCAAGGGGAGAATTTTTAGGCGCTGTATACGAAGGACGTTCTGAAAATAGCGACTATCCGTTTGAAGCAATGTTCACAGGGCTTGTTTGCGCTTATGGAGGATATTCCTGTGAAAAATTATTTTTTGATATGAGCGGTTCAAACGGTATAAGTCAGGATCTTGCACAGGCAACGGCTCTGGTCAAAAGAGGTATCGAATACTTCGGATTTGGCGCGAATACCGGTAAAATATCTAACGCAGTAAATATTGCATCATCAAAGTTTAATGAAACCGTGTTTAAAGATATGGACATTATTCTCAGAAACGCTCAGATGGTATCCGATTTAATAACAGAAACTTACAAAGGTTTTAACGAATGGTTTACTGATAAATATGTAAAACTCATCGGAACAGACAACTGCATGATTGACGGTGATGACTTTAGAAAAGCTCTGAAAAACTGGAAATCAGCGCAAACACCAGATAAAAAAGAAGAAATCAGTATAATGGAAGACATGATTCTTGATATAATTAAATCGGCCAAAAATGGAAAAATTTACGGTCAGATAAAAAAAGCTTTATAGGTATTCGTCAAGCCAGGCGGTAATAATTTTTGAAAGACTTTCATCATTTTTCAACATCATCATGCCGGTGGACCGAGATTCTGATGTATAAGTAACAAAAGCTGCCTGGGCAAATTTTTTCAAATAATCTGCCGCCTCTTTCCCGGAATTATCATCTGTTCCGTTTATGGCCAAAATATCAACACCTGAAAGATGAGCCAGTTTAACCGGAATGTAAAGCCCTTTTACCTCCACGACAGGAGACAATAAAACTATCGTCTTTGGCTCTATGCCGGCACGCTCAGCTGTCAACACCGCCGTGCTTGCCCCAATATCGGCACCCACCATTGCCCAATTTTTAAAAAAGACCCGCTTGCTGTTTTCTGACTTAATCTTCTCTATTACCTGAACAACATCATCAGGATACTTTGCAAAAGCGCTGTCTGTCATATTACTCCATGATGTGCGAACTAATTTTGAATTGTAAACACTCTGCCCATGACCTCTTAAATCTATTGTTAATACAGCATAGCCTTCTGAGAGCAGTTCCCTTGGCAGACTCTCCCACCACTGGGAAGAATACCCCAGCGAATGAAGCAGCACCACTGTCGAAAACTCTTTCTGACCCTTTACTTTTGGATACTCCAAAGTTCCCTTTATACTGAACCCGTCTACCGACTGAACACTTATATTCTGTTTGACGGTTGCTGAAGATGCAAAAACAAAACCATTTATTAAAATTAAAAAAAATGTTAAAATAATTATAATTTTTTTCATAAAAATATTATAACACATTTAATATTTCGTTACAAATCTTAATAAAAAAAGCAATTATTTACTTAAAATATACTTTATATATATAAGAGCTATATTAAGGAGATTTTATGCCAATAGTTTTAGACGCTAATATGAAATTATTTGCCGATAGAATGGATATAACCTCTTCCCGAATGATTCAGGATTACGGTCTGAAAACTGTTGACGAAATTATTGAAGCAGAAGCCGAAAGAGGAAATACAAAAGCAATAAACTATGCAAGAGAAATGTACAATTCTCCGGCAAAGCTCTGCAAAATATTTAAGCTTACAGATGTCGAAAATAAGTTTGTTATACTTCATAACATGGATGACAGAACAAGACTTTTACTGCTGCCGATGCTTGAGCAGGAAGACTTGGTTATGGGATTGTATTTCTTTACCCAGGATAAACTGCTTGAAATGCTTAAGGATGTTGATATTGAAGAACTTGTTCGTGTCGTAATGGGGGCATTTCCGTTACAAGATATTATTATGATGTTCACAGAAGACGATTTAGCTCAATTTTTCCAAAACGACAAGCTGGAAAAATATGATGTTATAAACCAGTTAAAGAGCCTGCCTCCGGAAGTTATGATAAAATTTGTTGAAGGAGTGACAGGCAGGCCCTCTGAAGAGACAAATCCGCTTGAATTAATCAAAAGCATTGAAAATCTCCCCATTGATGAATACAGAGATTTTATGTCAGCAATTGATCCGGATGTCCAAAGACAATTGACATTCCAGCTTACTAAAGCTAATCCCGATTATTTACAACTGTTTGAAAACGATACTTATATAAATATGCTGAACACATTAATGAAGCCGGAGATGGTAAAACCAATGATTAACCTTAATAAAGATTCTTTGGTCACAATGATATCCGAGCTTCCTAGCGACTTATTATCAATAGTCGGGGCTCAAATTGACACAGTTGATTTTACATACTTCCTGCTTGACGGTCATTTAGATTTGCTGGAACATTCTCTAATGATTTAAAAACAGCTCTTACATAATAATTTTCGTCATTTTCCAGAAGTTTAATAATCTCATTATAACCGTACTTTTTGGCAATTTGTGCTGCTTTTTCACGAATAGTATACTCTTTTTGAGCGCAAGACCTTATTAAAATTTTCTGAACGGTATCTAAATCTGCAGTGTCACAAAAGTCTTTCAGAGTTTCTAATGCCCAGTATAGTTTAAATAACTGTTTATTTATTACATACTTTTTATCTCTAAAGACGAATCTGTCAAGTTCATCCAGCGCATCTTGAGCAAATCTTAAAATTTTGGCGGTATAAATTTTTGTAAATTCCTGATTAAATTTCAAAAAAGAAACAGTATCTGCAATCAGCCTGCATATATTTGCATTAATGTCTATTACCGCATCCGCAAAGATTGGGGCAAAATCCGGATTTGCAAAAAACTGAACGGAATTTTCATCTTCTGACAGAATACTTTTTATTTTAAATGCCGCAGCCTCTCTGATTTTTCCGTCACAACCGGTTAAGTTACCCATCAAAGCGTCAGCATCTTCTTTATTTTTAACCCAGTCAAACTTCAATACCGCAATCTGTTTTTCCGGGATATTTCCACTCCTCAGCATTTGAATAAGTTCTGAATGTTCAAAGACTTGTCCGCACAATAGATATGCTTTTTCAAAATTATTATCTTTATAAAAACCAGTATTCAAATTAATATTTCCTTTTTTATATGATATTATCTTATCATAAGGTATAATGATTTTGCAGACAAATCTGGGTTTAATGTATGATAGGATAATAAGCTGAGTGCTGTATAATATCCTTAAGGAGAACTATCATGAATATATTAGAAACCATAATGAAAAAAATTTTAATATTTGAAAAAGAACCGCAAAAAGTCGGGTTATCTCAATTTAAAGAACCTGTTGTTAATAAAATACAAGGGCCCTCTATAAAAAATAAAGATGTAAAACTTTCTGACCTTATGCGTCGCGCGGGATAGGGGGGTAAATATATTGGGCCGGTTGGTCAGAGCTACTGGTTTGATGTCCTCCAGGGGGTAAATGTATTGGCTGGTTGCTCAGGGCTACAAGTTAGGCGTCCTTTGGGGTAAATGTATTGGGCCGGTTGGTCTGGACTACAGCTTGATATCCTCCGGAAAGGGGATAAATATATCGTCTGGTTGGTCAGAGCTACTGGTTTGATGTTCTCCGGTAGCTGGTTTGTCAGGACAACCGTTCTGATATCCTTCAGAAGGTATAACCCTGAACAACGTCAGGGTTACAGGCCAAAATCTTATTATTAACACTCTGCCCTAAAACATTAGTCTAAAGAGCAGGAATCTCTTATTCAGTTTTTCAGAGAATTTCTTGAGGTTTGCAACTGTATCAGACGTATCTTCCATTATTTGTTTTAAACCTTCTTTATCTCCGTCTTCACCATTGATTGTTTCAAGAGCTGTAGAAACTTCGCACATCGTGACATTCAAATTATCAATTGATGTAACAATTTTCTTCTTAAGATTTTCGTCTTTAGTCATATCATTAACAGATGTTGAAATCTCGTTCAGATTCTTCATAACAGCATTCAAATCTTCTGCAAAATCCTCAGCGTCAACAGCCCCAATAATAGGTGTTAACTGTTTAGATAAATTGGAAACAGCCTCTGCGGTCTCGTACATTGTCGGCTTGAACTTTTCATCACCAATAATTCCGTTGATATTTGTTGCCAGTTTATTAAAGTTAGTAGAGACATCACTCATCATCCACAATACCGCGTCTATATCATTTCTTGAAGTTTCAATGAGTTTTTCTGTCTTAGCAAGAGTTGATGTTGCCTGAGCCGTTAAATCTTTAAAGTTAGTTACAGACTGCTTAAGCTCTGCAATAAGCTGGTCATTAAGAAGTTCGTTAATAACTCTGTTTGTTTCAGTTAAAGACTCCGCAGCTTTATACTGCAAATCCATAAAGTCAGCAATTCTCATCGGCTCAACTATTGTATAAGGAGAAGTCTGCTGCGGATAAGGAAGAGCTGTATTGTCTAAAGGCGCAATCCTGAGCTTCTTAACCCCGTTTTCTCCGACGACTTTTCCTGTCATAAAGTGAGGCAAAATAAGACCGGGTAAATTAACAACATAGTCTACCTTATAAGCATAAGGTGTATTTACATAGTCTCTAACCTCATCAGGAACCACTTTAGAGCTCATTATCTGGGATTTTTTAACTTTTCCCACATCATAATATTTTTCATCAAGTTTTATTTCCACATCCGCATCATTTGAAAGCAAGTCCTTATTTACAACAGGAATATAAACCGAACGAACTCTGGGAGGAGTAATTTCCAGAAACTGCTCGCCAATCAAACCGGATTGTTGTATTGAAAGCATAGAAGCCTTTGGAATCGTAATCCCCGGCTCTGTTATAACAAATTTCATCTTAACATAGTTAGCATCAGGAGTTACAACAGGGGTAATCTCCTCTACCTGACCGACTCTTAAACCCATCATTTGTACACCTGAACCAGGGCGCATGCCGTTTACATCCTTGAATTGAACCTCGATTCTTTCTGCCGAAGAAAAAGAACGCCCCTTTATCCATAAAACCGTAAACAAAAGAATTGTTAAGGCTACTAAAGTTAATATTCCTACTTTAAATGATGGTGATACTTTCATTTCTTTATATTTCCTCTTTAATTTTAATTAATGCATTTTCATCGGCCCTTCAAGCGATGCATTGACAAACTGCTTTGTATAAGGTGTCTGTTCAGCACAGAGTTCATCCGGCGTACCTTCAAATACGGCATGACCATTATACAACATTAATACTGAATCCGCTGTCCTTCTTATAGTTGACATTTGATGGGTTACAACAATAGATGCTGCATTGGTCTCATTTTTCAACCTTACAATATAATCCTCTATAAGTGTGGATGAAATCGGATCCAGCCCTGCTGTAGGCTCATCATAAAGAATTATCTTAGGCTCTGTAACAATAGCTCTTGCAAAGCTTACGCGCTTTTGCATACCGCCCGAAAGCTCGGAGGGGAATTTATCTTCTATACCTGATAATCCCACGAGCTCAAGTTTCTCCGCGACAATTTTCTCTAATTCTTTCCTTGTATACTTGCCTCTCAAATCTTTTCTTTCCTGCAGTGCAAAAGATATATTGTCAAAAACATTCAAAGAATCAAACAAGGCTGAGTACTGGAACACCATCGCAATATCCCCGCCTGTTGTAATAATCTCTCCGGAATCTTTTTCTAAAAGTCCGCTTATAAGTTTTAAAACAGTACTCTTTCCTGAGCCGCTAAAGCCTATTATAGATAAGATTTTTCCGTCTTCAACCTTGAACGAAATATCATCTATTATAACTTTTTTATCAAATGATTTAACTAAATTTTTAACTTCTATACCCATCTTATTGCCTTATATTAATAGAAAAACACTGCCGCGAAAAGTAAATCAAGAATAACTATCGAAACAAACGACCATACAACGGCTTTTGTAGTTGCAATACCAACCCCTTTTGCGCCGTCTTTTGCCTCCATTCCGCAGGAACAGCTTATTAAAGAAATTACAAATCCAAAACTCAAAGCTTTCAGTATACACACATTCAAATCATGCATATTTAGCCCGAACCAGACAGAGTCGAAATAGGCTTTATACGTAAGTCCTGAGGCCAGATTAGATGCAACTGCACCGCCCAGTATGCCAAATACTGATGCCACAATTACAACCAGAGGCATCATAAGAGTTCCGGCAATTACTCTGGGGGTAAACAGATAGTGTATTGGATTAACCTTCAGCACTCTTATTGCATCAATTTGTTCAGTTACTTTCATTGTTGCAATTTCTGACGCCAGAGAAGAGCCTATCATAGAGATTATAGCAAATCCTGCCATTATAACCCCCTCTTCTCTTACCATCAAAATTGCAACCAGCATGCCGACATAGTTTCCCGCACCCTGCTTAACCATTTCTCCTGCAACCTGCATTGCAATAATTACAGACGTCATTCCAACAATAGACAATGTTATCGGAAGCGATGAGACACCGAATCTTGCAGACTGAGCCATAATTTCCTTCATTGTTGTAGGAAAAGATTTCAGCCCTCTCAATAATTCCACTCCGAATAAGGCTATATTGCCGAGAGTTGAAACAAAGCTCACAATTTCAGCCTGAAGCATTTTAAATATTTTATATGTGTATGTAGCCTTATAATATATTCTCATATAATCTCTTGTGTGGTATTTTACCACACATTTTTTTTAATTATACCAGAGATTTGCTTTTATATACAAATAAAATTTTATTTGTGATAAACTTTAAAGGTGTAGTCTTAAGGAGAGAATATATGTACGGATTAATTTTAGCAGGCGGTTCCGGAAGCAGGCTCTGGCCTTTGTCAAGAGAACTTTATCCAAAGCAGCTTTTGAATATACAAAACACTGACAGCCTTTTGCAAGAAACTTTCCTCAGATTAAGAGAATGCATGCCGGCATCTAACATTCTTAGTATGACCGGAGTTAAACATGTATCAAATGTAAAGTATCAGTTATCCTCTCTGGTTGACAATCCGGTTGTACTTTCGGAACCGATTTCAAAAAATACAGCACCTGCAATAGCACTTGCTGCAAAATATATTCTTGAAAAAACTAACAAGGATCCGGTTATACTTGTTGTTCCCTCCGATCATTTAATTAACGATACTGAAAATTTTGTAAAAACAGTTAAATACGGTGAAAGTATCGCGGAATTAGGATATATCGTAACGTTCGGCGTAACACCTTCTTACCCTGAAACCGGATACGGGTATATTAATGTTACGGATAAACATATTGAAAAAGGCTTCAAAGTTAACAAGTTTGTAGAAAAACCGGATGTTGAACTCGCCGAGAAATATATTGAAGAAGGTAACTATTACTGGAACAGCGGAATATTTATGTTCAAAGCTTCTGTCCTTTTAGAAGAGCTTGCAAAATACTCGCCGGACATTTATTCAAAACTGGATAATTTTAATTTTACCTCCTCTGACGAAATTCCGTTTACAGAGTTTGATAAAATGCCTAATATTTCAATAGATTATGCCGTAATGGAAAAATCCGATAAGATTGCTCTTCTGAGACTTGAAAGCGATTGGAATGATTTAGGAAGCTGGAAATCTATTTATGATGTAAGCAAAAAAGATAAAGACGGTAATGTTAAAATCGGTCACATTCTTGATGAAGGCTCTAAAAATTCTTTGATGTACTCGTCATCTAAACTCGTTGCCACAATCGGGCTTGAAAATATGGTTATAGTAGAAACCGAAGACGCTATTCTTGCCTGCAGAAGTGATAAGACACAGGATGTAAAAAAGATTTTTGATACTTTGAAAAAACAAAATGATAATACCCATCTTATCCACAAAACCGTATACCGCCCGTGGGGATATTATACGGTTCTTGCGCAGGGCAACGGATTTTTAACAAAAATGATTCACGTGAATCCGGGCCAAAAATTATCGCTGCAGTCACATAATCACAGAAGCGAACACTGGGTTGTGCTTGAAGGCATGGCAAAAGTTGTACTCGAAGGTAAAGAGCTTGTTCTAAGCCCGGGCCACAGTGTAGATATTCCGGTAAAAGCAATCCACTCACTCCAGAATCCGTACACTGATAACCTCAAAATTGTCGAAGTTCAAAAGGGTTCCCCTCTGATTGAGGAAGATATCATACGCTACGAAGATATGTACGGAAGAGTATAGGGGGGGGGTAAATATTCTTGACTGATTGGTCAAGAATACTAGTTTAGCGTCCTCCGGAGTGGGGGTAAATGTATTTGGCTGGCAGGTCTGGACTACAAGCTTGATGTCCTCCGGAAAGGGGGGTAAATGTATTTGGCCGGTTGGTCTGGGTGACAAGCTTGATGTCCTCCGGAAGGGTGGGGGTAAATGTATTTGGCCGGTTGGTCTGGACTACAAGCTTGATATCCTCCGGTTAGGCTGGTTGGTAAAAGTTCCAAGCCTGACGTTTGCTTATCTCCCTCCCTTATGAGGAAGGGATTAAGGGTGGGTGCTTATGGAGTTTAGGAGAAGTTTTAAATGTTGAAAAGTGGAAAAGTAGTTATAAATTCTTGGTCACTTGATCACCTGATCACTTGGTCACTTCAAAAACGCACTCTTCACGCCCCAAAAGATTACCGCGGCGCTGACGCGCCTCGCAATGACAGCGGTAGACTAAAGTCTACCCTACCCCTCTTTGTGTTGGGGTAGAAACCCCAACCTACAAACTTGCCGATTGAAATTGAGATTAGAAAAAATAACATTAAAAAGA
>CALVBV010000040.1 GCA_944325815.1 Candidatus Gastranaerophilales bacterium
TTTTGTGAGATGTGTAAACAGCGAAACAAAATGCGAAATTGCCGTTACACGCGACCGAGCAAGACACTCCCTCCAGGAATATCGTTAAGCCCAGAACCCACTTGCAGAGTGGGTTTTAGTATTTTGTATTTTTTATAAATCCGCTTTTTTAAGCAACATGTAAAGAAAATCCGAGTTCTTTTAATAATTTGCCGATTGTATCTAATCTTGGGACTCGTTCACCCTTGAACATTTCGTATAATGCTGCTCTTGTTATTCCTGTTTTTTGTGAAAATTCACTTATACTCATGCGTGCTTTAACAACTTGTTCTAAAGACTGAAAAAATAAATCATAATCGCCATCTGTAATAAATTCTTGTATAGCTGCATCTAAATACATTTTTTGATATTCTATATCTTGTAAAACATTGTTCATATGTTCTTCATGAGTTATGTTTTCCGATTTAATTTTTTCTATATCCATTTTATTCATACCTTTCTTTAAATTCTTGTAAATATTTCTTCGCAATTTCAATGTCTTTTGATTGTTTTGACTTATCTCCTGCTGATAAAAATATAATTACTACATTATCATACTCGTATGCATAAATTCGATAACCTGCACCTTCAACAAATTTTATTTCTGTCAAATTATCAAATTTTTTATGTTTGCCTAAATTCCCTAATCTTATGCGATCTATTCTTCTGTCAATTATTAACCTGACACTTTTATCTAATGAATTATACCAATCAAGATAAGGGCATTTATTATCATAAGTCTTATAATAAATTATTTCTTTCATACTTGTATTGTATCGAAAAAGATACAATAAATCAAGTCTAAAATATATCTAGCCATTAAAAGTTTCTCAATTCTTGTATAAATAGTCCGACATTCATCTGCATCAATAATTGAAAATATCTCGAAATTGGGTTCGGCGCGAGTGAGCTGAGCCTGAAGCATTTTGTGAGATGTGTAAACATCAGAGCAAAATGCGGAAAATTATTGCCTGAATTTCTTTTTCCTGATAAAATATTATTGTTATGAAAAAATTGATTATTTCTTTATTCACCACGTTATTTTTATTTTCTCCTGCTTTTGCCGGAAATATTGATGTCCTTGCTACTATGCAAAGCAAATCAAATATTCAGGACAGAGTATGGGTAGGAACTTTCCAAATTGTTTGGAATGATTTTATGGACAAAATCGCACATATTGCAATAAAATTCCCGGACGGCACACCGCAGGTTGTTAATGAACTTAACCAACAGGAATTTACTGTAGAAGATTTGTCTGAAAACTGCTATTACAGATATTTCGGTAAAATTAAGAAAAACACAAAAAAAACTATTGCTAAAGCTATAAAACGGAAATTTAACGAAACAAGCGATTTGCTTGACCAGTTAAATCTTACACCGGATAAGAATAAATTTATTGTCTACGCAATGCTTAAAAAAGATTTTGAATTTTTAAAACCTTTTGACAAGCTTGGAAAATCTAATTTTAGAGATCAGGAAGCTGAATTTTTCGGTATTGATAAAAATTCTTCAAGAGAACTTGCGCAAGCAGTGCGGATTTTGTTCTACAATTCACCGTCAGATTTTGCAGTTGCTCTTGATACTAATGATAAAGATGAAGTTTACCTTTATAAAACAGAAAATACTAAAACTTTTAATTATATATACGCAGATATGCTGACAAAAGAAGCTCAATACAACGGCGATAAAAGTTTTAAAAAGAACGATGAATTAAAAGTACCAAACCTGAAATTCTATGAAGAAAAAAGCTTTGATGAAGTCACAGGAAAAAGAATAAAAGGAACTAATCTGGTAATAGATCAAGCTATGGAGACAATACGCTTTGAGATGAACAATAAAGGCGTTGAACTCAAAAGTGAAGCCGGCATGATTGCAACAATGACGGCCTTAGTACCGGAACCGGATCCGAGAAATTTCTATTTTGATGATACTTTTGTATTATTCATCAAAGAAAAAACCAAATCTAAACCATATTTTGCATTAAGAGTTTACGACATATCTAATTTTCAATAATGCACTCTTAGGAGAGGTAATACAATAAAAACAATAAAAACATAGTTCTGCCGTGAAGCCTCAGAGGACACTATATTACCTTCGCCTTTTTCCCAATTCTGACAGTTGAATTTTATTAACCCTATAAATCAACATTAGATTCTTTTATTGGCGCACCGATTACTCTTTCAAGTTCTGCTGCATTCACATTATAATCCAGTAAGTTTGAATAGTAGCTTAATTGGGCATTAAGGTATGTATTTTCTGCATCCTTAAATTCGATTGCGTTTCCAAGCCCTACCTGATAACGCCTGTATGCTTGGTACTGTTGTTCTTTTGCTTGTTGGAGAGCTAATTTTGCAACCTCCAGACTGTCATGTGAGTTCAAAAGACTTATATAAGCACTTTTAACTTCCAGATAAACATTTTGTTTTTCCTGTTCATAATCTGCGACATACTTATCATAAGTAGCCTTTGCCTCATCAACCTGTTTTTTCAGAAGCATTAAGTTAAGCGCGCTGTAATTTAACTGCAAACCAAACTGATATCCGTAATCACTGTCAATTTGGCGCCCGCCGTTATTATATGAAGCAAAACCGCTCAAATCCGGCGTAAACGCGCGTTTTGCACTCCGTACATTCAATTCTGCAGCGTCCATCTGCTTCTTAGCTGATAAAAGCGCCGGCCTTGATTCATAAGCAGTCTTTAAAAGATCCTCAAAGTTTACTTCATACATTTTGGTATTTAATTTATCTTTTAAAATAACCTTTTCAAGCTCTGGAATACCAACTGCATTTGCAAGCTCTACCGAGGCAAGCTCAAGCGTATTTTTTGCTTTAATCAGATTAACCTTAGCATTGCCTAAGTTATACTCAGCAGTCGTTACATCGATTTTTGCCTTTTTCCCAATCTCATAATATGCTTTTGCCTGCTTTAGCTGAAGTTCAAAATCTCTTACCGTATCTTCATACACTATTTTTTGAGCTTCTGCAAAAATCATATTATAATAAGCAACTTTTACATTATAAATAACAAGCTCTATGCTTGTTTCAGCGTCATATCTTGAAGCTTCATAAGTCCGCTTTGCAGAATCTGCAACGGCTTTTGTTTTCCCGAAATCAAAGAAAAGCATATTTGCAGACAATGTCGGCATATAGAACATATTATATCTTTGATTCATCATCCTTGCATAAGCATTACTCATTGTCATCAGCGTATCATTTCTGGAATAGCTTACTCCTGCGCCTATTGTCGGGAAATAATTAGACCACGCCTGACCTACGCGTGTTTTATAAATTTCTGCATTACTTATTGCAGACATAATTGTCGGATGGTGCGTGATTGCTAACTTTATACAATCACTCAGCGTAACCTCGCCGTTCATATCTTCATAGCTAATCTGGCTTGTTATAGCAGGGAATTTTGTCTCATACATTCCTTTTGCTTCTTTGGATGTTTTGGCCTTAGTCTTGGCATTCTTCACATCTTTCTTTCTCTGCTGACGAGGGCTTACTTCGTTTTTATCAGGTTTAACTATTTCAATTTTTTCTTCATTTTCTTTTTTAACCTTATCTTTTTTAAACAAACTCCAGGCAAACCCAGGGCTTGCGGAAAGGGTTAAAATTGAACATATTAAAGCTATATTTAAAATCCTTTTCATTTATAACTCCAAATCCTTTTCGGTTATTTCTTTTTTCGGGAACAGATCTACAAATTCCTGAATAATGACATAGAAAGCCGGTGTTAAAACAGCACCGAGAGTTGCTGCCGCAATCATACCGCCAAATACGGTAGAGCCGACAGAGATTCTTGAATTAGCGCCGGCGCCGTGTGCAAATAACATCGGCATTACACCTATAATAAACGCAAGTTCTGTCATCATAATTGCGCGGAATCTGAGTTTTGCAGCCTTAACTGCCGCCTCTTTAACGCCGAGCCCGTGTTTTTCGTGCTCTTCTTTTGCAAACTCAACAATCAAAATAGATTGTTTTGCGGCAAGACCCACAAGCGTTATCATACCGACTTGAGAATATATATCAAATGACTGGTTGAGCATTAACTGGAACAAAAGCGCCCCCAATGCCGCAACCGGAGATATCAACAGTACCGCAATAGGAATTGTATAGCTTTCATAAAGTGCAACAAGGAACAGATATACAAATATCAAGGCCATAGCTATAATCATTGCAGTCTGCCCGGAAGCCTCCCTTTCCTGAGCAGATGTTCCCGACCAGTCAAAAGTAATATCTGATGGTAAAACATTCCTGGCTTCGTCTTCCATAGCATTCATAGCGTCTCCGGAACTCTTGCCGGACGCCTGCTGACCTTGAATTTGAACAGATTTGTACTGGTTATATCTTGTAATAGATGCAGTACCTACTGTCTGTTTTAACTTAACCACAGAAAGAACCGGTACCATTACACCGTTATTATTCTTAACATAAATACCGGATAAGTCTGTTGCTTTGTCTCGGAATCTGCTTTCTGCCTGCAATTGAACCTTAAATACCCTGTCATACTTATTAAAGTCATTGACATAATAAGTTCCGAGCATTGAAGAAAGTGTTGAGTACAATTCCTGCAAATCAATATTCTGGGCAAGAGCTTTTTCGTAATCAATCTCAACAATGTATTGAGGAACATTTGCCTGGAATGAAGTATACACACTCGAAAGAGCAGGATTCTGGTTAGCCTGTGCTATAAGTTTATTTGCCCAAACTTCCAATTCCTGAGGCGTGTAAGTTCCTTTGGAAAGCATTTGAAACTCAAATCCGCCCATCATACTCATACCGCTGATTGCCGGAGGGGAGAACGCTACAATAGAAGCTTCTTTTATGCTTGAAGCTGCTGTTCTGATTTTATTCAAAATTGCAACATGAGACATGTCAGTTGCCTGACCTTTAACTTTTCTTACAACCCAGTCTACAACGCCGACATTTCTGTCCTTATAGTCCTTCAACTGGATAATAATTGTTGACTGGTTTGTTGCGCCGTTTCCGCCGAACACTGTCAGCCTTTCTTTATCAATGCCGTCTATATCTTTTATTAAATCAGTAAACTTTCTTGAGACTTCTTCTGTTCTGGAAAGCGAAGCACCGTCAGGCAGAGTAATTTGAGCGAGCAAAACCCCCTGATCTTCATCCGGAATAAAGCCTGTTGAGATAGTTTTAAAACATAAAAGAGTTAAAGCAAGAATTATTGCATAAGCGATTATTACAAGTTTTTTATCATACACAAACTTTTTAACATATTCCATGTAAAAATCTTCTAACTTTGCAAACATTTCGTTGAACTTTTTAACCAGAATTTCGGCTTCATCTCCGATTTTTGCAAAAATAGGATGTTTTTGCTTAAGCCCGTCGTGATTATGCCCGAGAAAATGCGAACACATTGCAGGAGACAGAGTAAGCGCGCAAATTGCGGAAAGCGCAATTGATACAGCTATACATACGGCAAATTGTTTATACATTATACCGGTCATACCGCCCATAAATACAATCGGCACAAATACTGCCATCAAAACAAGCGCCATTGCAACAAGCGCGAACCCGACTTCTTCCATGGTCAGCTGGGTTGCAATAACAGCGGATTTTCCTTCTTCAATATGCCTTTTTACGTTTTCTATAACAACAATAGCGTCATCTACAACAACCGCGACCGCAAGAACCATTGCAAAAAGCGTCAGCAGGTTTATTGACATATCAAAGGCTTTCAGTATGAAGAATGTACCGATTAATGATACCGGAATGGTTACGCAGGGAACCAGAGTTGCCATAGCATCTCCCAGAAACAGGAAGATAATAAGCACAACAATAAACCCTGTTAAAAGAATGGTAAACTCAACCTCGTGCATTGATTCCTGAATATATTCAGCGTCATCTTTAACATACATTATTTTAATGCCGTTATTCATCTGGGCATTGAGTTCTGCAACCTTTGCCTTAACAGCTTTAGAGAGGTTGATTACGTTAGCATCCGGAAGTTGTGATATCAAAACAACCGCGGAAGGTTTTCCGTTAACTAAACCTAAGTTGGAATAAGATTCTGCACCGAGTTCAACACGAGCAATATCTTTAATTTTAACATTAGAACCGTCCATATTAGAGCGGATAATAATATTCTCAAACTGTTCAACATCATCCAAACGCCCTTGGGTTTTTAATGTTAACTGCAAAGCATTTTTTTCATCCGTCGGAAGCTGGCCTAAAGCACCGGCCGTAACCTGGGTATTTTGATTTGCAATAGCAGTCTTTACTTCACTGGTTGAAACACCGAGCCCTGCCATTTTTTGCGGGTCAAGCCAAATTCTCATAGAATAGTTTCCGCTTCCGTAAACATCTACATCAGCAACCCCATCAATACGCTTAAGCTCATCTTTAATATATATTGAACCATAGTTTGTTAAATCTAATTGCGTCCAGTTTCCGGATTCAGGATAAAGAGTAAGGATAATAGCACCTGAGCCAGAAGTTCTGCTCAGAGCTGTAACACCTGTTCTCTGAACATCTTCCGGAAGCTGAGATTGAACCTGCTGAATCCTGTTCTGAACATTCATTAGGTTTACATCTTTATTAGATCCTACTTTGAAATACAATGTCAAAGAATAACTGCCGTCATAGCAGGTTGAAGTCATATAGGTCATATCTTCAACACCGTTAAGTTTATTTTCAAGCACTGTTGCGACAGAAGATTCAATAACCTCGGCACTTGCACCTTGATAATTAGCAGAAACCCTCACTTGAGGCGGAGTTACGTCAGGATAACTTTCCTGCTTCAGGCTTAAAATAGATATCATACCCAAAATAACTATACATACGGATATTACAAGTGCAAATCTCGGTTTTCTTATAAAAAAGAATAGCTTTTCTTTATCAAAAATCTGTTTCATTATTTCTTCTCAGTTGTTATCTTTAACTTTTGTCCTTCTGTTGTTATATTCTGGATTCCGGATACAACAATAACATCGTTCATGTCTACACCGCTTTCCACAACCCAGTTGTTGTTTATATCATCAGAGACCTTAATGTCTTTTCTCACAGCCTTATTATCCTTAACCGCCCAGACATAATATCCGCTCATGGCGTCGCCCTTTGTACAGGCCTGGGGAACAGTAATATATTTTACAAGTTTAGGTGCTGTGAGTTTTACTTTCATATAAGCACCCGGAACAAGCCAGCTTCTTGAATTATCGAAAGTAGCCCTCATTGTTACAGAGCCGGAGTTAATATCAACTTTATTATCAACAAAATTAATCGTACCTGTTTTATCGTACCAGTCACCGTCACTGAACTGAACTTCAACCTTGACATCTTTAAACTTATCACTTGCCCTTAAGAGTTTTACAAAATCGTCTGTTTTTAAGCTGAAAGTTACGTACGCCGGCGAAACGCTCGCTACATTAACCAGAGAGCCGGATGTTGCTGTTACATAGTTTCCTTCTGTTATATTAACTTTTCCGATTCTGCCGTCAATAGGAGAACGTATTGTTGTATAACCTAAATTAACCTTAGCAAGCTCTAACTGCTGGTTTGCCGAATCCAAGAGAGCCTTGTTTTGATTCCTTGTAGCTAAGCTCTGATCAACATCAGAACGGCTTATTAAATCTTCTTTAATAAGCGCGTTTGCTCTGTTTAATTCCTGCTGAGCATTTGTAAGCAGAGCTCTGTACTGGTTGACCGAAGCCTGGGCATTGTTAACAGAAAGCTGATATTCTTTAGGATCAATCTGGAAAAGCAAATCGCCTTTTTTAACAAAATCACCTTCTTTAAAGTATTTTTTTAACAAAAATCCAGAGACTCTTGCAATTACGTCAATAGAATACTGGGCTTCAACCCTTCCGGTTGTTTCTGCGGAAACATTTACCTCTTCTATGTGCGGATTATCTACGATAACCTCTTTTGGCATCATCATAAGACGCTTTTGAATCATGCCGCCTACAAAGCCCGATAATTTATTATAAACAATAGGAATAATTATTACTAAAAGTACAATAATCCCAACTTGTTTTCTGTTTAAATGAAATTTCATACCTCTCTCCAACTTATAATTATCTTAAAAACATCTTAGTTTATTGACTTTTAGATGTCAATCATTGGATAAGAGGATATTTTAAGAGACGGTTGAGTCGTTGCAGACTTTTTCTATTCTGAGTTTTACAACCCTTGTTGAATCAGTTTCCGTAACACAATACCTGAAAAATTCATCCTGTACTTCATCATTTTGGCAGGCAATCTTTCCGAGTTTTTTAACTACATATCCCCCGATAGTATTAACATCCTCATCCTCAAGATTTATATTAAAAAATTCGCAGAACTCATCCGTACGCATTTTTGCACAGACTTCGTATTCACCCGGCTTGATTTCTTTAATTTCACTTTCTTCTTCATCAAACTCGTCCTGAACTTCGCCAAAGACCTCTTCCATCACATCTTCATGTGTAACAAGCCCGCTTGTGCCCCCAAACTCGTCCATAACAACAGCCATCTGGGAATGTCTTTTCTGAAATTCAAGAGCCAGCTTATCTATCGGCATAGTCTCCGGAATATAAAACGCCTCTCTTAAAAGAGATGATATGTTAATCTGTTTATTTTTAACAATCAAAGGATACAAGTCTTTTATATGCAAAAAGCCTATTATATGGTCAATATCGCCTTCATATACAGGATATCTTGTATACTGATTTTCAATGAGAAGATTATTAAGCTCTTCTGTCTTAATATCTGATGGAATACAAACCATATCCGGTCTCGGAACCATAACCTGCGAGGCGGTTAAATCAGAAAATTTAAAGATGTTTTGAAGCATCTCAGCTTCTTTTTCATTCAATACTCCGCCTTTACAGCTTGCATCAATAAGCATATTAAGTTCTTCTGTTGTATGCACCATGTGGTGTGTTGAAGCCGGCTCAATCCTGCAGAGTTTAAGCAGAAAATTTCCGAGCCCGTTTAGAAGATAAATCATAGGCGCAAAAAGTTTTGTCACCACAAACATAGGCTTTGCAACCCAAAGTGTCGTTTTTTCCGGAAACTGCAGAGCAATAGACTTTGGCATTAATTCTCCGATTACAACATGCAAAACAGTAATAAGTGCAAAAGCAATCGCTACGGATACAGTGTGTGTTGCAATAGAATCTATATTTGCAGGTAAAAACTTAAACAGCGGATGAATAATTCTTGCAAGTGTAGATTCACCGACCCAGCCTATACCGAGGCTTGCAATAGTTATACCAAGCTGTACCGCGGCAATATATCTGTCAATGTTTTTTACGGCATCCAAAGCAAGCTTTGCGTTAAAATTTCCCTCATTCGAAAGCTGCTGTATTCTGGTTTTTCTGACACCAACCAGTGCAAACTCCGCCGCCACAAAAAAACCGTTCAAAAATAACAAAAAAGTTATTACGATAAGATTAAAAAATAATTTTAAATCCATTGTCTCCCTTAGTTTTAGTCAATAGACAGATAATACTATAAAATGCAAAAAAATGCAAGAATCAGAACCTCATACGTTTCAAAAATTCCGCACCGCTAACCCCCATCATAGAAGAAATCTTTTCCACCTGCTCTTTTGTAAGTGTTAAACAAGACTCTAAAAGTCTTTTCTGCAGGCGCGGAGTTTTTACACGTGCAGCCAATTTTTTCCTTGCATAAAAATCTTCTGTTTTAGGAACATTAGACAGCTTATATATGAGCCTGTCCTGCAATGCTTCATTATCTATTTCCGAAAGACGTCTATAATAGCTTCTGAAATTCTCCTTCGGCAGCAAATGTACAAAGCTTGCCAAATGTTCTATTGAATCAGGAAGTGCATACTTTTCCGCAATATCGTAATAACTTGCTATTCTATACGGCATAATTTCCGAGCGCATAGTCTGCAAATCATCTTTTATTCTGTGATCGCGGTGCTTCATAGCCAGCAAAGGTATTTCATTGAACAAAATTATCTGAGTTACTGTATCTTTTGTTTGAACCAATTTTTCAAAATACTTTAATGCATCAGCGTAAGAAAGATATTTTAAAACATAGGCCAACGCTTGATTCACTTCCGGCTCATTAAGCTTTAAACATTCATCAATATACCTGCACTTGTCCTCAAGATGTTTTATGCTCATTGCAAGCCCGGCGATTTTGCTTACATTATTAGGTTCTTTTTTATAAAATAATCTATACCACTCCTGGCTTCTAAATCTTTCAGGAGTATCTTTTATATGGCTTGAAGTCATTCTTGCATATTTATCGGCATTCTTTATACGGTTTATTACACGCATTCCGCCCCAATCAAAGCTATACCCCTTGCAAACATTATGCTTATGTTCCAAATCTTCATCAGTACACTTTATTCCGAATTTATAAGGATTTACAACCCTTCGCGGCAAACGAACATCCTCATCTATATATTTGTCAACTAAATAACCGCTTTTCAGACTGGCAAAGAAAAATTTACCGCGGTTTGTATCATTTCCGACTATATTTTTCCAGTACTGTGCACTGTTTATCTCTGCATAACATCCGTGACTTTTATATGGCTGCCAATTTTCACCTTCTATAACGTGAAAAACTTTAATAACAAACTCATCCTCATCCGGACTTTTAGAATCTCTCAGCCCTTCAAGTTTGTATCCGGCACCTTTACCGCCCTTATCCAAATACACTATATCAAAATCATCCCACTTACCGAGAATATTATATTTGCGAAGCACATTTTCTAATGCTTCTACGGTTGATTTATTCCTGCGTTTAGTAATTTCATCAATCGTATAGACTTTTGTTTCATCGAAATTTCGCAAATCAAACGCGACGCGGTCAAAAGTGTCATAAATTTCTTTTATCGCTGCCTCACGGTTTTCCGGAGGGATTTTTTGTATCATATATCCGGGCAGAGTACCTACCATAAGACTTTTATCTTTTCTCCCGTCTGTAAATTCTTTTATATCTTTCTGACCGTCTATATAAATTCTCTTTTTTAACTTTTTAGTCAGCCCGCAAAAAGCCGGCTGGCTGTTATTTTGATTTTTTAAAGTTCGTTTTTGAGAAAACGGACTTACTAAACTATAATCCACACGCATCATATATTAATTATAAGCGTATAAAAATTTATTTTGACGAAATATAAAGATTTATTAAGAGGTCTGCGAAAAAAAAATTTATAATTAATATTTTTATTAACAGGCTCTTTGACTAAAAACTTGCTATTAAAAAGGGTTTCTTGTATTATTATAAAGCACAAGTATATTGTAAAAAGGGGATATTCAATGAGCGGACACTCAAAATGGTCAACCATTAAACATAAAAAAGCTAAAACAGATTCGCTAAGAGCAGCGGAATTTCAGAAATTTTCAAGAGAAATTATAGTCGCTTCAAAACTCGGCGGTCCTGATCCTGCAGGGAACTTTCGTTTAAGAACCGCAATAGAAAAAGCTAAAGCGGCAGGACTTCCGAATGATAATATAAAAAGAGCTATAGAAAAAGGTTCCGGTGCCGGAAGTAATGAAAACTATGATGAAATGATTTACGAAGGATACGCATCCGGAGGGGTTGCCGTTGTAATTGAGGCTATGACTGATAATAAAAACAGAACTGCCGGTGATATCAGAAGCTACTTTACAAAATTCAACGGAAACCTCGGGGAAACCGGATGTGTTGGCTGGATGTTCGACAAAAAAGGATGTATTACTTTCAATAAAGACGACGTTGATTATGAAAAACTTTTTGAGGCTGCAATAAATCTCGATGCAGAAGATATTGTTGAAGAAGATGATGAATACAAAGTTTACACATCCGTCCCGAACCTTCAACCTGTTGCGGAAGGCTTAGAAAAAGAAGGCTTTAAATCAATATCAGCAGAATTTACACGGATTCCGCAAAATACCATCGAAGTAACGGATGAGAAAACTGCAATTAATATCATGAGATTGCTTAACAGACTGGAAGAACACGATGATGTACAAAATGTTTATGCAAATTTTGATATTGATGATGATTTGATGACAGCAATAGAAAATTCAATATAACGGCGAGGAGGAAACCAAACAATGATGAACATGATGAATATGATGAAACAAGCACAGAATATTCAAAAAAAATTAAAAGAAACTCAAGATGAACTCAATCAAATGGATATTACAGGCGAAGCTGCAAACGGTGCAGTAAAAGTTGTCTGCGACGGAAAAGGGTTATTTAAATCCATAAAACTTTCTGCAGAAGCTATTAACCCTGAAAACCCTTCTTCTGTTTCCCAAGACACTATTGAGATGCTTGAAGATATTATTACAACAGCTATTAATCAGACTTCCGCTAAAGCTATCAAGGTTATGGAAGAAAAAATGAAAAAAGTAACCGGCGGCATCAGTATTCCGGGATTGTTCTAGAAAGAAAAAGGCTAAATCTGAATTATGATTTATCCAAAATCGATAGCAGCTTTAATAGAACAGTTTCAAAAGTTTCCGTCCGTTGGCCCCAAGTCGGCACAACGGATGGCTTTTCAAGTTCTTAAAATGCCTTATAGCGAAGTCGAAAAGTTTGCAAATGCAATTTTAGACGCTAAAAAGAGCTCTAAGACCTGTGAAATTTGTTTCAATATATCAACCCAAAGCCCCTGCGAGATTTGCGAATCTACAAACCGAAACCGCTCGGTAATCTGCGTTGTCGCTGAAACCAAAGATTTAATCGCTATTGAAAAAACCAATGAATACAGAGGCTTGTACCATGTGCTGCAAGGTCTTATTTCACCGATGGACGGAATAGGTGCAGAAGATATCCGGATAAAAGAGCTTTTAACAAGGCTTACTAACGAAGAAGTTCAGGAAGTTATACTGGCTCTCTCTCCTTCAGTTGAAGGAGAAGCAACCAGTTTGTATCTTACAAAATTAATCAAACCTTTCGGGATTAAAATTTCAAGAATCGCTTTTGGGTTGCCTGTCGGTGCTGATTTAGAATACGCAGATGAGGTCACACTTGCAAGAGCAATCGAAGGAAGAAGAGAGCTATAGCCCAAACTATAAAACCTTTTCGTACTTGTAACTTTTTGTAAATATTTTACAAAAGTTAATCAATTTGTTATTTTCTTTTTACTTTTATATTATATGAAGTGTAAGCTAATGAAAGGGATGGTTGATTAAGATGATTTTGGGAAACAGTGTAGTAAGATTGATGGTAGGAAGAGCTATCGCAAAACACCCTCCGGCAAAAGCAACAGAAGGCGTTTTGAAAAGCCATATTTTGAAAAATGGAACTAATTCTCTATGCAGAAAAGCAGATGCCTTAAGAGATTATTTTTTCGGAATTGCGAAACTTGCCGAGAAAAAGGACAACTTTCCAAGTACAGATTTATTAAGGGCATATTTTCTGCCTAAATTTTAATAAATTTAAACGGTTTTATGCCAAGATATCTTCCTCCGGCACCTAACTCTTCTTCAATTCTGAGCAGTTGATTGTATTTTGCAAGTCTTTCTCCTCTTGAAAGAGAGCCGGTTTTGATTAGTCCGCAGTTAGATGCGACTGCTAAATCCGCAATAAAACTGTCGTCTGTTTCTCCTGAACGATGAGAAATTACCGCACTGTAGTTATTTTCGTGCGCTAAACGTATTGCATCCAGCGTTTCTGTTAATGTCCCTATTTGATTAAGTTTTATAAGAATAGAGTTTGCAGCCTTATGTTCAATTCCCTCTTGCAGGCGTTTCGTATTCGTTACAAACAAATCGTCCCCGACAAGCTGGCACCTGTCCCCCAGTTTCGCGGTCAAATTCTGCCATCCAAGCCAGTCATCCTCACTTAAGCCGTCCTCTATTGAAATTATCGGATAATCTCTAACCAATGATTCTAAATATTCAATCATTTCTTCTGACGTAAGTTTTTTATCTTCACCTTTCAGATAATACCTGCTCAAAGAACAAACGCCCCCTGAGCATTCACCTTCTTCGTATAATTCCGATGCTGCTGCATCAAGACAGATTTTCACATTATTGGTATTATATCCGGCCTTTTCTATTGCTGATATTATAATTTCTATTGCATCCGCAGCAGATGACAAATCCGGCGCAAAACCGCCCTCATCACCTACAGTCGTTGATAATCCTTTCTCATTAAGAATTTGTTTCAGGGTATGAAATATTTCTGAGCCTGCCTGCAATGCTTCGCTAAAACCAGAAAATCCAACCGGAGTAATCATAAATTCCTGAAAATCAAGATTATTATCTGCGTGAACACCTCCGTTTATAATATTCATCATCGGTGTCGGAAGTATACACCCGTTAATCCCTCCCAAATACCTGTAAAGAGGAAGCCCCATAGATTCAGCAGATGCCCTTGCGCATGCCAGAGAAACACCCAGCATTGCATTTGCACCTAAATTTGATTTATCAAAAGTTCCGTCCAACTCTATAAGCAGACTGTCTATCAGACTCTGTTCAGAAGCATCCTCACCCAGAAGATTCGGAGTTATAACAGTATTAACATTCTCTACCGCCTTCATAACACCTTTGCCCATATAAACACCTTTAACCTTGTCTCTGAGTTCCTTTGCTTCATACATTCCGGTTGAAGCGCCTGCAGGTACAGATGCCCGACCCTGCGAACCGTCTATTAATTTTACATCCACCTCGATTGTCGGATTACCGCGGGAATCCAATATCTGTCTTGCAATTATGTCCTCTATTTCACACATTGTTATGACTCCTTTTCTGCTAAAAGAAGTGTAGCCAAACTTGTTAATAAAATCTATTACACAGTCAGGCTTAATTTTGATTTTTCATAATATATCGCTATAATATAAATATGAAAAAGTTTATTGCCTGCATAATTTGTATAAGCTTTGCCCTGCCCTCCCACGCTTTTTTCTGGAACAGAAAAGATAAAGCTTTGGAAAAAGAGCTTCAAGGCAAAGGGTATGCCGGAACTCTGCCCGAACTTAACGACAAAATTGAAAAGTCTAAAACAAAAGTTACGACCCCTATTTTTGATGCACAAGAGGGCTTTAATGATCCCTCGGAGTTGAAACCTGTCCCCAAAGATAACCCTGCGTTTATAGATATTATTCAGAAGAAAGATAAATCATCAGAATACGTTGATGATGCAAACGAAATTATTCCAATGCTGGAAAAGCTTGCTGACTGTATTGATGACAATGAAAATGTTCAATTATTTGTCACAAAGGCGAATCTTCTTACAATGAATATTGATTATCTTGCAAAAAAATACGACGGAAAACCAGAAAGCTATTTTGAATCCTTCAAAAAACTACAGGAAGTAAACCGTTATGTCAAATCAATTGCCAACCTGAGACGGGAAGCTGTAACATATCAGCGTTATCTTGCATACAGCACAACCGGTTCTATATATAATCCGGAAAATATAGCTCTGCAGCTGCAATATTTGTTAGAAGAACTGAATACAGTAATACTAATGCTCAAAGACGAAACTTAAGGCTGTTTTGCTTCCTGAACCGGCTGAATATCAAGTTTAGACATAGTTCTTGAAGCCTTTGCAAACTTATAAAGCCCTGGCGGAGTCGTTGCTGCAAGTGAAGCCGCAAAACCGGCAGATAAACCTGCAACGATACCGACAACCGTACATAAAATTTGTTTAAGAGTAGAAGCTTTTCTTGTTAAATAAATAGGAATACCTGCACCTATAACCCCGCAGGTTCCGACAATTAAACGGGATAAATTTCTGCGTTTTTTTATATCTTTTTCAGAAGAATGTTCCGATGCATACTTTTGAATCTTTGGCGCAGCTTCCATTATATCAACATAAGCCTTCTCAAATTTGTCTGTATTATCCTGCGCTACGCTTATTTTTCCAGCCTCCTGGCCATTCGGGTCAATTACTCTGTACACAACCCTGCCGTTCGGCATTATTCCGGCTCGCTGTATATTACCAAACGTAGTTAATGAATCCTGAGTGCCCTTGATATTTAACGGATTTACACTGCCAAATGCCATGCGTCTACACCTCCACACTAAGTTCTATTATATATAAAAAACATGAGATGATAAAATTTTGCTAATATATGAAGATATGTAAAGAGCGGATGTTCACCACCCGCTCTCGTTTAATTAATCTGCATAACAAGATAAACATAAACTGTTTCGCAATTTATTAATAGCTCTCATTTCTGTTTGTCTTATGCACTCTTTTGTAACCCCGAAAATCCGGCCGATATCTTCTAAAGTAGTTTTCGCAAAATTTTCCAGGCCGAAACGCATTTTAATAACAGTCTGTTCCCTTTCTTTTAAAGTTGATATTACACATGCCAAATCTTTTTTGAGCTCTTCATATTCAACATTTTCTTCAACACTTGTTTTTTCGTCTTCAAGCACATCTGCCACATTCAGCTCACTCCCGTTTTTAGCATCAAAACACCCTTCTATTGACACCGGTGTAGTATATGCCGACAAAAAAGTATCTATCTTTGCAGGTTCCAAATTCATTTTTTTAGCAACATCCTGATTTGTAACCTGGCAGTTATAGGCTTTTTCCATTTCTGCTTTTACTTTTGAAAATTTGGATAATGTTTCCTGAATGTAAACAGGAATCTTCATGCTGTATGACTGTTCGGATATAGCCTTAAACATTGCCTGCTTTATCCACCATCCGGCGTAAGTAGAAAATCTGTAGCCCAGATTCGGATTGAATTTTTCTACCGCAGTCATTAGCCCGAGATTTCCTTCTTGAATCAGGTCGACCATAGGCAGTTTTGACACATGAATTGCCTTTCTTGCTATAGTAAGCACAAGTTTCAAATTTGCCTGAACTAAAATCTTTTTTGCTTCTTTATCACCGTTTTTTGCTTTTACTGCAATTTCTTTTTCTTCTTCCGCTGATAAAGATTTGAAACTGTTAACTTTTCTAAGATAATCACCCAGTGTTTCAGACACTGTTGTCACTGATACAAAACCATTTCTGGCCGGGTTAGTTGCTTTTTTCATTTTAATTGTTTGATCTTTCATACTGTTAAACTCCTTAGGGGTAAATGTAATTGGCTTGTAAGTTTGAGTACTAATTTGGCGTACTCCGAGGGGGAGGGGGAAATGTAATTGGCTGGTAGGTTTGAATACCCGTTTGGCGTACTCCGAGGGGGAGGAGGAATGTAATTGGCTTGTAAGTTTGAATACCCGTTTGGCGTACTCCGATATAATTGGATAGTTGGACTGCAAGCTCGATATCTTCCGGCAATGGTAAGCGTACTTTATTAATAAATCGTAGTACAGGCTTGGCTGCCAGTCGGGGCAAATATGTTAAACTATAAGCTTAATAGTTTTAAGAATTGTTCATTCACATAACAAGCAACTCTTATATACTTATAATATATCAAGAGTATATAAATCTCAATACTTTTATTAAGAAATATTACAAAAAATACCTAATTTTTCCAGATTTTTTACAAAACTTTACAATATTGTCTTGTAAGTTTTTGTCATTCTAAAAGCGTAGAAAATCGGGGTGAAACCCAAGAATAACCTTGGTGTTGATTAGTTTAGAAGTTGAGAAGTTTAGGAGTTTGTAACAGTTCCTCCCTAATGAGGGAGGTTAGGTGGGTGCCGGCCTTGGTTGAGGAGTTGAGAGGTTGAGGAGTTTAGGAGAAGTTATAAATCTTGAAGAGTGGAAAGGTTGAATAGTTGAGAAGTAGTTATAAATTCTTAATCACTTAATCACTTAATCACCTAGTCACTTAGTCACTTGATCACCTAGTCACCTGGTCACTTTATTAACGCACCCTTCACGCCTCACTCTTCACGCTTCACCTAATGATGCGGTAGACTAAAGTCTACTCTACTCATTCACCCAGTCA
>CALVBV010000041.1 GCA_944325815.1 Candidatus Gastranaerophilales bacterium
TTTAATTCTTCGTTTGAAACTGTTGTGAATAACATCTTTTGCTCTCCTTAATTATCTCTTATGTATATATAAAGTATCTAACTTTTAAAAAATTGCCTTTTTGGGGACGAATTATTAAGAAATATTACGAAATTCTTAAAAAAACTAACAAATTTTACAAAACTTAATGAACTTTTTGATATAATTATGATATTGGCTGAGGAGTTATGAGAGAAAGAATTCTTTTATTTATAATATTATCATTTTTAAGTGTATTTCTTTATATATTCCAAAATTATGTAAATACTGTTTTAGGTTTTGTTATACTTTGTGTTTGTATGACTATCTACGGTTTGTATTTGATAGTCGCAACAAAGTATCAGAAGCGAAAGCTTAAGAAACATCCTCCTGTAGTTAACGAGAATTACAAACCTTTTGTATCTGTTATGATACCCGCCCATAATGAGGAATCTGTTATCAGAGGGACTGTAGAAAATATACTGCAGCTGGATTATCCTAAATATGAAGTAATAGTAATAGATGACAGAAGCTGTGACAGAACAGCCGATGTAATAAAGGATTTGGCGTCAAAACATGAAAATGTTATTGCTGTTGTTCGGGATAAGAGTGCATTTCCGGGAAAATCAGCAGTGTTAAATGATGCATTAAAGGTAGCAAAAGGGGATGCTATTTTAGTTTTTGATGCTGATGCAACGGTAAAGCCGGATTTTTTGAATAAACTTGTACCAATGCTTGAACCGGCTGATGTCGGTGCAGTGCAGGCAAGAAAGATTATCCGTAATAAAGATGTAAATTTATTAACGAGATGTCAAAATAATGAATATACTACGGATACTCATTTTCAAATTGGCAGAGATGCCGTAAAAGGCGCTGTAGAACTCAGGGGGAACGGAGAATTAATAAAAAGAAGCGCTATAGAAGATATAGGGGGTTGGAATAATTATACAATCACAGATGATTTAGATATGTCAACCAGACTTCATATCAAAGGCTGGGATGTCCGTTTTTGTCCTGAGGCGTGTGTTTATGAGGAAGGTATAGTCAGTTTAATGCCATTATTCAGGCAGAGGAGAAGGTGGCTGGAAGGCACTATAAGAAGATATCTAGAGTATTTTGGTGCTGCAATGAAGTCAAGAAAGATGTCACTCAGAGCCCGATTTGATATGGCTGTATACATTACCCAGTTTATTATGCCTTTGTGGTTTATGCTGGAAGTTGCTTTCAGGATTATAAAATTGTTTACTGATAAAATTGATCCATACAGCTTACACAATGTTCTCTGGTCATCATTAATTGTCTCTTTTGTAGTTGGCCTTGGATTCTTTTCAGCTATAAGGTACAGTTTGAGAAGATATGATAATTATCCGCGATTAAAAGCTTTTAAGCAGGCTATTGAGACAACTGTTTATTTCTTCATTATCTGGTTCCCGATGGTATTGTTTATTTGTGGTAAAATATTATTTTGCAAGAAAGATATGAACTGGGGCAAGACAGCTCACGGTTTAATGATGGAAGAGCAAAATAGCAGAAAAGATTTAGAATTACAAGAGGTATAATGATGATAAAAGCAGATGAATTTAAATATGTAAGAGAACACATAAGACAGGTGCCGGATTTTCCTAAAAAAGGGATATTGTTTCTGGATATTACAACAGCGGTCAAGGATGCTTTAGCAATGAAGTACATGGTAGATTTTCTTTATGAGAAATTTAAAGATAAAAATATTGATTATGTTGCAGGTATAGAATCTCGCGGTTTTATTTTCGGGGCACCTTTGGCATATAAGCTTAATGCCGGTTTTATCCCTATCAGAAAACCGAATAAACTTCCAGCTGAAACAATAAAAGAGAGTTATTCTCTTGAATACGGCGAAGACACAATTGAAATGCATGCAGATGCAATTAAACCTGGAGACAGGGTGCTCATTATTGATGATTTACTTGCAACAGGCGGAACGGCTTTGGCCGGATGTAATCTGGTAAGAAAAGCCGGCGCGGTTCCAGTAGCGGCTTCATTTATTATTGAATTGGACCCGTTAAAGGGAAGAGAAAAAATTGAGGCATCAGGAGTCGATGTCGTATCTATGCTCAACTATGATATAGATTAAAAAAAATCTCCGTTTTAAACGGAGATTTTTTTATACATCTGCTTTCAAGAATCTGTTTAAAACCACAAAAAGTTTCTTAAACCACGATTTAGGTTCTACTTTATCAGCCGTTACAGCACTCTGTGAAGCTAATGAAATGCGGTCTCCAAGTGAATTAGGATAGAGCTCACACAGCTTTTGTGCAAATAAATTGATTTCCTTCTCTACTTCCGGGTTATTTTCAATTTCTTTTTCAAAAATTTCAGGTATAGAGCGTGCTCTTAATGAATCTTCTAAGTTTAGTTTATTAATTTTATCATATCTAAATGCATTGTATTGTGTATGATATGCAACAAGTGCAGGGCCTTGTATGTTATTATCATTTGCGTGCTTTAAGAAAGCTTTTATAGCTTTTGTTTTATCCGGATTGTTGTGTACTATGCCGGAAACCATTTTGTAAGCATGGTTATTTAATTCTTTAATAGGAGTAATTGATGTCATTTTATATTCCTTTCTTTATAATTTACATATTTTTTAAAAATCGTAAAAAAAAAATTTGCTAGTAATTATAAATCAAACGGGTCCGGTTCTTTATAATAATTCTTTTTCCCTTTTTTCATTTTATCATTACGTTTTTTTACGTCTTTTGACACTTTTTTATAAGCATTATCGAGCGAGACTTTAGCAATAGGCTTATTTGTTGCGCGGTCATTAACGACCAGCCAGTATGAATCTTTTACATTATTAACGGCAAAAGAAATTTTGCCGGCATATCTATCTCCCGGTTTAAGCTGTGAAAACAGGAGTTTTGTATCACCAAATATTGACGGGTTAAATATAGAGTTGCAATCATTCATTAATGCCAAATCCATACCTGAGAATGCTTTTTTAGACATATTTGATATTGATAGAGATAGTGTTATAGTATTAACTTCTCCAAACGGATCTTTTTCATATAAAATATTTCCGATTCTGATGTCAAGGCCAGGAAATTTAAGTTCTTCCTGTTTTAAGGCTTCTTCTTTGTATACAGGAAGTTCTACATCAGATAATATGCGCACTTTTATTTCATCTCCCGGTGCTATTAAAACATCCTTGCCTTTTCTGTATAAAGCCATCCCAAGGCCAATGGTACTACCGAGAGCAGCCCCTCCTGCAACAGTATATCCTTGAGAAGCAATTGCCGCTTCCAGCCCGAGAGCTTGAACCGCGAAAAGTCCGCCTGCAACTCCGCCTAATGCAGTATAGCCGATATCAGTAGCAACAATTTTGGTAGCAGCCTTAAGCGGGTGGAGTTTTGTAGACATTTTACCTTCTATCGGGATTTCTCTGCCGTCTGGAGTTACAAGATAATCAAAACTTAAATTTAAATACCCGTCACGGCCTAATCTTTTTGCTTCACTTGTTTGTGTAATGACCCCATGGGCAACCGTACCTTTGGGGATTATGACACCTTTATCGCCGACAACATCGCTTGTTACTTCTGCGAAAAATTCGTCTCCTTCAAAGGAAAACGAGCCGTCCAAAACTTGTGAGACTGTCATTTGAATAACATCGCGTTTCTCCAGTGTTTCTGTTTTACCGGTAAAAAGTTTCTCATCAGGAGTTGTATACTCTTCGTCAAATTCCGCATGGCCTTGAAATGGCGTATCTGCAAACGCCGTATTCATGAGAAATATGCTTAATAAGAATATCGCTAAACTCTTTTTCATAACTTAATTATACTACTTTTCCGCCCCAAATCCAAATCGTTACAAAAGGCTGTTATATATTTCTATTGTAGTTGTGCATATTTTTAAATTTCTGTCAACCAGGCTTTTTATAGTATTTTTATAACATATTAAAAGTGCGCTGTCTAAACCGCCTTCAGCAAGTGCTTTCTTTATAGGTTCGTATAATTCGCAGGGGCGTGTTCTTTCTTCTATTTTATCAGCTATAAAGATAATTTTTTCAAATTTAGTCATATTAATTTTGCCTAGAGTATGCCATCTTATAGCTGATAAAATTTCCTCATCATCTATATTGAACTTCTGTTTGGCAATAATAGCCCCTGCAGGTGCATGATATGTTTTTGAATTGGCAAGTTCTCCTTCGCAAAGCTTAATTCCTGCTATAATATTTAATGCTTCTTCTTTAGAGAGAAATTTTGCGCAGTCATGTACAAGCCCCGCAAGGTAAGCTTTATTTTTATCCAAGCCGAATTTTTCCGCAAGTTTTTCTGCGCATTCTGCCGTTCCTATGGAATGTTCATACCGTTCTTCTGTTAAATTTGATTTAAGCTGTTGTTTTATGTTTTCAATATAATCCATTGTTTTTTATATATTCTCCTACTTTATTTAGATTTTTTCCTTTTCCGTGTCGCAATTCTGTCGAAGATATTTCTATATATTCCATTGGTGCAAATTCATAATCATAATTATTCTCTTTATAATATAAAAAATCGTCCTCATTAAGCTTTTTGCATCTAGGGAAAACTATAAAGTGTACTAAATTTTTTAATTCATCTGCTTTATACCAGGTTCTTAGATTTATAAAGGCGTCTGTTCCGATAAGGAAAGCGAGCTTTTCTTCAATATTATATTCTGCTTTTATTTTTTTGACTGTATAAATTGTATAAGATGGCTGTTCTTCATTATATTCAATATCAGAGACTTCAAAACGGTGATTTTTTTCAACAGCAAGTTTTACCATATTCAGTCTGTGTTTTGCAAGATTGTTGGAAATGGTTTTATGAGGCGGGATATAAGACGGTATAAATATAACTTTCTCAAAGCCGTAATGAGAAAGCGCAAATTCTCCAATTTTTATATGGGCTGTGTGTATAGGATTAAAGGTGCCCGGAAATATACAAATTTTCATCTTATCCTGCCTTTTTATCATTTTAGCTTGAATATATTTTTTATGAAAGATTAATGGTAAATTTTCTTTAACATTTTATTGTGTAAGAGCTTAATTTTATATAAAATTGATTCATAACTATCACAATAAGGAGAAGGTATGAGCGAACAATACAGAAAGAATCCGTATATGGATTACAGAAATGTAGTTCCGTTTATGGATTTATCGGGTTTTGTTGTAAAACAACCGCATGCTTTGGATGAAAAACCTGCTGCTACATTAAAAGAACAGCTTATGAGAAAAAAGTTTTCCAGAATGGTAAATCTAAGAAGAATGCAGTATTGTAAGCTCTGTGAGGAATATAGAAATGGAAGAAAATAGTTTTCTGGAAATTGCTAAGAAGGCTAAGGCTGCGTCTAAAAAAGCTGCAACACTTTCTGAAAAGATTAAAAATCAGGCACTGTTAAATATTGCAGAAAATATAAAAAATAATAAAGATAAAATATTTGAAGCTAATAAAAAAGACCTTGAAGAAGCTGAACCGCTTGTAAAAAACGGAGAGCTGTCGCAGTCTGTTTTTAACAGGCTGAAACTTGATGAAAACAAAATGCGCGATATGATTCAGGGGATTATTGATATATCAAACCTTGAAGATCCGATTGGAAAAGTTCTATTAAAAAGACAGCTTGACGACGGCTTGGTCTTAACTAAAATATCTTGCCCTATAGGGGTTTTAGGTATAATTTTTGAAGCAAGACCGGATGTTATTTCGCAGATTTCTTCACTTGCGATAAAATCTTCAAATGCCGTTATTTTAAAAGGCGGAAAAGAATCTGTTAATACTAATAAGGCTATTATGTCTCTTATCCAGGATGCGCTTGAAAAGACGGAGGGATTCCCTCAAGATATGTTAACCCAGGTGTTTTCAAGAGATGACGTAAAAAACATGCTTTCTATGGATAAGTACATTGACTTAATTATCCCAAGAGGCGGAAACAGTCTTGTTAAATTCATAAAAGAAAATACAAAAATTCCGGTATTGGGGCATGCTGATGGAATCTGCCACATATTTATCGACGAAAGCGCAGATTTTGAAAAGGCTAAAAGAGTCGTTATTGATTCAAAAACGCAGTATCCCAGTGCGTGTAATTCAGTCGAGACAATTTTGATTCATAAAAATTTCAAAGAGGCGGACAGATTGCTGGAAGCCTTAGTTGAAACGGGCATTACACTGATATCAAATCCTGAAAGCTGGCATAAAGAGTATTCAGACAAAATACTTTCGTATAAATTTGTCGAATCTCTGGAAGAGGCCATTGAACATATAAACGAATATTCATCAGGACACACAGAGTCGATAATTACTGAAAACAGTGATAATGCTCGTATTTTTATGAATGCAGTTGATTCTGCAGGCGTGTATCATAATGTATCAACAAGATTCGCCGACGGATTCAGATACGGATTCGGTGCAGAAGTCGGGATTTCTACAAATAAGACGCATGCCAGAGGACCGGTAGGTTTGGAAGGACTTACTATATATAAATACAATATTGAAGGTAACGGCGATATTGTCAAAGATTATGTAGAGGGTATAAAAAAATTTCATCATAAGGATTTATAAATGAGGGTAGGAGTTGTTGGTTTAGGATTAATTGGCGGTTCTGTATTTAAGAAGTTAAAAGAGCTTGGATACGAACTTGCGGGAGTATCACGTTCTGTTTGCAAAGAGGAATGCGTAAGCAGTGATTATGAAACACTGAGGGGTTGTGAGGTAGTTTTTGTATGCACACCGATGAATAAAACGCCGGAGGTTTTATCAAAGCTCAATGAGATTCTTGATTCAGATACGATAGTAACTGACGTTTGCAGCTTAAAAGAGTTTGTATCAAAGAATAAATATAAGTTCAAATTTATCCCTTCGCATCCGATGGCAGGGACAGAAAAAAGCGGATGGGAAAATTCTTTTCCGGAACTTTTTAAAGGCGCAGTGTGGGCGGTTACTCCTAGAAAAGATACTGAATTAAAGGATTTTGAAACTCTAAAAGAAATCATAAAGGATTTGGGTGCGGAAACTCTTGTTACAACGCCTCATGAACATGATAAGGCTGTCGCATTAATATCCCATGCGCCGATGCTTGTTGCTCAGGCTTTATGCAAAAATATAGAAAACAATGAGCTTGCCCAAAGACTGGCCTCATCAGGTTTTAGAGACACTACAAGGCTTGCTCTTTCTAACATAGAGATGGCAAATGATATGGTTGTTATGAATGAGAACAATATCAAAGATGTAGTAGCACTTTTAAATAAAAATATTGATAATCTTATGAGCAGTGATTACAAAAATAAAGCTCAGAATATAAAAGACTTTAGAGAATCCCTCTATTGTTCTAAGCCTGCAAAGTAGTCTTTGTTGGCCTCAAGCGTGTCTTTGCTTGCAACAATAGAATAAACAGGAGGATTTTTAAAGACTTTATCCGCAAAAAGCAGAATGTCGTCTCTTGTTACGGAATCAATTGCATTGTAGAGTTTATTCATATATGTAATACCATGCTCAGAATTTAACCCCATTGAAATTGAGTATAACTTAGAATTATTACCTTCTTTTTCCAGAAGGTGAGCTTTTAGCGCGAGCTTTGCGTTTTCTAAGTCCTTATCTGTGAACTCTCCGTTTTTAAGCGCATTAATCTGGCGAGTAAATCCGTTAATAGATTTTTGAACGTTGTCGTAGCTGATTTCACCGATTTCTTTATTGTCTGTAGTGGTAAGAATGTTACAAGACAATTCTCCGCAGTTGCCGTTTTTATCGATTGAAGAGTAGACTGTGTAGGCAAGATTTTCTTTTTCTCTAAGAACGTCAAATAATCCTATGCTTGAATTTGAAAGAATAGAATTCATAATCTCGCCTGTAACATTTTCTTTAACACTTCCATCGCAAGGGAATCTATAAACCTGCATAATATCAGCCTGAGAGTTATTATTTTCTTTTGTCAGCACAATGGGCTTTAGAGGGGCTTTATACACATCCAAAACTTTGTAATTGTTTGGCTGAACTTTATTTAACACCCCAGCGTTATTAATGACTTCTTGTTTTACCTCTTCTTTATGGGCGGTTGGAAGATTTGCCGTAATAATACCTCTTGCGTTTTGTAAGAAGTAGTTATGGCAGTTTTTAATATCTTCCAATGTAATATTATCAAGTCCTTTTAAGATTTCTTCGGTTGAAAATTCATAAGGGTTTGAGGCACTTGAATAATCAGAATACTGGCTGTATGCGGTATCACGCATTCTTTCAAGTATGTCTCTTATATTTTCTTTTGCTTCTTTAAGAGTTTGTTCCGTAATATTTGGATTATATAAGACTTCACGAACTAAATCATAATTTGTCAGACGATTTTTAAAATTGCTTTCAGAGTATATTGTTAATTTATACGGGCTGACATGTGCTGAAATGTCAATATTATTAGCCTCTTGATACGCATTAAATTCTTCTTCTGGATGCAAAGAGGTTCCCATTGTGTATATTTCGTTCAAAACTTCTATAACTCCGGGTTTGGCATTGTACGGGGTATTTAAACACAATGCGGTATTGTAATCTATATTAGAGCTTTTGGTCTCATAAAATCCAACATCAAAGTTGTTAGGCAGCTTGTATTCAGAAATATTTTCTGTTTTAACCGGCTTTCTTCCTTTAAAACTTACTTCCGTCTTTTTAGGATGAACTACTGTAATTGCAGCTTTGTTTAAATCAAAATAACGGTGTATCGCACCTGTTAAATCTTTCGGAGTTATTTCGTTTAAAATTTTGTTGTAATCTGCAATATAGTCAATGTTGTTATCTAAAACAGCCTTTCCAACGAGGTCATTGACCTCGGAAGAGTATTCCATCAGCTCTTCATTGTCCTTAAGCATTTTTTGTTTAAGCCTGTCTAGCTGTTCAGGTGTCGGCTCTTTTATACAGGATATAACATCATAAACTGTCTGAATAGCTTTTTCTGTATTAGAATCAGCTGTTGACATTGCCATGTAAATCATTCGCGGTGAATTAGGGTTTGTGCTGACTTTTTCGCTTCCTATATAGGGGTAAGTATTTAGCTTTTTCAATTTTTCATGCAAACCGGATGTATAGGAGTTCAAATATTCCTGAGCAGCCTCATAAAGAATTTTTTCCTTAGTATCAGTATTCTTAGGACCTGCAAAAGATAAAATTATCTCGCTTGATATGGCTTTATCGTTTACAAAGTCTTTTCTTACTGTCTTTGTTATGGGAGACAATTTTTCTTCAAACTTCTTGCCCTGGGATATTTTTCCTGAATTAAATTTCTTTGCAGCGATTTTTATTGCCTCGTCAGGGTTAACATCCCCGGTGATGACCAGATTCATATTCTCTGGAGTATAGTATTTGTTGTAATAATTAACAATATCTTCCCTTGTAAGATTTTGAATATGTTTAACACTGCCTCCCACCATCTCATCAGCAGGATTCTTTATGTTAAACAAAGTTCTTATACTCTGATCCATCGCAATAGTCTGCGGATCATCAAGAATCATGTTTATTTCGGAAGAAACAGGGCCTTTTTCTTTTTTTATCATGTCATTAGACAATTTTAAATCTTCGGTCATTGCTGCAATAACTTCTATTTGTTTTTCTAAATCGCCTTTATTCAAAAGCGGTGTCGAGTTGACATAATCCGTGATTGCATAATTAGTGCTGGCATTTGCCCATCCGCCCATATCTTCAATTTTCCGGAAAGAATCTCCGACCTCTAATTTTATATGCCCGTTATCACCATTAGTACCGTTAAATGCCATGTGTTCAAGAAAATGGCTTATGCCCTTTATGTCGGCTGTTTCATTCATTGAACCTACATTAACATAATTTTTTACAACAGCAGGTGAATCTTCCATAGGCACTATTGTTACTTTGTAGCCATTTGCGAGCTTGTATTGATGCAGCTGCAAACCGTTATCAAGTGTAATCACTCCAAGCTTTGAATATTTTTGAGGCAGGTTAACCCCAAAATCCGGAGTTACGTTGCTCAACTCCTTAATTTGTTGTTTTTGAGGAGTTTTTTCTATATCAATATTATTATTTACCCCTGCGCGGAAAGCCGGCACAGAAATATTATTAACTTTCATAACCATATATTATATAAAACCAAAAGAAAGAAAAAATTGCCATAATGTAAAGAAAATTAAATAGGCACAGCCTTCAGGCCATGCCTATTTTTAATATAATGAATATAATTCTAGTTTTGGAACTGTTCAGCCACTTCAAAAGGCTGTTCAGACAATCTAAGAGTTTCTCTGTCTATAATGCCTCTTTTAAGCTCTGTGAAAGAAGCTTTTTTAGAATTAAACTTCTTTTTAAGAAATTCATACGCAACCTTCGGGTCGCATTTAGTACCGCAAGTAAATAAATCAACCGCAGCATATCCAAGTTCCGGCCATGTATGAATAGCCAGATGACTTTCGGATATAATAACAACTCCGCTTACGCCGTACGGGTTAAACATATGAAAGCACTTTTGAACGATTGTGGCACCGCACTCAAGAGCCGCGTCTATCATGTACTTTTCTACTTTATCATTACTATTAAGAATGTTCGGATCACACTCAAAAAATTCTGCCAGGACATGCTGTCCCAAGTTTACTCTGTCCAAGTTCTGCTTTTCCAGCTCGTCAAGTGAAGATGATACAATTGTCAATTCATGTGCCTCCTTTACTACCGGTGCGTTTTCACACCAATCAATTTTTTACTAACTTCTATATATTACTATAAAAAACAAAAAATTTGTATATTTTACACTTTTTATATGAGATATTAAGAAATTGTTACATTTTTAATTTTTATTCAAATATTAATTAATCTTAACATCGATATTAAGATTATGTAAGGAAATCTTAATTTCGTAAAAATTTCGTCTATAATAAAAATGCAAAGAACGAAAGAAATATGAAGGAGAAAGATATGCAATCAGTAGAAGAAATTCTGGGCAAATTAGAAACAGCAGATAATACAACTAAAAATAGAATTGAAAATATACTCGTTGATCAGGGTAAAGCTGTTGTTCCGGAACTTGTTCACCAGCTTCAGGTTGTAAGAGGCGTTAAGCGCGGTGTTGTTGCAATGACTCTTATCAGAATCGGTGAAGCTTCTGTTGAATATCTTAAAAAAGCGGCAAGCAACAATAAAGATTTTGAATGGGTTGCTAAATACTTGATTTCAGAAATTAAGGGTGTGGCTGCTTAATTGTGCCTGAGAAAGTTATCGTAGATATATATACAGACGGTGCTTGCAGCGGCAATCCCGGCCCCGGCGGTTACGGTACTATACTTGTACATGTCGATAAAGACGGCTTTAAGCATGAAAAAGAGCTTTCAGCTGGGTATAAGTGTGTAACAAACAACCAAATGGAATTGATGGCTGTTATTGTCGGGCTCGAATCCTTAAAAAAGCCCTGTGAGGTTACTTTGTACTCTGACAGCAAGTATGTTGTTGATGCGTTTAATAACAACTGGATTGACGTCTGGATAAAAAAGGGCTGGAAAACTGCAGGAAAAAGTCCTGTAAAAAATGTAGAGCTCTGGAAACGTCTTTTAAAAGCAAAAGAACCCCATGAAGTTAAATTTGTGTGGGTAAAAGGTCATGCAGGCCATGAGTACAATGAAAGATGTGACACACTTGCTGTTACGGCTTATAAAAGTGATAATCTAAAAGAAAGCTTAGATTTGTAAATACTCTCTTGTTTTTATTCTTATTTCGTTATCTATTTCAAATATTTCATCAAGTGATGGATTTTGTATAACACTATGTCCTTCCATCATTGTTTCGACTGCATCAACTATATCAAAAAGCTTAATTTTTCCTGCGAGAAAATCAAACACAGCTTCTTCATTGGAAGCGTTCAGGCAGACTGTAGCTGAGCCGCCTTTCCTTCCGGCATTGTAAGCTAATCTGAGCGCCTTGAATTTATCCCAATCAGGTTCTTCAAAATCTAACCTTGCAATTTCAGAGAAACTGAAACTCTTTGATTTAATCCCCTCAAACCTTTCAGGATAGGTTATTGCATATTGAATGGGAATATGCATGCTGGGAAGCCCCAATTGTGCGATTACGCTTCCGTCCACATATTCTATTGCCGAGTGCACAATGCTTTGGGGATGGACTACAACTTCGATATCATCATAATCCATACCGAACAAGTGATGCGCTTCTATGACTTCCAACCCTTTGTTCATGAGTGTTGCGCTGTCTACTGTAATCTTTTTCCCCATATTCCATCTGGGATGCGCAAGAGCCTGCTCTACAGTTGCATTTTTCATATCTTCAACAGACTTTCTTAAAAAAGGCCCGCCAGATGCTGTAATTATAAGCTTATCAACCTGAGCGATATCTTTAATACACTGATGAATCGCACAGTGCTCGCTGTCAACAGGAATAATATTTACACCTTTTTCTCTTGCAAGTGGCATAACGATATCTCCTGCCATAACAAGGGTTTCTTTATTAGCAAGCGCAATATCTATACCGTTATTTATAGCTGTAATTGTCGGTCTTAGGCCGATTTTGCCCGAGACCGCAACCAGAATAATATCATTTTCCTTGTTAGAACAAATTTCCTCAAGCGCTGCAACTTTAGCCCCTTCAATAAGCTCAGGCTTTGATGCAAAAGCGTATTTTGGCTTGAATTTTCTTATCTGCTCGTTCAGTAAATCTATATTACTTCCGGCTGTGAGTCCTATAATTTCAAACTTATCCTGTAATTTTTCTATAACTTCCAGCGCCTGGCGGCCGATAGAACCGGTTGAGCCAAGTATGCTTATTTTCTTTCTCATTCTCTTAACTCTCTTACATAAGTATAATATTCATTATTCTTAAACTTTTTAGCATTCTCAACAACTTCTTCTTTTGTCAGGAATCCAACTCTCATCGCAACTTCTTCAAGGCACGCAATTTTTATTCCCTGATTCTCTTCTATTGTCTGAACATATTGCCCTGCCTGCAAAAGTGAGTGATGAGTTCCTGTATCAAGCCACGCAAACCCTCGTCCGAAGAGTTCAACATTTAATTTACCTTTTTCCAGATATATTTTATTCAAATCAGTAATTTCCAGTTCTCCGCGTTTGGAGGGCTTTAGCGATTTTGCATATTCAACAACTTTATTATCATAAAAATACAGCCCTGTTACTGCGTAATTTGATTTTGGAGTTTCAGGTTTTTCCTCTATAGAAACCGCCTTGCCTGCTGAATCAAATTCTACCACGCCAAACCTTTCCGGATCTTTAACATGGTAGCCAAAAACCGTTGCTTCACCTTTTTCAGCGGATTTAACAGCTTTATGAAGCATTCTTGAAAAGCTCTGGCCGTAAAATATGTTATCTCCCAGAACTAATGCCGCACAATCATCTCCAATAAATTCTTCTCCTAAAATAAAGGCCTGCGCAAGCCCGTCAGGGCTCGGCTGAACTTTATAAGAGAACTTAACTCCGAACTGCGAGCCGTCTCCCAGAAGCTTTTCAAAATTTGGTAAATCCTGAGGTGTTGATATAATAAGGATTTCTCTTACTCCTGCAAGCATTAATACCGATATAGGATAATAAATCATCGGCTTATCATATACAGGCAAAAGCTGCTTAGAGACAGCAATTGTTGTCGGATAAAGCCTCGTGCCGCTTCCGCCGGCTAAAACAATCCCTTTCATTATACACTCACCTCGTCTTCTATTCGCAGTTCCATATAGTCACTCAAAGCATCCTGCCAATTTCTGCAAATTTTTCCGTTATCCATTATACTGTATTTCGGCCGCTTCGCAGGGCGCGGAAATTCTTCCGTCGTGCATGGCAAGACCTTTACATCATAATTCTTAAGAATTTCCTTTGCAAAACCATACCAGCTTGTACTTCCGTTGCCGCAGACGTGGTAGGTTCCATACGGTTTATCAAACAGCTTAAGAATCCCGTTTGCAAGTTCTACTGTCCATGTCGGGCACCCGATTTGATCATCAACTACTTTAAGCTCTTTTCTGTCTTTAGCCAAATTTATCATTGTTTCTACAAAATTTTTGCCGTGATGGCCGTATAACCAGCTTGTTCTTGCTATATAATACTTTTCACAATATTTTTTAACAGCCTCTTCGCCCTTAAGTTTTGTAAGACCGTAATTATTAATAGGATTTGGCTTATCATCAGGAGTATATGGAGTTGACTTTGTCCCGTCAAACACATAATCTGTTGAAATATAAACCATGGCGGCGCCTGCTTCTGCACAAGCCCTTGCAATGTTTTCAGTCCCTGTAACATTTATCAGCTCTGCATTTTGTAAATCCTCTTCAGCCTTGTCAACATTTGTATAAGCTGCACAATGTACAACAATCTCAGGCGCTTCCTGTTTTATAAAAGCTAAGGATGTTTCTGCATTTGTTATATCCAGATTATTAATATCCGTTTCAATAACCTCATATCCCGCATCTTCCAAAATTGGACACAAATCCTGACCCAGCATTCCTTTTGCCCCTGTCACCACGACTTTCATACATTATCTCCCATAGCTTTTTTAACTTTATCCAGATATTTATATATAATTGTATCATAAGAATAATTAGAAAAATTTAAATTTTCACTTTTAAAAATTTTTGCTTCGCCATTGTCTGCACATCCTAAAGCTAAACGTTTCAGGTATTCTTCCTTGGATTTTGTGAAATAGTGGTTAATTCTTATTTTATTTATAGAAAGCTCTTTAGCAAACGCCCCGTTTATAGGCTTAAAATTTTCATTTACCGCTTTTTTCGCCATTTTATAAATACAGTAATGAGGATTACATAAGTCAAAAACTTTTTTGGGATTTACAATAGACTTTATGTGCAGATTACTTGAATTATCATAATCAACTCTGGTAAAATTTTCTATTACCAGTCCCCCAGGTTTCGTTTCATGCCCGCTGCTGTCAAAAAGAAGCCAATTAATTCCTACTGCAGGATATTTCTCGTAATTTTTAAGAAAATCTTTTATATTATCATACTCAACAGGCACGATAAACTCGTCCAAATCAATCAGCGCAAGCCATCTTGTATCATTTTTGTAGTAATAAATTGCATCCTTATAAACAGGCACTTGCATTTTTGACTGCGCAATATATCTGTAAATAACTGTTCCGTCATTAATATAAGGCTGTAAAATCTCTAAAACATTGTCAGAAGAAGCATTATCGTACAGATAAAACCTTTCAATCCCGATAATTTTATGGTACTCAATCCATTCTTTTATGTAAGGCGCTTCATTTTTCAGTATAGCAGCTATTGCGACGTATACTTTGGGCAGAACAGGAGTAATAACAGAAGGCAAATCCAATTCTTGCCCTAAAATTTTTCTAAAAAAGTTCATTACTGTCATACAGATAACTTTTTAGCCTCAATATTTTTTATCCACTGCTGATTATTCAAATACCAGTTTATAGTAATCTTAATTCCCTGTTCAAAAGTAAGAGAAGGTTTCCAGCCTAATTCAGCGGTAATCTTGTCATTAGAGATAGCATATCTTCTGTCATGTCCGAGCCTGTCTTCTACGTATTCAATATAGCTTTCGTCCTTGCCCATTGCATCCAGAATAAGTCTTGTTATCTCAATATTCGTCTTTTCGTTATGCCCGCCTATATTGTAAACTTCGCCGATTTTACCTTTGTGTAAAACTACATTAATCGCCTCGCAGTGGTCATAGACGTAAAGCCAGTCTCTGACATTAAGCCCGTCTCCGTATACCGGAACTTTTTCTTCTTTTAGAAGTTTTGAAATAAAAAACGGTATCAGTTTTTCCGGATATTGATAAGGGCCATAGTTGTTTGAACAGCGGGTATTCAGAACCGGAAGTTTATAAGTCTCATAATACGCTCTTACAAGCAAATCTGCGCTCGCTTTGCTTGCTGAATACGGACTGTTTGGTGCAAGCGGAGTTGTTTCATAAAAATAGCCGGTTTTACCTAAAGTTCCGTAAACTTCATCAGTAGAGACCTGTAAAAACCTGTCAATTCCTCGTTCTTTGGCTGCTTGCAGAAGATTCAAAGTTCCCTGAACATTGGTTTCAATAAATATTTCCGGATTTTTTATAGAATTATCAACATGGGATTCTGCCGCAAAGTTAACAACACAATCAACCTCGGACATTAATTCTCTTACCAGCTTTTTGTCGCATATATTACCCTTAAAAAAAGTGTAATTAGGGTTATCTTTTATATCATCCAGATTCTCAAGATTGCCGCAATAAGTCAGAGCATCCAGATTAATTATTTTATAATCAGGATGATTTTTAAGCATGTGTCTTACAAAACAGCTTCCTATAAACCCTGCACCGCCGGTTACTAATATGCGCATAAAATTAACTCCTCTTTTTTTATATCCTGTAATCTTGGTTGAATCTTGTCTTTTTCTGATAAAATAGGCTCAAAGTCAATGTTCCAGTCAATATTTATATCCTTATCACACCACAAAACCCCTCTGTCGGCCTGCGGAGCATATTCTCCGGAAGCTTTATAGAGAAGCTCTGCCTCGTCAGAGAGTACAACAAAGCCGTGTGCAAACCCATCTGGAATAAAAAGCATTTGTTTATTATCCTCTGATAATTCCACTTTTACATACCTTCCAAAAGTCTCAGAATCCGGTCTTATATCGACCGCAACATCATAAATTCTGCCTCTGGAGCATCTTACCAGTTTAGCCTGCCCATAAGGCTTTGCCTGATAATGAAGCCCTCTCAAAACGCCTTTTGTTGACTTAGAATGATTATCCTGATTAAATTCCACATCAATTCCGTTTGCATAAAACTCTGATTTCTTGTAACTTTCTAAGAAAAAGCCTCTGTTATCACCAAACACCTTAGGTTTTACCAGAATAACATCAGGAATTTCCAGTCTCTCAAATTCAAATGGCATAAAATCATACTCCTTTATATAGATTTTAGCATGAAAATATTAATATTGCGCCAATAAAAAATGCTTAGATTGACAAAAAGGAGTTAATAGTAAATAATATATGTATAGGGAAAGAACCCTAAGAGGTGCTTGCTCTTAAGGTTCTTCTTAACTCCCTATTTGATGTATTTGAGCGCTAGTATTATCAGTAAAATGATTATTAGCGCTTTTTCAGTTGCACTGAAAAACATCTTTCATCACCCCCTTTCCGCATTAATCCTCTTAACCAGTCTGTGTCGGAGGGGGACAAGCAGGAGTTTACCCTAACATTTATATTACAACACTCGATTGTCGACGACAATACTAGCTTGGCGCGATTGTCTTGCTCACTCGCGTTGATCGGCAATTCCGTATTTTGCTTCTGTATTTACATACATCGCAAAATACTCCAGCCTCCGCTCGTTCGCGCTCGAACGCAGAAGACGTTCTCATCTTGGCTAAACAGCAAAATAAAAGAGAATATTGAGTCCTCTTTTATTTTGCGCTTGGAACGATTCGATACAAAGCACGAACTAAACCTTAAAAAGGGGACTCTCTAGCTGGGGAGATAAAATATTGCTTGCGCTTTAAACATAAAAAATATGCGCTTGGCGCGATTGTCTTGCTCACTCGCGTTGAACGGCAATTCCGTATTTTGCTTCTGTATTTACATACATCGCAAAATACTCCAGCCTCCGCTCGTTCGCGCTCGAACGC
>CALVBV010000042.1 GCA_944325815.1 Candidatus Gastranaerophilales bacterium
ATTCAGTGGTAGAATGCCTCCTTGCCAAGGAGGATGTCGCGAGTTCGAGCCTCGTCTCCCGCTAATAAAAAAGAGTCACGAAAGTGGCTCTTTTTTATTAGCAAGGATGACAGTAAGGCGAGAACTCCAAGTGCGAAGCACTTTATCGAGTTCGAACGACCTGTGAGCAGAGTGCGGAGTGCTTTTGCCAAGTATTGAAAATACGCAGGCAAAACACGAAGACACGTTTAACGCGAGCAGGTCAAGACAGCCTCGTCTCCCGCTAATTACAAAGTCTCACCTACAGGTGGAACTTTTTTATTTTCATTTGATTGACTTATAAAAAAGTTTAATATACAAAAAAAGTATGAAATCTTTTGAGAATTTGAGAAGCTTAATTAATAATAAGAAGATTTGGTATTATACAGCTTTAGGGTTTATATTTATTTTTGCGATAGCATTGAGAATAAATCTTTTTATAAGCAACCAATGCTTTGAGGATGATGAATGCAGGCTGATTTTAACGATTTTAGACAAAAATCTCCGGCAGGTATTTTTACCGCTGGGTGACGCTCAGTCTGCGCCGCCGTTGTTTCTTGTATTCTCCAAAATTTTAGCTTATTTATTCGGATACAAAGAGTACGTTTTAAAATTTATTCCTTTTGTTTGTAACATTGCTTCAATTTTTTTATTTTATAAAGTAATTTCTAATTATTTTAATAAGAAATTAACAGTTTTGCTTGCTCTTATTGTATTTGTATTAGTCCGCCCGTTTATTTCTTTTTCTGCTGTATTTAAGCAGTATTCACCGGATATTTTTGTAGCGTTGTTGTGTTTATATTATCTGCCTAAATTGAATCTGAAAGACCTTTCCTTAAAGCAGACTGTTTTGGCAGCTTTCGGGGCATGTGCTCTGCCATTTTTATCACTGCCGTCAGTATTCTTTATAGGCGCGTGTGCAATTCAAAATTTTGTGCTTTCTTATAAAAATAAAAATTTTTATAAGAAATTTATTCTGATATTAATTCCATTTTCCCTGTTAATGGTTATATATTATATATTTAACCTTCTGCCTTCTAAATTGGATTTAGAGAGTATATTTCCGAATTATTGGGATGATTGTTTTTGGAATTTGTCTGTGAAAAGCTTTTTTGCTTTAATATCTAATAATTTAAACTATAATTTTTATCCAAATTCCCTGATAAATTTTTTATCTGTTTTATTATTTTGGGGGTGTTATTTATGCTTTATGGATAATTCGGAAAAGAAAAATATTTCAAACTATATTTTGTATTCTTTAGGATTAATCCTGTTAGCTTCTTTATTACACTTGTATCCTTTCGCCGGGCGGGTGGCTTTATATTTTACGCCCTGCCTTGTGATTTTATTGTTTAAACCGTTTGATTATTATAAAATCCGCTCTTATGCAGGAATACTTGTGTTATTATGTTTGATTCCGGGTTTTTGCCATTATGATTATAACTACTTCAAAAATATTGTAAATAGTGAATTTTTCTACCCCTTTTCGTCTAAAAATTTGACAGCTGTGTTGAAGGAAAAGTTCAACCCGAAAGAAGATATTATTTTATGTAATTCAGCTTCAGCATCGAGCTATGTTTTCTATTCTTCCGATATGAAATTTATAACGGATAAAGTTTATATAATGAATACCTGGCCTCCTGATAGAGAAAGTGTTTTTGAATACCTTAACGGCTTGAAAAGGGGGCAGAAATATTGGATTTATATGGTTAAAGACTACTCTGCAACACCCATCTCTTCATATATTTTTGAATGGCTTAAGGGCAGAAAGATTTTATTTGAGAAAAAAGAACGGAAATCATACCTGATTTATTTCCAAAACTAATCGGCATAGTCTCTTAGCGGAGGACGCGTAGAATCAAACTCTCCATATAGATTGTTTTTCTTTGTTTTTTGTATGTCAATCGGAATATAGAGACTTTGATCTTCAAGAACCGGCTTTTTATAGTTTATATTGTGGATATTTTTATCTTCTACAGTATTGATTTGAACGAATTTTGTTTCTTTTTTCACAGGTTCCGCTTTTACTTCTAATTTCTTTTGGAGTTCTTTTTCCTCTTTTTTCTGCTGCTGTTTTTCTTTGAATTTTTGATACTTAGATTTTGTTTTTTCCTTGGTTTCGTTAAACTTTTCTTTAGTATCTGCTATCTGAGCGTCTACCTTTGTTTTTACGGCATTATAATCTTTAGAGCCTTCTTTATGCCATCTTCTGTATTTTTTAGTAAATACATTATCGAAGTTTGCCATATCATAATAAATTTGATTGGATTCTTTCCCGTAAACATCAGGCGGAAGAACCTTCAGCTGAACATTTTGCGCAATTTCCGGGCAGAGCATTCTTGAATAATCTCTGATTTTTTGCAGCTGCTCTGTTTGAGGAGAAGGGCCTCTTGTAATAATTCTGTTTTCTACAACGCTTATTGTTTTATAGAAAGTATTAGACCACAGAATCACGCCTCTTTGTGTATCCGCAAGGGCTGCATAAGTAGATATTTTATACGCCGGATCCACTACAGTGGCGCCCGGAATGTTCAAAAAATCCCAGAATGTTCTTCTTAGTATATAGTTTTCCGAATCTATAGCGGAGGTTATCAGAAGAACATATCTGGCCTGGTTTTTTGAGGCGATTTTTTTCAGTGCCGTATAATCAATATTGTATGTTGTTCTAAACCTGCTTGTCAGATTTTTTGCCGGAATCATATAAGCTGGAGAACTCTTCAGGAGTTTTCTTTCTTCGCTTACGGTCGGTGACACTATATAATCCGTCTGATTAAGTATATTAGCAACTTCATTTGCAAAAAATTCCGCTGTCGCGTTGAATATATAAGAATCCAGAGCCTCATCTTCTGTCACAATGTTATCCGGAATTATCACAACTTTATACTGCTCAGCATAAGCATACTGAGCAAAAAACATAACTATCCCGACTGCTAATATTCTTAATAAATCTCTCACGATATGATTATAACATAACAAAATTAAACCGCCAAAGAGTTTACAATAAGTAATGTAATCTTGTGATTAACATTGTTTGTTGGTATGATATAAAAAAAATGAAGAGAATTAATAAATATATAGTATCAATAATTGTCTTTTATGTGTTCTGGCTTTTTATCCTGCCATTATCTTTTTCACGCACACTGCCGTTTTTATGTAAAAAATTCTCGGAATATTCTGGTGTAAATATAGCAATACAAAATCCCCGTTTATATCTGCATTTTATTCCGACTGTAAGATTTCGGGCTGATAAAATTTATGTAGGTACCGGCGAAATTACTGCAAATGCAGAAATGACAGATGCTACAATAAGAATTTTACCGCTTTTGTCCGGAAGAGTGCATGTAAATAATTTTTACAGCTCAAATCTCAATATCAATCTAAGTTTGAAGGCTAAACCGGAACTGAATAAAAACTTTTTAGATAATTTGGATAATGTAAAGCTGAAATGCAACAAATTCAGACTTGATAACTTTAAACTTTCTATAAACTCTCCGGGAGTAAATAAGCCGGTTGTTTACCAGGCAAAAGGTACTATCTGGCAAAAAAACGGACGATTCATAAAGTTATTTACCGACAGTTATATTAGTATAAATGATTCTGTTTCTGATATAGATATAGATTTGTTTCTGCCTAAAAATAATGATATAGAAAAGAGCTTGGTAAATGTAAAAATTTCTAATTTTTACCTGCAGCCATTGAGAGAATATTTAAAAAATTATCTGCCTGACGGGTTAGTTGATATAAGAGGTGTTATAAACGCTTATGCCGACAAAGATAACCTGCATGCCTCTTTTAAGGATTGCGCCGTAATAATGAAAGATTCTGCGAAGTCCATGATTTTTCCTGATGAACTTAATATAGTATCAAAATTTAATACAACCAGAAAGGCTATAAATTTTGATTATGTAAAAATAAACTCTCAAAATATTCATTCCACAATCAGAGGGGCAGTTTTTAATTATCTCGATAAGCCGATAACAACAGTTGATTTGAATATTCAGTTAGATAAATCAAAAGTTGAAGATATAATAAGTCTGCTTCCGCCTTTTGCAGTAGAAGAAATCGATGTTTATAAGCTTAAAAAATATAAATTTTACGGTGATGCGATTGCAAATCTTTCTATCAAAGGTAATGTAACTGAGCCTGATATAGACGGTGAAGTTTTTGTTGATAACGGAATTTTAATCTCTCCTATTCCAAACGCAAATGGTGCGACTGTTAAATTAGATTTTACAGGCAGGTATGTGAATTTTGATGTAACAGTTCCGGCAGGTGGATCAGAAAAAGTCTGGGTAAAAGGCGGGGTTGAATTATATAATGTAAAATATTCAGACATGCGGGTTTGGAGTACAAAGAAAGTAGACTTGCAGCTCGCTGAATCAAAAGTTAATCCGATTCATGAGATTCTGAATTTTATAATAGGGCCTGTTCCGATTATGGATGTAAAAGGCGACGGCAATATTGATATAATTGTTAAAGGAAACCGTAAAAATCCTCACGTATGGGGCGTTTTGAATTTCAATAATGTTACAACTTATTTTAATGAAATACCGGATATGGTTCTAAAAGACGCTCAGGCTGTTTTAAGATTCAATGATCAGGATGCGGTATTTGTTACTAAAAAAGGAAATGTAAACGGCAGAAAATTCGATATAAAAGGAACTTGTAATTTGTATGGCAAGTTCGATTTTGATGTAAGCTCGGATAATCAGGATATCGGGTATTTTTATCATGCAATACAAACTTCCACAATGATTGATGATATAAAAAAAATGCTTCCAAAACTGGATTTCTGCGGAGGCCTTATCAATCTTAAGCTTAAAGTCTACGGTTCAATTAAGGATATTGAATACATAAGATTTAATGAGAATTTATTCACAGACGGAGAAATAACTCTTCTCGGCAATACATTCGGAATGCAGGGGATGAAAATCCATAATACAAAAGGAAAAATAAATATAAGCGGGGTAAATGCTCTTGCGGATATAACTTCGTTTATCGGTTCTTCTCCATTGAGCGTTAAAGTCAGGGTAAAAAATAACCTGGCGGATTTGTCTATAGAAATACCGCGTCTTGCGCTTAGAGATATAGTTTTATCAAGTGAGGATTTGATTAAAGATGCCGGCAATGTTGTCTTGAATGTGCAGGCAAAATATAAGGGCAAAACAGATGTAATTGAATATGATAAATTAAATTTTAATGCCAAAGTTACAGCTTCATCTAAAGACAATAAAATAAAACTTTCAAGCGGAGAATTTGTATTTGATAATAATGAATTGAAAGTATCAAACCTGAAAGGCAGGGTTAAAGATTCAGGCGGAACTTTTGATATAAATTTAACGGTCAAGAATGCTTTAAAGAATCCTGATGTATGCGGGACAGTTTATTTAAAATCATTTAATCTGCCGGTAATTAATGAGTTTGCGCACTATTCAATTATTCCTAAAGAATTTCGGGAGTATTTAAATTTAGTTAGATTTGATAAAGGACGTATTAATTTAAACTGTCGGATTAATCACAATAGAGTTAACGCATATACGGATTTAGGCGGATTGAAATTCACTTATGCCCCTATGAATCTTCCTATTCAAATTATTAACGGAAGCCTTATTATGCGGAATAATGATTTAAGATTAAACAAGATAAATCTTCTTGCGGATAATATGCCGATTCTGGCTGACGGAATGATTCAGGATATTTTTTCAAAACAAATTTTTGATATGTATTTCAATTCCAAGCCAAAGCAGGATTTTATTGATAAATATATCAACAAAAATCAAATCTATCCTGTAAAAATTAAGGGTGACATAGTCTATTCAGTAAAAGTTAAAGGAACGAAGGACAATTTTGATATTAAATCAAAAGTTGATATGGCAAGTGATTCAAGTATATATCATCTGGGGGCAACAATCGGTGATATAGAAAACGCTATTGTATTGAATTTGGATGCGAAGTTACAGGATTTGTATAAGCTTCGGATAAAAGAATTTTCTTATGACAAATTAATTTCTTCGCAAGCAGGGCGGGAAACACGTCTTAACATGCTGAAAGCCCGGGGCGGAATTGATATATACAAAGATGATTTAGCCTTTCACAATTTATATGTAAAGACAAATAATCCTACAGATGCAAGGATTTTTAATATAATATTCAGAAAGCCGAATATAAAACAAGGACAGTTTACCTCTGATTTACTGTTTAACGGCAGGCTGTCTAATCCAAAACTCGCTGGAGATTTCCATATATTTGAAACAAATATTCCGTTTTTGGATACAACAATGAAAAATATAATCTTTGTATTTAAAGATAAAACAATAGAGCTTTCATCCAAAGGGGAGATTTTGGGAAATGATATTGCTATGCAGGGAGTTTTGAAAAATAAACTCACACCGCCTTATTATATAGAAAATGCTCAAATCTATACAAAAGTTCTTGATTTAAACTACATTATAGATAAATTGAAGCTTTCTCAGGTAGATAATTATTCAACATTTGCATCTTTTGAAGGATTTGACCTTACAACAGCAGTGATAAAAAAGATGAAAATGAAAGCAGACAGCATTCATCTTCGGAATATAATTGCAGAGGACTTTGAAGCGGATATATCTTTGACCAATAAAAAAGTTATGGATGTAAAAGATTTTACGTTTAAATTAGCCAATGGCACTTTGGACGGCGAATTTGTCTATAACCTTGGTAATAATCAAACCGAGTTGAAACTAAGGGCCTCCAGCATAGACGCCAACGATTTATCAATTGCCTTATTTGATTTACATAATCAATTATATGGCGATTTAACAGGTAATATTAATCTTTCCTGTAATGGAGAAAACTTTGATAATTGTATGAAAACATTAAATGGCAAAGCAGCATTTAATGTATCAGAAGGAAGGATGCCGAAGCTGGGTTCTCTAGAGTATCTTTTAAAGGCCGGCAATCTTATAAAAGGCGGGTTTACTGGGATTTCAATTAACAGCGTGATAGATTTAATAACACCTCTTAAGACCGGCGAGTTTTCTACTATAAACGGAAAAATGGATATTAATGACGGAGTTGCGGATAATATAGAAATCATCACCCGCGGAAAAGATTTGAATCTGTTTATAAGCGGAAATTATAATTTTTCTACATCAATTGCCAATATGGAAGTATTGGGTCTGCTATCAAAGAAGATATCCACTATGTTCGGGCCTGTCGGCAATTTTTCTCTGAACACACTGTTTAACGTAATTCCCGGTGTAGATTTATCAAAGGATTCCAAGATATTAGAGCAGATAAATAAGATTCCGGGTATAGAGCTTTCCAATAAGGCTTACCGTAAATTTATAGCCGAGATAAAAGGGAATATAAACGGTGAAGACTATGTTACAAGCTTCAAGTGGATAAATTAGTCCCCAAATAAGAATTTATAAGAGTCGTTTAATTTCCCGGTAATCATTTCTTCTGATTCAGGATCTGTTATCGCCATTTCGGTAACAAGGTACTCTTGCGATGTGATGTTATTCTTTTTATCATTCATTTGTGCCATTGTAAGTAGGTACGAAGCGGCTTCATCTTGTCCTAAAACTCCGTCCTTATTTGCATCAAGAACACCTATTTTACTTAAAACTAATGTAAATAATTCCATCTCGTCTGTATCAACATTATCCGGAAGGTTAGCTATACTATATCCTTTCTGTGAATATTCCTGTATAACTTCAAGTGCTTTTGCTTTTGCCTCAGCGGAGGAAAGACCTTTTGTTGAATAATGATCCTGCAGTTCTTGATAGAACATTTCATAAGCGTCTACGGCTTTGTTTCCGTCATTATCATAAAATTCCGTGTACTCTGCCCCAAATTGTTTATATGATTGTTTTAATTCGTCTAGAGTTTTTGCATTAGAACAATCGCTCTGAAATTCTCCAACCTTGCCTAAGACGGATTGCTTGCCAAATTGTTCAAACTTCCAGCCCTTTGCATAGTTTTCAATTCTTGTTTGCAAAGTTGTTTCATTAATCTCTTGACCGCTTTTTTCTGCTACAGATTTAATCAAATTGTATTTTGAAACAACATCTTTTTGAAAATCTGCACTTTCTTCATCAAAGTTTATTCCTGCATTCTGTAGGATAGTCTTGACTGCTTCTTTTGAATCAACAGCTTTTGGCGTATCATGTACATCTTCTTCAGAACCGGGTACTTCTTTTTTTACGCTTGTTGTAATACCCATTTTTTGTTTGGCAATGTCTACGATTTGCGCCCATACATTCTTAGTAATTGCATAATTTTCATTAGCCTGGACTATAAATTGATTTCCTTTGCGGATATCAGTGTCTTTGTCAGTAAATTGTGACTTGTTTGTTTTAACCTGGTTTTGTTTAATCAGGTTAAAAACGGAATTCCATTCATTAATTCCGAGCTTAACGTCTGTTTTAAGCTCGCTGTCAAGCTGCTTATCTATTGCGTAAGACAAGCCTTTATTGCCGACATTTAAAACTATGTTATCAGGAGTAGCCATATTTATATAAAGTTTATATAATAATAAGAATTTTTTATTTCTGAAGTTTTTTTACAAAAGTTAACAAAAATCTTTTAAAAAAATAACTTTATGTGTATAATTGATTAAGTGTAAAAAGTACAATAGAATGGGAAATGTAAATGGCGCTGAACTTTCAAGATTTAATATTAAACCTGTCACGTTTTTGGTCGGATTACGGATGTATAATCCAACAGCCTTATGATATAGAAAAAGGGGCTTCAACAATGAATCCGGCGACCTTTTTGCGTGCATTAGGGCCGGAACCGTGGTCTACAGCAATGGTAGAACCTTGCAGGCGTCCGACAGATGCAAGATATGGTGAAAATCCGAACAGATTAGGGCATTATTTCCAGTATCAGGTTATTTTAAAACCGTCTCCTGATAATGCACAGGATTTGTATCTTAAAAGTTTAGAGGCTATGGGGATTGATTTATCTAAGCATGATGTAAGATTTGTGGAAGACAACTGGGAATCTCCGACTCTGGGCGCAGCTGGTGTAGGCTGGGAAGTCTGGCTTGACGGTATGGAAATAACCCAGTTTACTTATTTCCAGCAGGTCGGCGGTTTGGAAGTTAAGCCGGTTGCTCTGGAAATTACTTATGGTTTGGAAAGAATTGCCATGTATATCCAAAACAAAGAATCTGTTTTTGATATTATGTGGAATAATACATTAAAGTATGGTGATATTTACCTTCAAAACGAAATAGAACAGTCAAAATATAATTTTGAGTATTCTGATGCTGATAGATTATTCAGCTTATTTGACGCGTATCAAAAAGAAGTCGATAATTGTATAAATGCAGAGCTTGTACTGCCTGCTTACGACTATGTTTTAAAATGCTCGCATACTTTTAACCTTTTGGACGCAAGAGGTGTTATAAGCAAAGATGAGCGGATTAATTTTATTAACAGAGTCCGTACAATGGCATCAGCAGTCGCAAATTTATATGTAAAACAGCGTGAAAAACTCGGCTTCCCGTTGTGCAAATAATTTAGAAAGGTAAATGAATGACAGAGACAAGGTTTTCTTTTTCTCAGTTAATGAGAAATCTTACGACACGAAAAAATCCGGATGATGCTCTTGCCGGTGCAGAAAAGGGCGGTTTGGAAAAAACTCTCGGCGTGTGGGATTTGATTATTCTGGGTGTCGGTGCCATTATAGGTTCAGGGATTTTTGCAATAGTCGGAATCGCGGCAGCGGGAAGTCCGGATGGTTCCAGCCCCGGGGCAGGGCCGGCGCTTGCAATATCAATGGTTATAGCAGCAATTGCCTGTGTGTTTTCAGCTCTCTGTTACAGTGAATTTGCAACGATGATTCCGGTTGCCGGAGGTGCGTACACATATACTTTTGCGACACTCGGTGAGTTTGCAGCCTGGATTGTCGGCTGGATACTTATGTTAGAGTATGCTATCGGATTTATAGCTGTTGCCTGCGCCTGGACTAATCATTTTATGCAGTTTATTAAAGGTTTTTCAAATATACTGCCGGCCTGGTTTGTAAATCCTCCTCTGTGGTTAATAAATGATTTTCGTTCAGCTGTTAATGCATACAGCTCTCAGGGTATAGATTACCATACTGCAATACCTTCAGTACTTGGTATTCCGATAAGTATAAACCTTCCCGCAATAGTAATGATAGCATTGACTACCGCAATTTTGGTTAAGGGTACAAAAGATTCTGCAAAAATGGCCGGAATTATGGTTGCGGTTAAACTAGGTGTTATTGCACTTTTTGTACTAACAGGCATGTTTTATATAAAACCCGCAAACTGGACGCCGTTTGCGCCAAACGGTTTGGAAGGCGTATTTATGGGTGCATTTATAATATTTTTTGCATACATTGGTTTTGATGCACTTGCAACTGCGGCAGAAGAATGCAAAAACCCGCAAAAAGATTTGCCTATAGGTATTTTAGGTTCTTTAGTCGTAACAACAGTTGTTTATGTTCTTGTAGCTCTTGTTCTTACCGGCATGCAGGCGACAAGCGGAACCGCAATTCCGGAAGGTTTATTTAAAGCCCCTATGGCATTTGCAATGTCAGCGGTTCATCAAAATTGGATAGCCGGACTTATTTCTATCGGCTCGCTTGCAGGGCTTACTTCTGTATTGCTTGTTATGCACATGGCTGCAACAAGAGTATTGTTTGCAATGAGCAGAGATAACTTTTTACCGAGAGTTTTCCAGAAGATTCACCCAAAATTTAATACCCCGCATATACTTACTATTACAGTTGGAATCGTAGGTGTTTTAGGCACATTAATCTTGGATTTGAATGTAGCAGCTTCGCTATGTAATTTCGGAACATTCACTTCATTTATTATAGTATGTGTTGCTATATTGATTTTAAGAAAAATCGACCCGGATAGAGAGCGTCCGTTTAAAGTACCTTTCTGCCCGTGGTTTCCGCTAATGGGAATTTTATGCTGCGGCGGGCTTATGGTATTTTCAATGGTTGTATCAAAAGGACAGACCGCGATTCTCTCAACAGCGCTATTTGTAGTATGGGTTATAATGGGTATTTTGATTTATGCAAGTTATGGATATAAGAAAAACAGGCTTGCATCTCAAACGGTTACATCAGCAGAAAATGAAATAGCAGAAAAAGATGAATTTAAGGCAGGTATTAGATAATTTATTAAAATGCAAAAGTCCTCAGGAATTGATAGATGAAGGCGTTAATTCAGAGTTAAAAAAGACTTTGAATGTATTTGACCTTATAGTAATTGGTATAGGGGCTGTTGTAGGAACAGGAATATTTACAATAATCGGCAGCGCAGTGGCGGGGAGTACCGATGGTGCAGGTGCTGGGTCCGCGGTTGTTATTTCTATGATATTAGCAGGAATAGCAAGCGTCTTTTCAGCACTATCTTATTCGGAAATTGCCGCAATGATGCCGGTTGCCGGAAGCGCTTATACGTACACTTATGCAACAATGGGTGAGTTTATGGCGTGGATGGTAGGCTGGATTTTAATGCTTGAGTATGCTATCGGAAATATTACGGTTGCAAGTGCGTGGACCGGGTATTTTGTGCAGTTCTTAAAAGGTTTTAAACATATTTTGCCGGCTTTTGTAGTAAACTGTCCGCTCTGGCTTAGAAATGATTACAGAACAATGTATGAACTATGCAATAAATACGGCTGGGATGTACACGATAAAATGCCTTTTATTAATCTGCCGTTTGGAATTGATATTCCGATTGCGATTAATATTCCTGCTGTAGCGATTGTTTTAATCTTAACAATTCTTCTTGTAAAAGGGGTAAAAGAATCAACAAAAGTAGCTACTATAATGGTAGGCGTAAATATGTTTATAATCCTTTCATTTATAGTGGTTGGCGCGTTTTATGTAAAGCCGGAAAACTGGCTTCCTTTCGCGCCAAACGGTTTAGAGGGAATTTTTACCGGCGCTTTTGTAATCTTTTTTGCTTATATAGGATTTGATGCAATTTCTACAACAGCCGAGGAAACTAAAAATCCCCAGCGGGATTTACCGATAGCAATTATGGGAACTCTTGTTTTGTGTACGATTTTATATATATTTGTAGCTTTGGTTCTGACCGGTGTTGTGCCTCTAAATGCGATTGATACTCAGGCACCGCTTGCTCACGCAATGAGGTTTGTCGGAATCAACTGGTATGCAGGCTTGATTTCAGCCGGGGCATTATGTGCTTTGACATCCGTACTTTTAATCTATCAGCTAGGCACAACAAGAATACTGTTTGCAATGAGCAGAGATAATTTTCTACCCAGGTCATTGAATAAAATTCATAAAAAGTTTAAAACTCCTCATATTATGACGTGGATTTCAGGGCTTATAGTTATAATATGCGCTTTGTTTATGGATTTGAATATATCGGCAGAGCTTTGTAATTTCGGAACATTTACATCTTTTATAATTATATGTATAGCGGTTTTAATATTGAGGAAAACAGAGCCTGATAGAGAACGTCCGTTTAAAGTTCCTTTTTGCCCGTGGTTTCCGATATTTGGGATTGTAACCTGTTTAGGTTTAATGTATTGCAAATTTAGTGCAAAATCGACATCGGCATTGTATTTTATTGTATGGCTTCTTATCGGGGTAGCAATTTATGCATCATACAGCTATCAGGAAAAACGCAGGGCCGGGGATTAGAAAAATAAAACAAATACAGTATGAAAAATGTCTCTCAAGTGTTATAATTTAATATATGAGAATCGTTACAAACAAAGAGTTAAGCAGTTATAAAGTTTTACCTTTTGATTTGTATACTGAAAATAAGGGTAAAATTTTCGAAGCCGGAGAGGTTTTAACTCCCGGTAAATTAATAATGCTTAAGAATTATGTAAAAATTTATACAGAAGATTTCCATGGCGAAGGTGCTTCTGCACAGGAAACTGATGAAAACGGCGCAGAAAAAAACTCTGCACCAAATGTAATGAATTTTTCTTATGATACATTAGATGCGACAGATTTTGAGACTGTTATCAACAAAGATGCTTATTTGAAAATGGAAATACAGGTAAAAATTAAATATTTTTATCGAAAAACATTAGATTTGTTGATGCAGGGTTACTATGAAGAGGGGCTTTTAAAGCTAAACAGTCTTGTAAATATAATAAGGACAGAGATATATAAACAGGTTAGCAAATCCAGCAAGGGCTCAAAAATACGTTTTTTGGGTGAGTACGAATTGTGTCATCCGCTGAATGTTGCGGTGATATCCGGGCTAATCGCGCAAAAGCTGGAATTTTCCAGTATGGCTATAGATCAAATAATATTGGCATCACTTTTGCATGATATAGGAAAATTAAAAATAGATTTAGCCGATTCTCAGGCAATGCTTACGATGAATGAAGAAGAAGTAAAAGAGCATACTATAATAGGGTACAAGCTAATAAAAGAAAAGTTTGAACTTCCGGAAGATATTGCAAAAGTCGCCTTGGAACATCACGAGAATAATGACGGTTCAGGGTATCCGCAAGGGCTTTCCAGTGATTATATTTCTGAGTATGCTCAGATAGTGAATGTGGCAAATTATTATGATAATCTCGCATTTAACAGAACCCATGTTCCTGTAATGAATAATAAAGAAGCCTTGAGGACGATGCTTGAAGTCGGAACTAAACGATTCTCCGCAAAAATGCTTTATACATTTATCCACATGTTTAATTATGATGATTCAAAAGATTTTAATGATATGGTAATTTAGCATACTGACTGATGTTAGTTTTTAGTATTTATATGATTCTGTATTGGTATCAGACAATATAGGATGTATTAAATATGAACAAATTAAAAATATTCAGACAAATAATGGATGCAGGTGAGACTGACAAAGTTGTTATATTGACAAATCATTATAAAATAACAGGAAGTGTATATGATTGTGATGATAGTTCCAAGGAAGAGTTTATAAATTTGACTGATGTAAAAGTGTGTACAGAGTATTATTCAGTAGACAGCACAAGTTGTGATGAGTATACAAGTACATATTTTGACTGGCTTCATATAAATGTAGACAAGATAGTTGCATTCAGTTTTATCAGGTAAACAAAAAGACCTGTATATGCAGGTCTTTTGTTTATTGTAAAATCTTAACAAACTATTACTTATTACCGTATCGTTTATTAAATCTTTCGACACGTCCTTCGGAGTCGAGGATTTTTTGTTGTCCGGTATAGAATGGGTGGCAGTGAGAGCAGATTTCAACAGTAAGATTATCTACTACAGAGCCGGTTTCTATTTCGTTTCCGCAGACGCATTTAATAATAGTTTTTTTATAATCAGGATGGATACCATCTTTCATAATAACCTACTTTCTGTTTTTTCAAGATTCCAAACTTGAATTTATTTTTCGACCAATAATATTTTATTTCGCTGATTTTTTTTTTTCAAGTATATACCATTACAGTAATGTAAATTTTTGTAAAATTTAAAAACAAGAAACTATTTTCTCCTGTTGACACTGATTTTTGTTTGAAATAAGATTAAAATGCTATAGTCGAAAGAATAGCACCGGGTGCCGGAAGAGTTTGAAACAAGCTTCTGTTCGGGAGTCTTGGATGAAACGCGGAACGGTTTCCCCCCGGGGATTGTATAGATACAAAAATAAAGGAATTAAAAATGACAACAGCTAAAAGACAAAGAATTAGAGTTTGTTTGAGATCATACGAACATAAATTGGTTGACGTGTCAGCTGAGAAAATCGTAGAAACAGCAAAAAGAACAGACGCTAAAGTAGCAGGTCCTATTCCTTTACCTACCAAAAGACGTATATATTGTGTATTGCGTTCACCGCACGTAGACAAAAAATCAAGAGAACATTTTGAAATACGTACACATAAACGCATTATCGATATTTACGAACCTACTCAGCAAACAACGGAAGAGCTGAGCAGGTTAGACTTACCGGCAGGTGTTGATATCGAAGTTAAGCTGTAAGGCTCAAGATCCGTAAAACACCACAAATTGAAAACTTAATAAGCATTATGCATATAATGTGAACTACAACGTCAGGTAAGACGCGGGGAGGTAACTCCCAAAAGGTATAGTAAAGGCAGTAGCGCTCGCAAGAAGAAAGGCATATAAGTACAAACAGGATATTTCTGTGCGTATATATGTCGGAAAGGAAAAACACATGACACTAGGTGTAATAGGTAAAAAATTAGGGATGACTCAAATCTTTGATTCAGAAGGTTTGGCAGTTCCTGTTACAGTAATCAAAGTTGATTCAACAGTTGTTACTCAGGTTAAGACAGTTGAAACAGACGGCTATAATGCTATACAGGTAGGAACTATTCCTGCTAAAGAAAAACATTTGACAAAAGCAGAACTTGGTCATTTCAAGAAAAACGGACTTGCAAATTACAGACATTTGCAAGAATTTAGAGTTGATAATCCGTCTGATTATAAAGTAGGGCAGGAAATTGACTTGTCTGTTTTAAACGATGTTCAAAAAGTTGACGTAACCGGTACATCGATTGGTAAAGGTTTCCAGGGAACTGTAAAAAGATGGAACTTCGGCAGAGGCCCAATGGCTCACGGTTCTAAGAACCACAGAGAACCCGGTTCAATCGGCGCAGGTACAACTCCAAGCCGTGTTATCAAAGGTAAAAGAATGGCCGGCAATATGGGTAACGAAAGAGTTACTATTACAAAATTAAAACTCGTTAAGGTTGATTCAGAAAACGGATTAATTTTGGTAAAAGGTTCAGTTCCTGGCTGCGAAGGCAGATTGGTAACAATCGTTCCTTCAAGAACTAAGTGGAATTAGTGCTTGAATACCCTCGCCCCTTGTGGGAGAGGGAAGCATTTCAAGTTAAGCGTAAGCGAAACTTAGAAATGCGGGTGAGGGGTTAAATCCCAAACGACAGAAAAGTCATAAAAATCCCGACTTGCCATATAAAACGGGAAACCGAAAGGGGTAAGAGGAAGTACAGATAAATAAGGAAATAAAACAATGTCAAAACAATTATTAAATACAAACGGTGAAAAGTTAGGTGAAATTACATTAAACGAAGCTGTTTTCGGTGTAGAACCAAACCTTCATGTAATGCACCTTGCATTGAGAAGACAGTTAAATAACGCAAGACAAGGTTCAGCATGCGCTAAAACAAGAGCAGAAGTTTCAGGCGGCGGCAAAAAACCTTGGAAGCAAAAAGGTACAGGCCGTGCAAGAGCAGGTTCTTTAAGAACACCTCTATTTGCAGGCGGCGGTGTTATCTTTGGACCAAAACCAAGAAGCTATGAAATCAATATGCCACAAAAAGCAAGAAAATTAGCTCTTAAATCTGCACTTTCAGCAAGAGAAGAACAGATTGTAGTAGTTAAGGATTTCTCTGCAATTACCGAACCAAAAACAAAATTAATGGCAGGTATCATTAAGTCATTAAATCTTGCAGGAAAGATTCTGGTTATTGCTGATACAATGGCAGAAGAAAATAAATATTTGAGTTTGGCAGCAGGCAACATTCCTTCAGTAAAATTGTTGTTACCTACAAACTTGAACGTAAAAGACTTACTTGAAGCTGATTTTGTTGTAATGACAGAAAAAGCTGTTAACGATATAACAGAAAGGCTGCAATAATGAGCAAACAAAGAACAAATATCGAAAAATTATATGATGTAATCAAAAAACCGATTATAACAGAAAAGTCAATGATGGCAACTTCATTAGGCCAGTATTCTTTTGAAGTAAACAAAGATGCAACAAAAATAGAAATTGCACAGGCTGTTGAATTAGCTTTTCCAGGAAGAAAAGTAAAGAAAGTAAGAACAGTTTATATGCCGTCACATGAAAAAAGAATGGGTCTGAAATTCGGCAGAACAGATTCTTCAAAGAAAGCAATCGTAACTATCGAAGGCGATCCAATCGAAGAATTGACTGCAATATAAAAATTGCAATAAACAAGCCACTTGATCACATAGTCACTTGATCACTTGGTCACTAAATAAAAAGATAATTATAGGAGAAAAATAAAAATGGCAATTCGTAAAATTAATCCGACATCTCCGGGACAAAGAGGTATGACAAAGAGTGATTATCAAGAAATCACTACATCAACTCCTGAAAAATCTTTATTGAAGAAATTACACAAGACAGCCGGCAGAAACAATACCGGCAGAATAACTTGTCGTCATAAAGGTGGCGGTGTAAAACAAGCTTACCGTATCATCGACTTCAAAAGAGAAAAATTCGGTGTTCCTGCAACAGTAAAAACTATTGAATACGATCCGAACAGAAACGTAAGAATTTCATTAGT
>CALVBV010000043.1 GCA_944325815.1 Candidatus Gastranaerophilales bacterium
TAGATTTTTATCAATCCTCCGAACTTCATTTACCCCTTTCGGGATCTTACCCAATATCAAGTATAACGCCAAGTTGGTAAGATGCTGAAAGGGGTAAATAAGACTTGTAGGCTTCACGCCGAACAATTCCGCTTGATAGAAAAAGTTCAGCATGACAAGATAATTTATCATGGACAGCAGTGCCCACAAGGGGAGAGAGGATTTTATTGGTGCAGTAGAACTGCACCCTACTTTTACTTATCAACTCCTAAACCAAGGCCAGCCAGTAGGTTTTGGTAATCTCTGATTACCAAAACACTATCTGATGTGGTAAATCGAAGATTTACCACATCCTACTGCTATTCAACCCTTCCACTTTATATCTTCTGCTCAACTTCTAAACTACTAAACTTCTCAACTCTTATACCCCTCACGGACGATTTCAAAAATAGCTTTGCATTTTGCAAAGACTTTTTCCGCATCAGAAAGCGCCAGCATATTAGGGCCGTCGCAGAGAGCACAGTCAGGATTCGGATGAATTTCAAAAAATAAAACATCCGCACCTGCTGCCATGGCAGAATTTGCAAGTGTCGGAACAAATCTTCTATCTCCGCCGGTTGAATCACCATTAGAACCCGGCATTTGCACACTGTGGGTGGCATCAAACACTACAGGATAACCAAATTCCTTCATAACAGGAATTGCTCTAAAATCGACCACAAGGTTGTTGTACCCAAAGGTTACGCCTCTATCTGTTACTAAAATATTTTTGTTTCCGGCTTCTTCCACTTTTTTGATTAAAGATTTCATCTGCTGGGGCGCCAAAAACTGCCCCTTTTTAATATTAACAATTTTTCCTGTCTTAGCAGCTGCAACAAGCAAATCAGTTTGTCTGCATAAAAATGCCGGAATCTGTAAAATGTCTGCGACTTCCGCAACAGGTGCAGCCTGCTCTGGCAGATGGATATCAGTGACAATCGGTACATCAAATTCTTTTTTTATAAGACTTAATGCTTCAAGTCCATTTTCCAAGCCGGGGCCCCTGAAAGATTTTATTGAAGAACGGTTGGCTTTATCAAAAGAGGATTTAAATACATAATTTATATCCAGTTTCTCACAAACCTTCTTTAAACCTTCTGCAGTTTTCCTCAAAACATCCATAGATTCAATCACACATGGACCTGCAAGAATTGTTAGTTTATTCCCGCCGATTTCAAAATTTTTTAATTTTATTGTCATCCCCGACACCTCAATTATTTATGAATAAACACTTACCTTTAAAATATATCTAGCCGATATCCCATCTTCCGCAAGTTCCGCCCCACCGTGCGATAATATTGCCCTTTATATCACCTATTTTTTCAACATGTCCTACAGGTTCTTCTCCTTCTAATATTGTTATAACTTCGCAGTTATTAGAACATCCTGTACACTGACAGGTTACGGATTGGAAGTTCATACTTCCGACTTCCCAGCCTTTAAATTTTGTCGGAGTTTCTGTATACTGGTGATTTTCCATTGCAAGAAGCGCTGCACCTATAGCGCCCATTGTCTGGTGGTTATCAGGAACCACTATTTTTGTATTCAAAGCTTCTTCAAAAGCCTTAACCATGCCGGAATTAGTTGCTACTCCTCCCTGGAAAGAAATTGTTGGAAGAAGTTCTTTTCCGAGTGCAAGATTGCTTAAATAATTTCTTACAAGAGCCTGGCATAATCCGTATAATAAATCTTCTACCGGATATCCTAGCTGCTGTTTGTGAATCAAATCACTTTCCGCAAATACACCGCATCTTCCGGCAATACGTGCCGGATTTTCAGACTTAAGCGCGGTTTCTCCAAACTTTTCAATAGGAACATTTAATCTTTGAGCCTGATGATCAAGAAAGCTTCCTGTTCCGGCTGCGCACACGGTGTTCATCGCAAAATCGGTTACAATACCGTCTCTTAAAATAATAATTTTACTGTCCTGTCCGCCGATTTCAAGAATAGTCTGTACTCCCGGAATATAAGTGCTTGCAGCAACAGCATGAGCTGTAATTTCATTTTTAACAACATCCGCACCGACAAGAGCCCCTGCAAGGTTTCTTCCTGAACCAGTTGTTCCTACCCCCTGCACATTATATTCGCATAATGCCTGCGAAAGTATGTGTTTCAAACCGCTCTGAACGGCATCTACAGGTTTGCCGGCAGTTTTCAGCATATATGAATCTATATATTTTCCTTTTTCATCAACCAGTGCCAATTTTGTAGTGACAGAGCCTACATCAATACCTAAATATACATCTAAACTCATCTTTTTACCTTCTTCCCTATAACAAATTTTATTATAACACAAATGAAAATAAATAAGATAAAATTACCTGAGAGGTTATATATTTACTCCCCATTGAGATAATTCTAAATGAAGTTTTATTGAAATAACATGGTTTAGTCAAAATAAGTAAGGAGGATTTATGAGCAATAGTATTTATACTGCACCTGTTTATACGTTGGAGGAGTTAAATAATATTTTTATAGAACTTACAGCCAAAAACTGCAATCAGCGCTGCTCAAGCTGTTATATTGATTTTCCCGTGAGTAAAAACGTAAAAGACTTTATTTCTGTTGACAAAATAAAAGAGGCTTTAAATGATACTCTTATAGAAAACCTTTATTGTATTTATTTAACCGGTGCAGAGCCGATGACTCATCCGGACTTTAATACAATTTTAAGACTGTGCCTTAAAAGGTGCAATGTCTGTATTTGTACTAATGGAAGTTTCTTGAATGAAAAGAAAATCCGGTTTCTGAAAAAAGTTGAAGATGAAGGTTCAACACAAATTTTCTTTAAACTATCTCTTACACATTTTAATGAAATAGAAAGCGATAAAATGCGCTACAGAGGAAATTACAGACAGACGATTCATGCTTTAAAGAATTTGAGCAGATATAATTTTACATCTGTTTTATCAATACAGAATTGCTACAACCTGAGTGAAAAGGAAATAATGGAATCCTTTAATAAAATTTTTAAAGAACAGGAAATTTATAATACTGATGTTCAAATAACAGTGTCACATCCTTCTTTTGATGATAAAAACTACTCAATGCCTTCTTCAAAAACAGACTGTATGTACGGCAGGACTTTGTCTCAAAACGGAATATATTCCTGCCCGTTTCTTGCAAATGATTACCGCGGACGTTCCGGAAGCTCATTCAAAGATTATTCTAAAACAATCAGTGCAGAAACAGATTTCTGTGCAACTTGCTCAAAAAATAATAATTATATGTTTACAATAGGTTAGATATAATCCTTATATAATTGACTTAGAGGCGATTTCAGCGCTCAAAGTTGGTTAACAATTGTAACATTATTCCTCGTAACTAATACTAAAGAGTTAATTTTTTGATAAATTTGTGTTATAAATAATAATGTAAAAATATATATTCAAAATACAAAAATAAATGAGAAGATGATTGGAGGCAAAAATGTCAGTAGGACAATTCGTATTTATGTTACACAGCCATCTGCCGTACTATAGAATGGCAGGTATGTGGCCGTTCGGAGAGGAAAACCTCTATGAATGTATGGCTGAAACCTATGTACCTCTGCTCAACGCTATTTCAGAATTATATGATGAAGGCATTAAGGCAAAATTGACAGTGGGCATTACTCCGATTCTTGCCGAGCAGCTTAATGACGAACATTTGCAAAACGGCTTTGTTGAATATATTGATTCAAGAATCGCATCTGTTTCAAAAGATTTGGAAAGATATCCGGATCCTAAGGTTGCTCATTCTCAACACTTAAAATACTTAGCAAAATATTATTTCGATTGGTGGAATAAATTAAGAAATGATTTTGTTAATAAATATGAAAAGAATTTGATTAAATATTTCAAAAAGTATCAGGATTTAGGATGTATTGAAATCACAACATCAGGTGCAACTCACGGCTTCTCGCCATTGCTTGCAACTGACAGCAACCTGAATGCTCAATTTAAAGTCGGTCAGGATACAACAAAAAGATTATTCGGTAAAAAAGCTATGGGGGCATGGCTTCCGGAATGCGCTTACCGTCAAGGATACGAATATGTAGGTAAAGACGGCAAAAAACACTGGAGACCAGCTATTGAAGTTACTCTTCAAAACAATGATATCCAATACTTCTTTACTGAATCTCACGTAATCGAAGGCGGAAATTCTATCGGTAACAGACGTGTAATCGGCATGTACGGAAATATTGAATATATTCCGCTTCCGGACAGACCGGCAACCGGATATGATACATATTCAGCATACTGGCTTCCTGATGCTCAAGTTGCAGTTATGGGACGTAACGACAGAGCCGGATATCAGGTTTGGTCTGCGGCTGACGGATATCCGGGCGACGGATGCTTTAGAGAATTCCACAAAAAAGATGATAAATCAGGCATGCACTATTGGAGAATAACATCTCCTACTACGGATTTGGGCGACAAAATGCTTTATGATCCGGTGCTTGCTATGAACAAGGTTAATGAAAACTCAGACCACTATACAACATTGATTTATCACCTTCTTAACGATTATAAATTAGGTACAGGAAAAGAAGGTCTTGTAATGGTATCTTTTGATACAGAACTCTTCGGACACTGGTGGTTTGAAGGTGTTGAATTTATCAAACAGGTTATCAAAAAATTCCATGACTATCTTCCGGAAGTTGAAAGACTTACTGCCGGCGAATATATTACTAAATATCCGCCTAAAGAAGCTATTCAAATTCCTGAAAGTTCTTGGGGACAAGGCGGTCATTTCTATGTATGGATGAACCATCTTACAGAATGGATGTGGCCTATTATCCACTCTTGCGAAAAACGTATGAGTGCAATTGCGGATAAATATCCTGATATTCCGGATAACAAGCTTCTGCATAGAGCTCTGAACCAACTTGCGAGAGAAAACTTGTTGTTACAAAGTTCTGACTGGCCGTTTTTGATTACAACATGGCAGGCAAAAGATTATGCAACGGACAGATTTAACGAACATGTTGACAGATTCAGCTTTATTGCAGATATGATTGAATCAGGATGCATAGATGAGTCTAAACTCAGAGAAATCGAAAGCATTGATAACTGCTTCCCTGTAATTGATTACAGAGTATATCAATCAATTGAAGAAGGTGTAATTCCTCAACAAGAAAAGAAACTTGCACCGCTTTATCAATAAGTTACAGATAAAAATATAAAAGAGCCGGAATAAATTAAATCCGGCTCTTTTTATATCTGGACTAAGATTATAAATAATGATAAAATAGATTGTGTCTAAATAAAAGAGAGGATAATTATATGAGAAAGAAAAAAGGCTTTACCTTGGCAGAAGTTTTGATAACTTTGTCTATAATCGGTGTAGTTGCGGCAATGACAACCCCATCATTAGTCGGCGGTTATCAAAAAGCAAAAGTTGGACCGAGTATTAGAAAATTCATGAGCACTTTAGAAAATGCTAATGAATATTTACTTGCAGACAAAGAATCCAATACCATTTCAGGCGCTGTAGGCAGCAACAGTACAGAGTATCTTACAGAGCTTCAAAAATATGTAGAAGGTTCAATTGATGATAAAAAAATGAACGGATTTACTCCAAAACCTAAATATTTTTCAGGCACTGAAGATATCGCAGATATAGAAATTCCAGTATATTCTCTAAAAGCTGGGGATGCTTTTGCTATATCTTTAACCACACCTGATAAAACAAATGTTAACGGTTCTTATAAGGGAAAAGTCGGCAGAATATACTATGATATTAACGGTTTCAATATAAAACCGAATAAAGTCGGCAGAGATATTTTTGTACTGGCTCTTGATAATGCAGGTTCTGTTATTCCGGAAGGCGGCTCTGCTTATAATAAAGCGTACGGAAGTGCAGGCGGAGATGAAGGAGAGGCAAGTACATCTGAAGCCTGGGTCGGAACCTGTGACGAAACAAAGGTTACTGACGGTATGAATTGTGCAGGCTCTATTGCTGATAATGACTGGAAAGTTATATATAGATTCTAATTATGTAACAATAAAAATGCGCGGTACTATCCGCGCATTTTTTATTGGGAAATTTCCTCTATACCATCATCTGACACAAACTGGATTCCGAATTTTGCTCTGAAAAGATACCTTACAGTATTGCTTTGAATTTCATACATCATTTTGTTAAATAAATCATAGGCTTCTTTTTTGTATTCAATCAAAGGATCTTTCTGACCGTAAGCTCGCAAGCCGATACCGTCTTTCAGCATATCTATATTATGCAAATGATCAATCCATTGATTGTCGACTACACGCAGAAGAATATCTCTTTCCAGTGAGCGCATTATATTATTTTCTGCAAAAACTTCCTGTTTCTCAAAAGACGGATCATACTGTTCAGAAATAGAATTGTAAAAGCCTATTATTTCTTTTTCATGTTCTTTATAAGCATTTTGTGCTGCATCTTTCAGCGAATCGTATATTCTTGAATAACGATAATTTTTTATATCATCAACATTTATATATGAAAGTTGCGGAATTGTTGAATGAAGCTCTTTTACAAGTGTTTCCAAATCTTGCGGAATATATTCTTCCGGATTCATCTCAGGTGTGATGTAGCTTTTAAGAAGTCTGTCAATTTCTCTATCAATCATATATTCAATATCAGCTCTCAGGTCTTTTCCTTCAAGAACTTTTCTTCTTTGGGCATAGAATTTTTCTCTTTGTATATTCATGACATCGTCATACTGAAGTACGTTTTTACGAATATCAAAGTGATATGTTTCGACCTTCTTCTGGGCAGATTGAATTTGTTTTGTTATAAGTCCTGATTCAATCGCCATATCTTCTTCTACATTAAGCATATTCATCAATCCGGTAATTTTATCCCCGCCGAATATTCTCATAAGATTGTCTTCAAGAGAAAGGAAAAATCTGGTAGAGCCCGGGTCCCCCTGTCTTGCGGCACGGCCTCTTAGCTGGTTATCAATTCTTCTGGATTCATGTCTTTCCGTACCTATAACATGAAGTCCTCCGAGTTCTACAACTTTAGCGTGTTCTTTTTCCGTAATTTCTCTTGCGTCTTTAAGGGCTTCATTTTTTATTTCTTCATAGTTTGCACTATCAGGTGTAACCCCGTTTTTATCAAGAGCCTCCTTTGCAAGAAATTCTGCATTACCGCCCAATAGAATATCAGTACCTCTTCCTGCCATATTAGTTGCAATAGTTACGGCACCTACACGGCCAGCTTGGGCTATAATATAAGCTTCCCTTTCGTGCTGCTTTGCATTCAATACATTATGTTTAATACCTTTTTGTTTCAAAAGTGATGAAATATATTCGGATTTTTCAATGCTTACAGTACCTACAAGCACAGGACGCCCGAGTTTATTCTGTTCAATAATATCATTAACAACAGCATTATATTTGGCTTTTTCTGTCTTATATATTACATCCGGATAATTAATTCTGATATCCGGTTTATTTGTCGGAATAACAGTAACTTCAAGATTATAAATTTTACCAAACTCAGCTTCTTCTGTCATTGCAGTACCTGTCATACCGGATAATTTAGGATATAATCTGAACAGGTTCTGGAAGGTAATACTTGCAAGAGTTTGGGTTTCATCTTGAATTTCAACACCTTCTTTAGCTTCAATTGCCTGATGCAGGCCGTCAGACCAGCGTCTTCCCGGCATTAAGCGTCCGGTAAATTCATCTACTATCATTATTTCGCCGTCTTTTACAACATAATCTGTATCTTTGATAAATAATTCTTTTGCTTTCAAAGCATTCAATAAATCATGTGCGTATTGATTATTAATATCAAATAAATCCTTACATCCGATAATTTCCTGCGCTCTGTCTATACCGTCTTCTGTCAGAATTACATTTTTATTTTTTTCATCAACTTCATAGTCTTTATTTTTTTCCAGCTGCGGTGCTACTTTTGCCATCAACGTATAAGTATCTGCAGATTTTTCTACACGCCCGCTTATAATAAGAGGAGTTCTTGCCTCATCAATTAAAATACTGTCAACTTCATCAATAATAGCGTAATTAAAAGGTCTCTGAACAAGCATATCTTTAGAAGCCGCCATATTATCCCTTAGATAATCAAATCCGAACTCGTTATTTGTACCGTAAGTAATATCACAAGCATAGGCGGCACGTTTGCGGTTAAACTCGTCAGCATCGTGCTGGTTGGAGAGAATCACTCCGACGCTTAAGCCCAAAAATTTATAAATCTGCCCCATCCATTCGCTGTCACGTTTTGCAAGATAATCGTTAACAGTTACAACGTGGACCCCTTTTCCTGTCAGGGCATTTAAGTAAGCTGCAAGCGTTGCTACAAGAGTTTTACCTTCACCGGTTCTCATCTCTGCAATGTGGCCGTTATGAAGAAAATATGCCCCGATAAGCTGCACATCAAAGTGCCTCATATTAAGGACTCTTTTTCCTGCTTCACGAACGGTTGCAAAAGCTTCCGGAAGAATTTTGTCCAATGCTTCTTTTTCCAGAATCCTATCGGCTTTTTCATTATCAGACGTCGGTCTTTTTGATAAAATTGCTTTAAATTCATCAGTCTTTGCTCTGAGCTCTTCGTCAGACAATTTTTCAAATTCCGGTTCCAGTGCATTTATATGGTCAATAATGCCCATTATTTTTTTAATTTTTTTATCGTTTGGGTCGCCAAGTAGTTTTAACAAAAAATTTATCATAATTATCCTCTCCAATTAAGAATATAATAACACAAACATTTATAAAAACTCCTAAAATAGCCAAAGCGGGTATATTGTAAAAAATTATTACAATCCTGTTAAGTTTTTTTATTTACACGTTATTATTAATAAACAGGAAAGAAGGAAATCACAATGATTGTAAACAAAATAAGCACAAATCCGACAATAAAAACCATTAATCAACGACGAAATAACTTAAAAAAACAGACGGTATTTGAAGGCAAAATGAATCTTTCAGACAGTTTGAAAATAGGCACTGCCATAGCTGCAAGTGCAATGTTATCATTATCACAAGAACCGCCTCAGGACTTCTTGGAAGAATATTACAAAAACGAAAATTCAAAATTTTCTGAAAGTAATCTGGGCGTCAATATTTCCAGATTCTCAGAACAGGAGAAATACGAAATTTTCAACAATGCAGATGATATCAAGCTTAGACCCGGAGTCTTTATGCAAATAATTAATTTGGAAAATGAAGACAAAACACCCAGATTTAATGCCGAAGACGCGATAAAACTCTATTTAGATGCAGGAGAACAAATTCAGGCCTATCCGGAGATTTTTAATGCAATAGTTGAGGCAAAAGACGAAAAAGGCAAAGAAAGATTTAACAGCTACGATTGTGCTATTTTAATGCAGAAAGCTGATTTATTTTCATCTGACAAGGAAACTTTAAATATCCTGCTGGCTCTGAAAAATGAGGATAATACTTACTATTATAAATCAGGAGATGCTAAAAATTTAATCAAAAACTTTAGAGCCTGCTACAATTTATAGTTATTCAACAACCCATTTTTTAGGATCAAACTTTAAATCCGTAACGCGCATTTTCAGACTCTTTAGATAAGGTTCAAATTTTTTAAGCAAAACAACTTTGTACAAAGAAAGTTCCTGCGCTACAATATGATTTTCACACGCTATTACCATAATACCGCCGAAGGTCATTGAATACGGCTTTGAACGGTTTTTGAATTTTGAAGGTACAATTTTATCCCAGAAGCTGTACAGATTTGTCCGCGTAATTGCTTTTTTCAATTGCGGATTATCCATCATAGAACTTATTACTGAATCTACGCCTTCAAAATCTGTATAAAGAACTTTCTTCATTAAATCCCTATCTTTATGGTAATATTTTATTATGAGTTGTAATTTAGATGATATCATAAAATCTTCGGGAAAGATACTTTTATTATCACACATGAACCCTGACGGCGATACGCTGGGTTCAATGTGTGCAATGTACAGTATGATTTATCACAGGTTTAAGAAAAAAGCGGATATGAATGTTGTGTCAAACATTCCTTTTAACTATAAATTTATACCTAATATAAAACTTGCCCAAAGATACTATGACAAATCCCTTGTTTATGATTTGGTAATAACCCTTGATGTAGCTTCACTTGACAGGGTTATTGATTCTAAAATATTTTTTGAGAAGGCAAAGTGCACAATCAATATCGATCATCATAAGACTAACCCGGGGTTTGGCGATTACCAATTAATAGAGCCTGAGGCAAGTTCCTGCGGAGAAGTTTTATATAAATATTTTAAAAAGAATGGCTGGGTGATTGATAAAGATTCTGCTATATGTTTATATACAGCTATAATGACAGATACAGGGAATTTTAGATTTGAGAATACTACATCCGATGTTTTTAAAGCTGCGTCCGATTTGGTTGAGGCCGGTGCTAACCCGAATTATATTTATAAACAGTGTTATGAGACAAAGACTAAAAATTTTGTAATGTTTCAAAATTATTGCGTGAATAAGGCTGTTTTTCTTGAAGAAAACAAAATTGCATACACAACAGTTTATAAAAAGGATTTGGAGAAATTCTCCGCAGGCGATGATTATACGGACGGCATTGCAGAAACCTTAAGAGCAATTGATTCTACAGAAGTCTCTTTTGTACTGAAAGAAGTTGATGCACGCCTTACTAAAGTTTCTATGAGAAGCAAGAGTATTGATGCTGCCGAAATTTGTGCTAAATTCGGCGGAGGCGGCCATACCTTTGCTGCAGGATGTACGATTAAGGCAAATATAAAAGATTCGGTAAATAAATTATTAAATGAGATTAAGTTGTGAAATTTAAATATAGGTTCAAGACATTAAGAAATATTATAAACTCAGTTATTGAAAATGACTTTTTCGGTATGGCTTCTGAAATGGGGTTTATGCTTGTAATAGGAATTTTCCCTTTTATGTTGTTTTTAACGGCAGTCTTCGGCTGGCTGGGAAAACATTCTTTTATGAATCCTGTCATTGTTTTTCTTCAGCAGGTAATGCCTAATGATGTGCTTAATCTGATAGAAACGGTTTTAAATGAAGTTTGGTTTTTTACAAAAGGCGGTCTGGTAGCGACTTTAGGTTTTTGTATCACGGTAATACTTTCCACAAATGCGCTTGCGATTGTGCTGAAAGGGCTGAACAGAGCGTATAAAGTAGAAGAAACACGTTCTTTTCTGTATACAAGGCTTCTTTCACTGGTTATGGTTTTTGTAAACGCTCTGGTGTTATTTTTGACTATAAATCTGATTATTTTTGGAAAAGTTATTATCAAATTTTTAATCACATATTTAGGTTTAACAGTCCACTCAGGAAATATAATGCTTCTAATCCGCTGGCCGATAGCTTTTATTGCATTATTTATAATGGCATATCTGCATTACTATATTTTACCGGATTTGGGCGGAAAAGAAAAGTTAAGACGCAGAAGTGCGCTTCCGGGAACTCTTTTCTTCTGTATATCATGGCTCTTGGGTTCCTGGGGATTTTCCGTTTATATTAATAACCTTCATACATACAACTTCGTTTATGGTACAATCGGAGGTTTTGCAGTTTTGATGGTCTGGCTGTACTATACATCTATTTTGATTCTGATAGGCGGCGAGATTAATTCCCAGCTATATAACAAACTTGAACGCTGCGAAGTGATTAAGGAAAAGAGAAAAGGTTTCAAGCTGTGATTACGCGGTATAGAGAATATTTAGAGTTTTTAGATAAGAAACTTGCTAAGATGTTTGAATCTCAAAAGCCTTTTATAAAATGTAAAGAGGGCTGCGCATATTGCTGCAAAGAGGGCGAATATCCGATGACTGAACTTGAGTACATTAATCTGATGTTTTATTATAACGAGCTCGAGGATAGTTTAAAGGACAAAGTTAATGAAAATATTGCCGCATTGCTTGAAAAATCAAGAGAAAAAATGTATGAGTGTCCGTTTCTTGTTGATAACAGATGTGCTGTTTATCCGGCAAGAGCGGTCATTTGCAGGACATTTGGACTGATATCTTATGATGATAAAGGAAAAAAAAGAATACCCTTTTGTGTAGAATTAGGGCTCAATTATGCAGAGGTTCATGATAAAGAGCAGAAAATGATAACCGGAAAAACCATTGACGGATGTGAACCGGCAGCATTTAATATTACGCGGAAATTTTTAGTAAGCCCTAAATTTGAAAAAGAGTTTGATATCTTCTTCGGCGATGACAGGCCGTTAATAGAATGGCTTGAAGAAGAATTTAAGGATTTGTAGAGCCTGTAAGTTTGTTAAAATTATCCAAATAAGTCTGTGCAAGTTTTTCTTTACCAAGCTGTTTGTATACGTAAGCTAAGTTATAATGAAACTCCGGCACATCAGATTTCAGCATGACGGCTTTGTTAAGATTAGACTTTGCTTTGTTCAGCTCGCCGAGCTTTATATACACACAGGCAAGATTATAAAAAACATAGGGATTTTCTTTGTTTAAAGAAGCTGCTTTTTTGTAATTTGCAACCGCCATATTATACTGCCCGTTGTCTGCATAATTGTTTGCAAGGTTGTAGAAGGCTTTATAACACTTTTTATCTGTTGCTATTGCCTTTTGATACATAAAAACCGCATTGTCCTTCTCGCCTTTATCATCCAATAGATTGCCCAGCAGAAGCCAATCTTGTGCAGTACGGTCTTTTTCGTTTATCTGGAGAAGCAAGTCCATTGTTTTGTTAAAATTATTGTCACTGTAAAAGGCTGTTGCCTGCTGTGATAATTCTTCCGGTGTAACGGCTGAACAGGTAAGACAGATATTTAGCAGAACTAATGAAAGCAATATTTTTTTCATATCAAAATTATAGTAAATAAACACATATTTATCAAATAAAAAAAAAGCTATGAACTTTTGAAGTGCATAGCTGTTGATTAGGGATATGTGTATCGTCGTTTTTTAAGGAGTATAGTTATATATTAGCAGTATATTTTTTAAATAAAATCATGAGAATGTATGATTTTGTAATATATCTTAATAATTATTTTAGAAACTCTTTATATCACCAAGACAGGCTAGGACTTTATTACTGACCCTGTTAGGTATAAGTATCATTGAAAAAATATTATTATATACTAGAATTAGTAATATGTATGGGAGTGGAGTACTTTTATGAAGATTGACGGTAAAAAATTAGCTATACAAATACTAACCCTGTTGGGCTTTGCCTTAACGATAAAGCTTGCAATGATATATTATGTTGCAAATTATGAAAAATACGCACTTTCAAGCTTTTGTTCAATAAATGAATTTATAGACTGTGATGGTGCCGCAAGGTCTACTGTATCACAATTCTGGGGGATTCCTCTTGCATACTGGGGAATGTTCTTCTATATTACAGTTCTTTTCCTGACAATTGTGGATAAGCTTAAGAATATTAAATTCCTTAAATTTCTTGAAGTGTTCAAGAATCCGATGTCATATATTGCGGCATTGGGTACCATTGCGTTCACTATATCTATGGTTCTTGCAGGGTTAAGTTTGTTCAAAATTCATAAGTTGTGTATTTTATGCGTTTTGACTTATTGTATTGACTTAATAATAGCACTTGTTGCGTCTTCCGGTAAGTTGAAGGAGAATATAAATAAAGTTAAAACCGGTGTTATAACCTCAATTAAAGGTCCTAAAAAATACCCAAAAGTTATTGCTGTTTTGATTCTGGGACTATGTTTCTATCCTAAAACTCTTATGGGGCTGCTTCTTTTGGTGCCATTTCTGTTTACATACAGTGAATTTAAAACTACTTTTATAGATTTCATAGACGGTGCAAAGAAGTACACAAAAACTTTTATCGTTCTGGTTATACTTGCAGTATCGTTTTTATGCTACAGCGGTATTACATACAATTTTGTGCCGCATATTAAGAAACAGAAGGCTATATTGAAATACAGAGATATTAAATTTAACCCATACCGCGTTAAAGGTAATCTGCTGGGGGTTGAGAATCCGGATGTAGTTATTGAACTCTATTCAGACTATGTTTGTCCTCTATGTTATATAAACAATATAATGCTTCATCAGGCTGCAAAAGAATTTAAAAATATCAAAATTGTTCACCACAATTACCCTTTTGATAAGGAATGTAATCCTTATATAAGTTTTAGCATGCATCCGAATGCTTGTTTTATGTCAAGAGGTGCGATTTCTGCTATGCAGCAGGGTAACTATTGGGAGATGAGTTCTCTTTTGTATGAAAATCAGCCTGTGACAATGGATGCAATGCTCAAACTTGCTGACCAGCTCGGATTTGATAAAGATAAATTTATTTCTGATTTTAACTCAGAAGAAACAACAAAAGAGCTTCAGGCAGAGATAGATAAGGCTAGCGAGCTTAATATAGACGGAACTCCGACAATGTATATCAACGGAGAAAAAATTGTAGGTGTAAAGCCTTATTATGAGCTTAAGGAATTATTAACGGAACATGGTGCATTGCCAAGAAAAAAATAGAATATTGTTACACGCCTGCTGCGGCATTTGTTCAGGATATCCCATTGGTCTGTTAAAAGAAATGGGTTATTCACCTGTCGTGTACTTTTGCAACCCTAATTTAGATACAAAAGAAGAATATGATCGACGGCTGGAGGCTCAAAAAATTGTCTGTATGTATCATTGGGTTGAGCTAGTTGCAGAAGAATACCGGCATGAGGATTTTCTTAGAGCTGTAAAAGGACTTGAAAGTGAGCCTGAAAGAGGACGACGCTGTGACAAATGTATTGAACTGAGACTGAAGGAAGCTGTCAGAAAAGCAAAAGAACTCGGCATAACAAAATTTACGACCTCTCTTGTTATAAGTCCGCATAAAAATTTTGAGAAGATAACGGAAATAGGGCGTACGGTTGCGGATGGGCTTGAATATATCGCGATTGATTTTAAGAAAAAGGATGGTTTTTTAAAGACAAATAAACTTTCAAAAGACCTTGGGTTATACCGGCAGAATTACTGCGGGTGTGAATTTGGCAAACAAAGAGGGGATTAATAAATGGAATGTAGGAAAGACGAAAATTTATCAGAATGCACCTGTTCTGCAACAACCTGCAAGAACAGAGGTATTTGCTGCGAGTGCGTAAGACATCACCGTGAAATGGGACAGATTCCGGGCTGTTTTTTCCCTAAAAGTGCAGAGCTAAAACATGACAGATCCATAGAATATTTTGTGGAGGTTTATTCTAAAATTTTTAATAAGTAAAATATCTGTCAAAATCAACATCTTCAAAGTTGCATAAGAGGTGGAAAATATCGTCATCGTCATCAAGACGCTGAAAATTGTATTCGTCAAATAACCAGTATTTAGGGTTAATCCCCTTTACACGTACGATATTTTTTTCTTTTAGAATCTGGAGTTTTTTCTTAACTTCTTCAACAGGCAGGTCGACAAGTTTTGCCAGTTCAACAGCAGTAATACCGTCAGCGTGGCTATATTTTTCTGGGGTAAGGAACATGAGTTCCAGCCCGACCATTTTTAGATTTCTATCTTCCGCTTCTGAACTCATGCTCTTATTATAGCGCAGTTTATTTATTAAGTGAAGAGGGGGGGGAGTTGAGAAGAAGTTATAAATGTTGAAGAGCGGATAAGTTGAACAGTTGAAAAGGAGTTATCCACTCTCCCCTTGTGGGCATTACTGTCCAAGATAATATTTAGAAGTTAAAAATATTAACTTAATGTCTAACCCCTCCCCGAAATCAGAGATTTCGACCCTCCCACAAGGGGAGGGTAAATGTATTTGGCCGGTTGGTCTGGGCGATAAGCTTGATGTCCACCGGAAAGGGGAGGGTATACTAAACGCCCGCTGTGGCAGTTCCCTCGCCCCTCTGTGGGAGAGGGCCTGGGAGAGGGGTCAATTCCGCGTTAAGGAGTTGATAAGTTGAGGAGTTTGTAACAGTCCCTCCCTAATGAAGGAGGTTAGGTGGGTGCCGGCATTGGTTTAGGAGTTGAGAGGTTTAGTAGTTGAGGAGAAGTTATAAATGTTGAAAAGTGGAAAAGAGGAAAAGTTGAATAGCAGTTTAAAAATTAAAACGTCATCCCGAACTTTTTACGCCAAGCGGAGTAGATTTTTATCAATCCTCCGAACTTCATTTACCCCTTTCGGGATCTTACCCAATATCAAGTATAACGCCAAGTTGG